>BTUC01000359.1:0-7413 GCA_045863575.1 Phycisphaerae bacterium
TAGTGCCCCCGCAGAATTCGGTGCGGGGCCGGTGGATCGTGGGCGTGCTTGTTCAGGACACGGGCCGCCCGACTGGAGTGTGATGCAACTGAGTCGTGCACCATGGTAGCTTCGGGACCGTCTTCTTTGCCGGTGGCCCCGCCGATGGGTCGCATCCGTGTGGCGGCGGTGGGGGCGGTGTTGATCGTTTTGGCGGCTACGGTGCTGCAGGTGGTTCGAGCCGACCGGGCGTGTCAGGGCCAGTTCACGTACGCGATGGATGAAGCGTATGCCCACCTGACCCTGGCCCGGCAGATGGCCGCCGGCGGGAATGCGGATGACCACGCGACCGCGGCGCAGGCCCTGGCCGGTTCGGCTTCGCCGCTGTGGACGTCGCTGCTGGCGGGGCTGGTGCGGCTGACCGGTGATCCGGCCAGCGCTGCAGATCCTGGCTGGATCGAGCGGCTGAAGCCGTTAACGCCGCTGATGTTGAACCTGCTGGCCGCCGCGATGCTCCTGCTGCTGGTGGGACATATGCTGCGGCGGGACGTGCGCAGCAGTTGGGGCATTCTGGGCCGGCTGCTGGCGATGGCGGCCATCATGCCTGTCCCGCTGCTGGTGCTGACGGGCATGGAGCATCTGGCTCATGCGTTCGCACTGCTGCTGGCAGTGGGCGTGGGCATCGAGTTGATCGAGCGGGAACGACTGGCCGCCGGACCGCTGCTGCTGGCGGCTCTCTGGGTGGCGCTGGCCGTCGGGTTGAGATACGAGAGCCTGGCGGCCGCGCTCGGTCTGCTGCTGTGGGCCTGGATCCGCAGGCGGACGCTGCGGGCCCTCCTGCCGGTGGTAGCGGCCGTTAGCGTGGTTTCCGGCGTGGGCGTGTTCCTGGCAGTGCACGGCGAATCGTGGCTGCCGGACGCCATGCGGTTGCGATTACTCGACGGCGGCGGCGGATGGGGCGAATGGGTTGAGCGGGCAATCGCTCGTGCGGTGTCCAACCTCCGCGAAGCGCTCGTTCCGGCCGTCCTGGTGATGGTGGCCGCCACGATGCTCTGGTCGCGGCGGGAGCAGCAGAGTTCGCCGGACGCCGACGACCGCATCCGCGTGGCTTGGCTGTTCGTGTTCGTGGTGGCCGGTGCGGTCCACCTGCTGCTGGGCCCGGCGGATGACCGGCTGCGGTACACGGCCTATCTGGTGCCTTTGGGCAGTGTGGCCATCCTGCGGGCTCTGGCCAATCGCCCCGGCGCCAAGTGGGCGCCGTCCGCACCGGTCGGATTGCGGTATTCGGTCATGGCCGTCATCTGCCTGCTGCCGCTCGCTGCGGCGGCGGTGCCGGCGGTGAGGGCGGCCTGGGGGGCCCCCGAGGTGTGCCGCGATGTCTACGTTCGCAACCGGATGGCGGCGTCGTTTGTGCGGACGTTTTTTCCTGAGCGCGTGGTCGGCGGCGATGAGATCGGAGCGCTGAGTTACGGAACGCAGGCCCGCGTGGTGGATCTGCCACGGGCGCGAATGGAGCGAACCTTTGTCCAGTCGGCCGCCCCGGTGGCCGTCGCTTTCCAGACGGGACGTGCGGATGGCGATTTCCCGACGTTGCGGTCGTGGGTGCGGGTCGGCGGATGGCGGCCGGTTCCACCGGTAATCGGAGGCGGCGTGAGCGTGTACGCTCCGCTGGATCAGGAGGGGGATGTGCGGAGAGCGTTGCGGCTGTTTCCGAAAGGATTGCCCGAGGGCGTCGAGATCTGGCTGGTTGAACCGGAGCAGCAGACAGCTTCAGCCCCCGCAGGCAGCCGGTCGGCAGGTTCGCCTGGGGTGGAGGCGGGCAATGCGAGTGGTCAGTGACCACTTTCCCACTGCAGAGGATCTGATTGAATGGCGAAGGCACGAGCGATCATCAAGCGGCGCAAGGCGGTACAGAACATCCGCAAGATCACGCGGACCATGCAGCTCATCGCCACGGCGCGGTTCCAGGCGGCGTACAACCGGGCCATGGCCACGAAGCCGTATACGCAGCGGATTACCGAGCTGGTCGAACAGCTCTCGCGAGCGGGTGCGGATCTGGAGCATCCCCTCCTGCGGGTCAACACGGAATCCAAGCGCTCTGTTCTAATTGTGATCACCAGCAACCGCGGTCTGTGCGGCGGGTACAACTCCGCGCTGCTGCGTGCGGCCTGGGAGCATCTTCGTGAGCGCGAGACGGCCGGCGAGAGCGTGGATCTGCACGTCATGGGCCGCAAGGGCATTGCCTACTTCAAGTTCCTGAACCGCAAGATGGCGGCCACGGACGTACGCTTCGAAGACAAGCCGCGCTTCGCCGACGTGGATGCGATTGCCAACAGCCTGATCGATGCCTACGAGCGGCGGCAGATCGACTCGGTGCACGTGACCTACACGAAGTTTGTTTCCACGGCCACGCAGCGGGTGACCACCATGCAGTTGCTGCCGGTCGAACGGCCGGCGCCTGTCGCGGGCGAACAGACTGAGGTCGGCGTGCAGTATGAGTTCACACCGCCGGCCCCCGAGCTGCTGGCCGAACTGCTGCCCGAGACGGTCAAGGTGCGGCTCTTCCAGTGCTTCACGGACGCGGCGGTGAGCGAGCAGGTGGCCCGCATGGTGGCCATGAAATCGGCGACCGATGCCGCGGGCGACATGATCCGATCGTTGACCCAGCAGTACAATCGAGCGCGACAGTCGCAGATTACACTCGAGCTGCTGGATATCGTGAGTGGCGCGGAGGCGATTAAGTAGCGGGGAGTTGTCAGTGGTCAGTGGTCATTTGTTGGGTCAGCGGTCCTTTGGTCAGTTGCGGGAGAACCGGTCGGCTGATCGGACCGATCCGACTGATCGGACTGATTCATTGAGGACTTGTCGGTCACACGAGTGGGCGCGATGGAACTGAACCTTTTTTCGATGGTGCTTGCCCTGATCGGGCCGCCGGCGACGCAGCCGGCTGGACGTGAAGAACGTCATCTGCAGATCAAGGCCGGCGAGCAGATCGTGGCCATCGGGGATTCGATCACGCAGGCGGGCGGGTACCTGCGGGCCATGGAGGCGGTGTTCGGGCAGCAGTACCCGGACCTGAGAATTCCCGCGATTGTCAACAAGGGCATTGGCGGACAGAAGGCGGAGGATCTGATCAAGCGTTTCGAGCAGGACGTGATCCGGCTCAAGCCGGCCATCGTCACCATCAGCGTCGGCATCAACGACGTGTGGCATCGGCTCGCCGAGCCGCACGATGAGGCGGTGCTGAAGCGGTTCGCGGAGAACGTGGAGAAGATGGTTCGCATGGCTCGGGATGCCGGCATCCGGGTGTATCTGCTCGCCCCGACCGTCATCGAGGAGAACGCCGCTTCAGAGGGCAATCGGCGGCTGGCCGGCTACGTGGCGGCGGGCAAGGAGATCGCTCGTCGGCACAAGTGCATCTACGTGGACCTGCACGGGTTGTTTCTGGAGGCGCTGGCGCGACCCGTCGCGCAGGCGACGAGCACCAGGCCGGCAGGGCGGTTCACCACTGACGGTGTGCACATGAAGCCGGCCGGCGATGTGCTGATGGCCGTGGGCGTGCTGCGGGCGCTGGGTGTTCCGGACGAGAAGATGAAGGCGACGGATTTATCCAAGGCGGTTCCCGGTGCGAAATGACGCGCGTCGGGCGAATGGAGTTCATCGGCGGCCCCTGTGAGCGGGCCGGCCGAATCTACTACGAAGAGGTTAGGAATGGCATCGAGAAACGGTCAGAACGGGGCGAACATCGGTCGCGTGACGCAGGTGATCGGCTCCACGCTGGACGCCGAGTTCGACGAGGCGCACCTGCCCGCGCTCTATAACGCGCTGAAGGTGCAGGTGGAGCGCAAGGTGCTCGGGCTCGTCGAGCGCGAGACGCTGTGGTGCGAGGTGGCTCTGCACCTGGGCGGCGGTTCGGTGCGGGCGGTGGCCCTGGGGTCGACCGACGGGCTCATGCGCGGCGCCGCCATCGAAGACACCGGGGCCCCGGTGAGCGTGCCCGTCGGCATGGAGACGCTCGGCCGCGTGTTCAACCTGGTCGGCGAGCCGGTGGATATGCGCGGTCCGGTTAACGCCAAGGAACACCGGCCGATCCACCATCCGCCGCCCATTTTTGCCGATCTGACCCCCAAGTCGGAGATCCTGGAGACGGGCATCAAGGTCATCGACCTGCTCGCGCCTTTCGTGCGCGGCGGCAAGATCGGCCTGTTCGGCGGCGCCGGGCTGGGCAAGACCGTCATCGTGCAGGAGATGATCGCCCGCATCGCCCGCGAGCACTCCGGCTACTCGGTGTTTGCCGGCGTGGGCGAGCGCACCCGCGAGGGCAACGACCTGTGGCTGGAAATGCAGGAGGCGACCTTCAAGGATGCCCAGGGCAATGTCAAGCAGGTCATGGACCATACCACCATGGTCTTCGGCCAGATGAACGAGCCGCCGGGCGCCCGTCTGCGGGCGGCGTTGAGCGCCTTGACCATGGCCGAGTGGTTCCGCGACGAGTCCGGGGCCGACACCATGCTTTTTGTGGACAACATCTTCCGCTTCTCGCAGGCCGGCTCGGAGGTCTCCGCGCTGCTGGGGCGGATGCCCTCAGCCGTCGGTTACCAGCCGACGCTGGGCACGGAGATGGGTGAGCTTCAGGAGCGGATTACCTCTACGAAGTTCGGCGCCATCACGTCGGTACAGGCCATCTATGTGCCGGCCGACGACCTGACCGACCCGGCCCCGGCGACGACGTTTACGCACCTGGACGCGTTCATCGTGCTCTCGCGCGGCATCAGCGAGAAGGGCATTTATCCGGCCATCGACCCGCTGGCCTCCTCGAGCCGGATTCTGGACGCCCAGTACATCGGCGAGCGGCACTACGCCGTGGCCCAGCAGGTGCAGAAGGTGCTGCAGCGCTACCGCGATTTGCAGGACATCATTGCCATTCTCGGTGTAGACGAGCTTTCGCCCGAGGACAAGCTGACCGTGGCGCGGGCCCGCAAGATCGAGCGGTTTTTCTCGCAGCCGTTCTTCGTGGCCGAGCCGTTCACCGGCTTCCCGGGCAACTACACGCGGAAGGAGGACACCATCCGCAGCTTCGAGGAGCTCGTGTCCGGCAAGTGGGACCACCTGCCCGAGCAGGCGTTCATGTACGTCGGCAGCATCGAAGAGGCCGCGGCGAAGGCGGAGAAGCTCAAGCAGTGATGAGTGCTGAGTGCTGAGTGCTGAGTGCTGAGTAGCGAACTGAGAACTGAGAACTGAACACTGACAACTGAGACCTGCAAACTGACAATTGAGAACTCCCGGCGTCCATCGCCCGCGTGTTGATCGCTGATTGTGAGTGTGTGAACATGGCTCCAGCTCCCACGTTACGTTGCAGTGTGATTACTCCCGAGGCTCAGGCCTTCGACGGGCCGGCCGATTTCGTGGTCCTGCCTGCTCATGACGGCGAAATCGGTATCCTGCCGAACCGCGCGCCGCTGGTCTGCAAACTGGGCGCGGGGCTGTTGCGGGTGCGCAGCGGATCGAATGAGGAGCACTTCTTTATCGACGGCGGCTTCGCCCAAGTCATCGACAACCGGGTTGTTGTCCTCACGCAGAAGGCGATCAAGCCGGGGCAGATCGACCGGGCCAAGGCCGCGGCGCAGCTCGAGGAAGCACGAGCCATGCGACCCGCGGACGAGACGGCCGTCAAACGCAAGACGCAGGCGGAGGCCAGCGCCCGGGCGCAGCTTCGCGTGGCGGCGAAGGCGTAGGGCACCCGGAGCGGCAGCAGGTGTGCCACTGCCGTGTCGGCAGTGCTCGAATACCAGCAACGCTCCTCCTGCCCCCGCAGTGCTCACAGAGCAGTGGCACACGCGGACGAGTGATGTGCTGAGTGGCAGGCGTTCTGGTTCGAGGAGCTGGATCCGAGGCGAGGCCTCTGGCAGTTGCAGCGTTGTCTGCGTCCAAGCCCCTACCCTGGCCCTCCCCCGGAGTACCGGGGGAGGGAAGCAGACGTGTTGCTCCTTGCTTCCGGAGTCCGGGGGAGGGAAATGAGATGTGTCACTCTCTGTCCCCGAAGTACCGGGGGAGAGAAATGAGATGTGTCGCTCCCTGCTCCGGAGTATCGGTGCGGGGAAACTTGTGTCCTTCAGCTCTCTGGATGATGCACCGTGAAGATCAAATGCTATCGACTCTATCACGTTCGGCCGCGGTATCTGCTGCTGAAGATCGAGACGGACACCGGCCTGGTGGGGTGGGGTGAGCCGACGCTGGAAGGCCGGACGCGCAGCGTCGCCGCGTGCGTTGGGGAACTGATGGAGATGCTGGTGGGCGAGGACCCGCGGCGCATTGAGCATCATTGGCAGCGGATGTACCGCAGCGCGTTTTATCGGGCGGGAGCGATTCTCTACAGCGCCATTTCCGGCATCGAGCAATGCTTGTGGGATATCCTCGGCAAGTCGCTCAACACGCCGGTGTGGCAGTTGCTCGGCGGGCGGGTACGGGATCGGATCCGTGTTTATGCCCAGCTTCATGCGGACTCGCCGGGCGCTTATGTGGAGGCATTTCGCCGCCGGCGCGATGAGGGGCTGACGGCGTTCAAATTCGGTCCCTGGCAGGCGACGAAGATCGTCGATTCGCCCGCGGTGGTGGAGTACGCTGTGGCCTGCCTGGCGGCGCTTCGCGAGGCGGCCGGCAGCGACATCGAGTTCGCCCTGGACGCCCACGGGCGGCTCAGCCCGGCCATGTCCATCCGCATGGCCAGGGCCCTGGAGCCATATCACCCCATGTTCCTGGAGGAGCCCTGTCTTCCTGAGAACGTGGACACCATGGTCACGGTGGCCCGCTCCACTTCTATCCCGATTGCCACCGGCGAGCGGTTATTCACCAAGTGGGGGTACCGGGAGGTGCTGGAGAAACAGGCGGCCGTCATCCTCCAGCCGGACCTGTCGCACATGGGCGGCATCTTCGAGGCCCGCAAAGTGGCGGCCATGGCCGAGGTGTACTACGCAGCCGTCGCCCCGCACTGCCCCTTGAGCGCCGTCGCCCTGGCCGCCTGTCTGCAAATTGATGCGTGCATTCCCAACTTCCTGATTCAGGAGCACATCTCTTTAGGCGAAGACCTGCTGGTGGAGCCCTTTGCGATCCGAGACGGCCATGTGGACGTGCCCACGCGTCCAGGGTTGGGCATCGACGTGGACGAGAAGAAGCTCGCCGCCCTCACTTTCGACGGCCAGTGGCAGACACCCGAGCTGCGGCACGACGACGGTTCGATCGCCGACTGGTGAATCGATTCGCTCTTGGTTTATATTTGCTTCTTCGACTGAATCGGCGTATATTCACCTCAAGGTCCGCTCATGGAGTCTCATCCCAAGCATCTCCTCGTCGTCGAAGATAATCCCGCCCACGCGCGCCTGCTGCTGATGCAGCTCGCCCAGTTCGGTCAGCAGTTCACGGTGGACAAGGTGGAGG
>BTUC01000360.1:0-7408 GCA_045863575.1 Phycisphaerae bacterium
CCGCGGAACGTCCCACCCAAACGTCTCCAGCGTGTTGCCCGAGAGCCAGGGGGGAAAGAACTGCGGAGATCAAAGCGGCCCCCAGCAAGTGCAATTGAATCGTGCGATACATGTTAACACTCCTGTATTTCATCCGGCCATTCTGGTGGCCGTGGATCTGGACAGACAGGCGGCCGCGGGAGAAGCTCCTCCCGCGGCGCGCCTGAGAAGAGGCGACGCATGCGCCTGTCACGCTTCCAGCCGCTCCGGAAAGCACCGCCTCAGCCGCGCCTGCGGCGGCGAAGAGTCAACGGCAAAGCGCTCAGCAGAAGGACCGCTGCAGCGGGCTCGGGCACAATCACGAACGAGAGCGTGAAAGGCTGCGACTCTGCATAGCCGGTCGTTCCACGATCGACGAGCTTGAAGGTGCCCTGCCAGCTCGCCTGCAGCGGATCGAAGCTGCCAATAGTCGAATCGAGATGCCAGAACGCATGCGTGTGCAGTTCGTGGTCGCCCAGCAGCAGATCGCCGCCCGCCGCATCGATGGCCAGGTCAAACGGAATGGCGGGCTGTCGGACCTTGAGAGCAGCGTCGAACGGCGTCAGGCCAACCAGCCAGATCTCGGCCCCAGCCGACAGGGCGCCCAGGTCAGGATCGGTTCCGTCGGCATGGTCGAACCCCGGCTCGTCAGCCGAGAAGCCCTCGATCCCGAAGATATTCGGAGCGACCGGGTGGAGTTCGATGGCCTCGTCGAAGTGGAATTCGACCGCCAACTGGCCGCCTTGGACCCCGACGATCAGATCCCCCTCATGCGCGTGTTGCGCGAGCACGGGAGCGGAGAATGCGGCCACGAACAATGCGATGATGGTCATCTGAACATGCATTGCTTTCATTTCAACCTCCAGGATATCTCAACAGCAATCGCCTGCCGGCGCACGGCCATGGACCTTCAGTAGGCCACCGCGGGATCGTGCAGGTTGTGCCGCCAGGCGATTTTGGGAAACACGGTTTTCGCTACGTCGATTGAATAAGTCCGCTCGAAGAACAGCGGTTCCGCGTGGCTGTCGATGAAGGCGTAGTTGGCCTTGCGCGAGTGACGATCGATCGCCAGCTGCTCGGACGCCAGGCGCCGCGGATCCGTGAACCACTGCTCGGCATGATAGTGGTCGGATGCGGCGTACTGGCCCGTCTCGGCCAACTCGGCAATGTAGATCGTCGTGGCCGAGCGCTTGAACTTGCCCAGCCGATCGTATGGTCCCCTGCCGCCCACCTCGGCCACGGTGTACCAGTTGGTGCCGAAACTGGTCTTGCGCAGCCGGCCGCCGACGGGCTCAGGCTGCGTGAAGTGGGGGCTCTGGTCCGATGGACATTGGGCCACCAGGTGGTCCCGATAGATGTGCCGCAGCGTGTTGAACCACGCCGCGTGCTCGTCCACGCTGCCGCCGTGGGCGTAGCCGACGGTGACCAGGCGGTCCTGGTTGGCATTTGCGTACAAGTGGACGGCCATGGCCATGGACCGCATGTTGCTCAGGCACATGGCGGACCTGGCCTGTTGCCGGGCCCGCGACAGTGAGGGGAGCAGAATGGCCACCAGCAGCGCGATGATGGCCACGACCACCAGCACCTCGATCAAGGTGAAGGCGCTTCGTCTCATGAGAAGCCTCGCCTGGCGGCGCGGGGACGGCCGCGTTGCAGGGCGCCCCCGAACCTGTGTCAGTGGAACGGACTGCCGGACGCGCAGGCACAAACGGCTTGTGAGCGCGTCAAGTGACAAGTGTTGTCAAGAGGCTTCTCAGCAGGAAGGTGGAGCGCGGGCCGACATCGGCTCGTGCCGATCCGCACAAACAGGATCGGCCGCCGGGATACCGAGCTCGAACAGCACAAGAAGCTGTCCGGTCAGCCCGGCGGTGGGAGTATCCACCAAGGCCGTTGCGCCGCTGGTGAGCAGATAGCAGATCAGGCAAACATGAGAACCGTCGACGGGTCCATGCGGCGGATGCGTTCCGTCGTGATGATGCAGTGCCAGCGCCAGCCCCGTCGAGGAGGCCAAGAGCACCGCCAAGAGTATCCACGCCGACCCGCGCCGAATCATCAGGCACCTGATTACCTTGTAATACGCTAGGGGTTCGATGTCAAGCCAGCGAAGTCCGGGAAGCTGTTAAGATTGTGCGGGTAGGCCACTGCGGCTAGCATCGTGCGGGTCATGAGTTCATCGAAGCAGAAACTGACCCTCGGCCACAGCCCGGACCCCGACGATGCCTTCATGTTCTACGGGCTGGCCAGGGGGCATGTGGACAGCGGACGCTGGGAGTTCGAGCACGTCCTGCAAGACATTCAGACGCTCAACGAGCGGGCCTTGCGGGGGGAGCTGGACATCACCGCCATCAGCATTCACGCCTATCCCTATGTGGCCGACCGGTACGCCCTGACCAACTGCGGATCGAGCATGGGCGAGGGCTACGGGCCCATGGTGGTGACGCGCGAGCCGATGAGCTTGCAGGGCCTGCGCGGGCGCCGCATCGCCGTGCCTGGCACCATGACCACCGCTTTCCTCGCCCTTCAACTATGCCTGGGCAAGGATGCCTTCGTCCACGAAGTGGTCATGTTCGACCAGATCCTCGACCACGTGGCCGCCGGCAAGGCCGATGCCGGCCTGATCATCCACGAAGGGCAGCTCACCTTCCGCAACCAGAAGCTGCACTGCGTGCTGGACCTGGGCGCCTGGTGGCAGGACGAGACCGGCTACCCGCTGCCGCTCGGCGGCAACACCATCCGGCGAAGCCTGGGCCACGAGAACATGCGCGAAGTCGCTGGGATTCTCAAGCGAAGTATCCAATACTCTCTGGAACACCGAGAAGAAGCGGTCGGGCACGCGTTGGCTTACGCCCGGGACATGGGCCGCGACCTGGCCGACCGGTTCGTGGGCATGTACGTCAACAAATGGACCCTGGACTATGGCGATGTCGGGCGCGCGGCCGTCCGGGAGCTGCTGGCCCGCGGGCATCAGGCCGGCCTGGTGCCGGACGCCGGCGCCATCGACTTCATCTGAAAGCACTCACCCGCGTTGCTGTCATGACCCCCCAATCCAAGCAAAGGAGCAGAAGCCATCGTGAGCCACCGAATTCCTCTGATCGCATGCGCATTGCTGGTTCACCCGATGACGACACGAGAGGCCAGCGCCGCCGATGTCGTGGACACCCGCCCGGACACCTGGTCCGCGACTGACGCCCTTGGCCGCACACTCCCCGATGCGGCCGATGCCGGTCTGCCACGGCCGGATCGATTCGTCGGAATTTTCTACTTCCTCTGGCTGGGCCAGCATCACACGGAAGGGCCTTACGACATCAGCCGGATCCTGGCGGCCCATCCCGATGCCATGAACCGGCCGACGACGAGGCCATGGGGGCCCGAATATCGTTTTCATCATTGGGGCGAGCCGCTGTTTGGCTATTACCGCAGCGATGACGCCTGGGTGCTCCGCAAGCACGCCCAGATGCTCAGCGACGCGGGCGTCGACGTGGTCGTGTTCGACGTCAGCAACCAGGAGACTTATCCCCAGGTGTACCACAAGTTGTGCGAAGTGTGGACGCAGGTGCGGCAGGACGGCGGCCGGACCCCGCAGATCGCCTTCTTCGGTTCGTTCGGCGATGACAGCAAGATCCTGGCCAAGCTCTGGCAGGACCTGTACGAAGCCCGCAAGCATGAACACCTCTGGTTCCACTGGAAAGGCAAGCCGGTGATCCTGGCCAAAAAGGACCACGCCCCCAAGCCGATGCAGGAATCGTTCACCTTCCGCGAACACGGCCCGGACTATTTCTCCCCACCCAGCGGACCCAACCAGTGGCAGTGGCTGCAGATCTATCCTCAGCAGCCCTACTACAGTGAGCCCGGCAAGAACGAGGAGGTCTCGGTCAGCGTCGGCCAGAACGCCAGCGGCAAACGGCTGTGCGCCTTCAGCGAAGAGAACACCTACGGGCGAAGCTGGCACCATGGGGCTCGGGACATGCGTCCGGATGCCGTGCTGTACGGGCTCAATTTCGCCGAGCAGTGGAAGCGGGCGCTGGAACTCGATCCGGAGTTCATCTACATCACCGGCTGGAACGAATGGATCGCTCTGCGTTTGCCGGAGTTCTGGGGCGTGCGCAAGCCGGTCATGTTCGTAGACCAGTTCACGCAGGAATACAGCCGCGATGTCGAGCCGATGAAGGGTGGCCACTGGGACAACTACTACTATCAGATGATCGCCAACATCCGGCGTTTCAAGGGGGTTCGCCCCGCTCCGAAGGCTGACGGGCCGACGACGATCCAGATTGACGGCGCCTTTGAAGACTGGGCCGACGTCAAGCCGGACTACCGCGACGACCGGGGCGACACCATGCATCGCGACCATCCGGGTTACGATCGGGTCGGCCAGTACGTCAACAAGAGCGGGCGCAATGATTTCGTTCAGCTCAAGGTGGCTGTCGATCACGAGGCGGCATACTTCTACGCCCGTACGGCCGATCCCATCTCGCGGCACACGGACCCGCGCTGGATGATGCTGTTCATCAACGCCGACAACGATCCCAGAACCGGCTGGGAGAGCTACGACTTCCGCGTCAATCGCCGGCTCCGGCGCCCAACCGAGACGGTGGTGGAGAAGGCCGACGACAAGGGGGTATGGAAGGCCGTGGGACAGGCCCAATTTCGCGTGGCGGGTCACGAGCTCGAACTGGCCGTTCCCCGCGCCATGCTCGAACTGCCGGAAAGCGGCCCGCTGCGGTTCGGCTTCAAGTGGGCGGACCACATGCTCAAAGATAACGACGTGATGGAATTCACCCTTAACGGCGACGCCGCGCCCAATGCCCGTTTTCAGTATATCTTCTCACTGAAATGAATACGCGGCTGCGGCCGCCAGCGAGCAAAGCCAGGGTACGCGCCCGCCACAGAGACAGGCAGCTGTCCTACTGCCCCCCGGCCGCGCTTGCGGTGCGTCCACATACAGGAATTAAAGAAAATAAATGCGCTCCCGGAGCAGGTTCCATGTTACAATCCGCGGCATCGGGTTGGATTCCTGAATGAGTTGAGGAGAGTTGGCTGGCTCTACTCCCGCTGCCGGCGGGCGGTTTTTCAATGTCAGCCGGGTGAGGAGCAGTAGCATGGACAGGACGCACTTCGCGCGCGAGTTCACGGCCGATGAATCGACTACAAATGCGGCCCCCCACCACACAAGGGCAGCGAGCCAGGCAGGCTGGAGCCGGCGACCCGGCGTCCTTCATGGAGCGTCGCTGGGGCTGCTGTTCGCCACGCTGGGCTTAGCGCAACCCAGCTACACGTTCACCTCCGGGTTCCAGGGGGACGGCTTCCAGTGGCCGGCCTCCCCGACGGGGCTTCTGGATGGTGATGGGTTCTTCACGCCGGACGGCATCGGCTTCTACAACTACATCGGCAACAACCTCTTCTTTGACATTCAATACCAGGTGGTCGGCAATGCCGACGGATTTGACGGCGATGCCCTGTGGGGCAACCCGACGGACATGAACTACGGGTCGATAGACATTGACTTCTACAATTACGGACCCGTTCAGACCGTCGGCTTCCACTTTGCCTGGTCTGCGCCCGGCTTCCCGGAAGCAACGCCCGATGCCGTGGAGGTCTACCTCGAAGACTCGGAAGGCCGGAGCACGTATCAGACCTGGTTTCTCGGGAGTACTTTCACAGGCCTGGGCGGGTTTGACGGCTACTCGGATTACATTTACTTCGAAGCCTACAACCTGTACGACGACTACGGCGAGGGCGAACCGTTCGTCGATATCGCCTGGATCTACATCAACCTCAATCCCATCATCGATGGTGGTCCGTCCAGCGAGTTCGGTATCGACAATTTCGAGGTGGATCGCAGTGGGACTACGGGCGAGTTGTACCCCTCCGTCAACGGTGGATCCATCAACATTTCGGGATCAGGCATTGCGCTCAGCGCGCTGCGCGGTCCTGGAACGGAGAGCATCGGCCTGGAGGTCACCAACGGCTCCAGCAGCGATACCATCTACTCCACACAACTGCTGCCGGGCGGCGATCTCACCGACGAGGGCCAGATCAACAATGCGTTCATTGCCTCGGGCCAGACGATTTACACACCGCACCTGGCTTCGATCGACCAGTCTTTGCCCTCAGGTGAATACACGAGCACCATCCGGGTGATCAATGAAGACAATCCTCAAGACCCGGACGACGATGTAAACCTGTTCATTCGGCTCTTCGACTCTCCCGACCTCACGGCGCCCAGCCCGGTCGACGTGACGGGGGGACAGGACGCGCAGCTCAGCAACGCGGCAGCACCGGCGAACGGCTTCCGTGCCAGTGTGAAGGTCACCGGCACAAGTGTCAGCGGGCCGTTTGAGGTGACCGGATTGGGCGCCGGCACGCCGGTCAGACCGGGGGAAACGGTCCAGGCCCAGGTGGATTTCGAACGCTACGGGCAATTGTCCGGCGAGCACAGCGGCACGCTGACGGCATCACTGGAGATGGCCGCGTACGCCGGCCTGAACCAGGACATCCAGGTGTTCCTGGCCGATCCACAGCCAGTCCCCAACCAGCAGTGGACGCTCAACGCGACGCTGGCCGATATGCTCACGGACTCGGCCGGTTACAGTCCGGGGGCTCCGCTGGGACCCGGGGTTGTGGGGGTTAACAGTTCCACGACCGCCGGCACACTGCTGGGTGGAACGGCCAACTCCACCGGCAACGTTTCCATGGAGCTGACGTCAGCGCCGACGGGCGACACCACCAGCGTGGTTCGCCAGGCAACCGACGCCGATTTCAGCACGGCCGTTCCGGTGCACGTGGTGCAGATCACCTATCGAGACATCGATCTGTGCCCGTCGCAGACCGAGGGCAACCTGCGCCTCCTGGCCTTCGACAGCGAGGCTTCAGACTGGGAGTTGGCGGTCAACGGCAACAGCGATGGCGGTGCCGGAGCGAGCTTCTTCTCCGGCTCGTTCGATGCCTTCGCCGCCACGTTAGGCGGCAATCCGCTGTCCAGTGCTCTCGGCACCCACGGCCTGGATACCACGAACAACCACGTGTGGGCGGTGCTCGATCACGAAGGCATGTTCGGTGCGGGCGAGGTCGGCGTCTCGTGCCTGTCGCCAGGTGATCTGGATGAGGACGGGGATGTAGACCAGGACGACCTGGATCTCTTTAATGCCTGCGCCTCCGGACCGGCCATCCCGGCGGCCCCGGCCTGCCAGGGGCAGGACTACGACGACGATGGCGACGTGGATCATTCGGACTACGGGCTGTGGCAGCGATGCTACAGCGGTGCGGACAATCCGGCCGATCCGGGGTGCATGGACTGAGCCCGGGTTTCTCACCACAGAGACTCCGAGGCCTTCGGAGCCCTGAGAAACTATGAGCGTGCCCTCCCGGGCGGCGATAATTGGCCCAGTTG
>BTUC01000361.1:0-7399 GCA_045863575.1 Phycisphaerae bacterium
TACGGTTATGGGACTTCAGATGACAGAACGTGCGGCCCAGGAAGTCAAGACCATCCTGGAGCAGCAGAGCCTGCCGGCCGAGAAAACGTACCTTCGGCTGGGCGTGAAAGGCGGAGGGTGCAGCGGGTTCAGCTACTCGCTGGATCTCACCGAAGCCAAGAGTGACCACGACGAGGAATTCGACGCCCATGGCGTCAAACTGATCTGCGACCCGAAGAGCTACCTGTACCTGAACGGCACGACGCTCGACTTCAAGGACGAGCTCACCGGCCGGGGTTTCGTGTTCAACAACCCCAACGCAACGCATACCTGCGGCTGCGGCAGCAGCTTCCAGGCCTGACGCTGCGTAACTCCAGCCGGTTTACGGCCAGCCCACAGGACAGAAACTGACCGGCCTGCCTGATCCCGGAACGCCGGGCAGGCAGGCCGCTTCTCATTGCCCTCCGGGTCCACTTCGAGTATCACCTTGTGTAACTGCTGAGAGGGCACAACATGACCGGTCAATCGTCGGCTTCGCCCGCCCTGGTTTGCACGCAATGCCACCAGACGATGAGCTCTCCTGTGTGCTGCGCGAGCTGTGGGGCCCTCAACCCCGTGCCACTGCATGAGCTGAGCCTCGACTACTTCGAGCTCTTTGGGATTCCCCGCGGTTTCGACCTCGACACCCAGGTGCTGCATCATAAGTACCTGGCGCTTTGCCGGGCCATCCATCCCGATACCCTGGAGAACCGCTCTGGCGCCGGTCGCCAACAGTCGCTCGCCCTCAGCGCCCAGGTCAACCGGGCTTATGAAACGCTCCGCAAACCAATCGCGCGGGCGGAGTACCTGCTGACGCTGGCCGGTGGCCCTTCGGCGGGCGAAGACAAGTCGGTGCCCCCCGAGCTGCTTGCCGAGATCATGATGCTGCGCGAGGAGATCGACGAGGCGGTCTTCTCGCAGGATGCCGGGGGTTTGCAGGCACTTCGCCAGCAGATCACGCGCCGCCGGGAGGCAACGCTGACCCAGATCGCCGATCTCTGCCGCAGCATGCAGAACGCGGATGGGAATGACCGGCGGCAGGTGCATCAGCAGCTTCGCGAGCGGCTCAACACGGTCAAATACTGGAACAATCTGCTGGAGCAGTTGCCTGCCGGATCGTCCGCCTGAGTAAGACCATGGAGGAATCGTCGGAGATCATCGTCGGCATTGACCTGGGGACCACGCACTCCCTGGTCGCTTATTGCGACGCCGCCGGTCCGCAACTGATCCGCGACCCGTCGGGCGAGGGCCGCGTGCCCTCGGTTCTGGCCTTCGGGCCGGGCGGGCAGGTGACCGTGGGATGGGAGGCCAGGGCACACGCGGTCGAGCAGCCTACCTCCACCGTGTTCTCGATCAAACGCCTGATGGGCCGCGGCTACGACGAACTCACCGCGGCCGGTGAGCTGGCGCAACTGCCCTACCAGGTGGTTCAACGGGCCGCCGACGGAGCTGGCCGGGATATCGTGGCCGTCCAGATCGAAGGCAAGCCGCTCACGCCGCCGGAAATCAGCGCCATCGTCCTTCGCGAGCTCAGGACACGGGCTGAAGCACACCTGGGCCGGCCCGTCAGCAAGGCGGTCATCACGGTCCCGGCCTACTTCGATGACGGGCAGCGTCAGGCCACGCGCGACGCCGGGCGGATCGCCGGCCTGGAGGTTGTGCGCATTGTCAACGAGCCCACGGCCGCCGCACTGGCCTACGGCCTGGGGATCCGCGGATCAGACGTCGAGCCGCTCGAACGGGCCCGCGCCCGGCTCACGCTGGCCGACCGCGACAAGTGCACCTCGAAAACCGAAGCAGCCGCGACCGACGCGCAGCAAGCGCGTCCGGCGGACGGCGATTCACTGGTGGCGGTCTACGACCTGGGCGGCGGCACGTTTGACATTTCGATCCTCCGGCTGGTGGATGGGGTATTTGAAGTGCTCAGCACGCATGGCAACACGCGGCTGGGTGGCGACGATTTCGACCGCCAGATCATCACCCTCGTGCAGCATGAGGTGGCCGAGCAGTTCGGCGTACGGATCGAATCGCCCGCCACGCGGCAGGCGCTGCGCACGCTTGCGGAAGAGGTGAAGATCCGTCTGAGCGATGAGGCATCCGCCTCGATCGAGATCAATCTGGGCTCCGGGCGGACGTATCGCCGAACGCTGACACGCGAGGAGTTCGAACAACTGATCGCTCCCTGGGTGGAACGAACCGTGGAGTCCTGCGTTCAGGCGCTGCGCGACAGCGGCGCCGAACGTGAGGAGATACAGCAGGTGGTGCTGGTCGGCGGCTCGACGCGCATTCCATTCGTGCGCCGGCGCGTCCAGGAGGTGTTCGGCCGTGAACCATACACGGCCCTCAATCCGGACGAGGTTGTGGCCCTGGGTGCGGCCGTTCAGGCAGGCATCCTGTCGGGTACGCGCCGGGACGCCCTGCTGCTGGATGTGATCCCTCTCTCGCTGGGCATCGAGACACTGGGCGGAGCCATGGGCAAGCTCATCCTGCGGAACACGCGGGTGCCCTGCCAGGCCACCGAGCGGTTCAGCACGTTCGTGGACGGGCAGACGGCCGTCAAGATCAACGTGCTGCAAGGCGAGCGGGAGCTGGCCAAGGACTGCCGCTGCCTGGGCGAGTTCGAGCTGCGCGGCATTCCGCCCATGCCGGCTGGTCTGCCCAAGATTCTGGTCACGTTCCTGGTCGACGAAAACGGGATTCTCGACGTGTCGGCCCGCGAGGAGCGCAGCGGACAGGAAGCCAGCATCCAGATCGTGCCGACCTACGGCCTGACGGCCGACGAGGTCAAGCGCATGGAACTCGAGTCATATGCTCATGCTCACGAGGATATGATCGCTCACCGGTTGATCGATCTGCGCAACCAGGTCGCGTTTGACACGCACAAGGCCGAGCAGATGCTGGAGCAGGTGGGCGTGGAGTTCCCGGCGAGCGAACGGCAGGCGATTGTGGACGCGATGGATGCGCTGCGGAAACTGGCCGCCACCACGCAGGATGCCGATGGGCTGTGGGACGCGCTGCGGGCGTTCGATCAGCGCACGGTGCGGCTGGCGGAGCTGGCCATCGCGCGCACGCTGCGCGACACGGAGAGGTAAGGACACCGCGAGAAGACCCAGCAGGGCTGATCCGTACCTCGGTATGCCACTTGCTGTCTCAGCAGTGCGTGTGCCACTGCTGTGCTTGCCACGCCGAAGCCTGTTCGCGAAGGCGGGTCAGCAGTGGTTGGATGCCACGGATGCTCTCAGAGAGCAGTGGCACACGGCCCACTCGGACGGGCACTGCGCGGAGTCACAAAAAAACTGGACAGGAGGCGGCGATTGGGCGGCCTGAACCCCTACATTCATGACCCCGATGTGGCGATGCCCACCAAGAAGTACCGCATCGTGTTTCTACCGATGAACCGGACCGTGGAAGTGGATCCGAAGGACCTGCCGTATGGTCTGGCCGGCCTGGCCGGGAGCATCCTGGACACGGCCATGAACTTTCGCATCGAGTTGGATCACGCGTGCGGCGGCGTGTGCGCGTGTTCGACCTGTCACATTATCGTTCGCGAGGGAGGCGGCTCCTGCAACCCGCCCAGCGAAGAGGAAGAGGATCAGCTCGATGACGCCTATGGCCTGACGCCCCTGTCAAGGCTGGCCTGCCAGTGCGTACCCACGGGCGAGATGGACCTGGTGGTGGAGATTCCGGGATGGAATCGAAACCTCGCGCGCGAGGGAGAGTGAGGGAACGGAGGAGATGACTTGGAGACAAGGAGACAAGGGGACGCGGGAAACGGGAGAAGGAGCGACAGAGAGAATGAGAGACGGAGAGATGAACGACCCACGACCAACAACCGACAACCAACAACCGACAACCCACCACCCGCCTTTCTGCAACTGACCAGAGGATTGCTGACCCAACAAGTGACCACTGACTACTGACTACTGACCATGCCCAAACTCAAATGGACCGATTCCGAGGAGCTCGCCCTGCGGCTGCTGGAGAAGATGCCCGAGCAGGATCCGCTGGCGGTGCGCTTTACCGATCTGCGCGACTGGGTCTGTCAATTGGAGGATTTCGGCGACGACCCGCAACTGTGTAACGAGGCCAAGCTGGAGGCGATTCAGATGGCCTGGCTCGAGGAGCGGCAGGAGGCCGGTGGGTGAGGGGGAAGTGATGAGTGATGAGTGCTCAGTGCTGATCGCTGAGTGCTGAGTGATGATTGATGAGTGATGAGTGCTGAGGGGTGGGTGCTGAGGGGTGGGTGCTGAGGGGTGGGTGCTGAGTTCTCCCCCCCTTACAAAGGGGGGGCTGGGGGGGTTGGGAACACCACCGTATCTGCGATCGCGAGCAGCGTTTGGGAAGTCTCTCCGCCCTCGCCCTCGGAGCATCGGAGGAGGGGGGGGAGACGGAGCGACTGAGAGAAGGAGCGGTGGAGAGACGGTGTGAGAATAACAACCCACTGCCAACAACCCACCACCCACATGCTTGCAACTGACCACAGGACCAGTGAGGGCGACAAGCCGGAGACCCGAACACAACAACTGACCACTGACGACTGACGCACGGTCCGTTGCCTGCCAAGCCCCCACCCCGGCCCTCCCCCGGAGTACCGGAGGAGGGAGAGATCACGCACCGGCCGTGCCAGTGACCACTTCCCGAGTGACGCTTCTGAGCTTCGGAGCGATCCGCAACTGGTATTCGCGCATGATGCTTTCCGGTGTTTGCGGGCTGCCGGCGACCGAAACGCTGATGCGCTCCAGGCCGGTGGTGAGCTGGGTCAGCAGAGGAATCAGCTTCCCGGGGTCTTCGCCCGGCAGGTAAAGCCAATGGCGGCCGCTCCGCTGGAAGTGCAAATGAACCAGCGGCATGGCCCCGGCGATCTGCACCGTGACCGTCCCCTCGTCGCCGTTCTCTTCGGACCGCACGACCTCCAGGTTTTTCGAAAACAGCTCGAGGTTATCCGCGAGAATTGGCCCCAGATCGACGCGCTGGATGGGGAAATCGGGCACGGCACGCTGCACGGCGTGGCGAGCGGCCGCATTGGCCGCCAGCAGGCGGTCCATGGCCATGAGCAGATCGATGACCGCCTCGCGCCGCTGGGGCTCGATGCGCGGCCGCATGGACAGATAGGCGCCGCGGGCATGGGCCTCGCGCAGAGCCGTGACCGTCTCGAGCAGCGAAAGCGGCGGGCCGGAAGGAGTGTCGAAAGCAGCCGTCGCCGGCCGGCTGTTGCGGTCGCAACCCGGACTCACCACCAGCAAGGTCAGCAGCAGGAAGCCGCCCAGGCAACCGAGCGGATTCAGGCGCTCAACCGCTCTTGAGCGGTACCCGCCAGTATTTGGGCCGGGAGCGGACCACATGGCCGTCGCTGCGCTCATAGGTGATCACCAGTCGAATCTCATGGCCGCCCAGGTTGAGATCGTTCCAGCTGAGCGGGAGCATATAGCCGTCGCCCTGAACGGTTGGTTTCTTCGTCCGCAGAGGAAAGGCAGCCAACGCGTCGAAAGACCATTCCTTGACCAGTTGCCACTCCTGCGTGGAGTCGCCGGTCTGTTTCTGGCGCACGTAGAGCTTCGGACGAATGACCCCATCGCCGAACACGCCCTTGCCACCGGGACCCTCCAGATAGAGCGCACCGACTTTGAGGCCCGACACACGGTCCCGCTCCTCGGTCCAGATCCAATGCGTATACGAAGGGTAGTAGGCGATGACGCCAATGATGTGCGATTCGGTGCCCTGGCGGGCGATCTGCTCGGGGCTGAACGCATCACCCGGCCGCGTGGCCGTCCCCCCGGAGGCGGCCGGATCGCACCCGCCGCACAGGAGCAGCCCCCCCGCCGACGCCATCATCAGGATCTCGAGCCGAAGCCGAACAGAAACGCGTTGCATGGTTCCCTTCTACAGGCCGAGCCTGCTACTCCTTGATGCCGCTGACCGGCAACCCCTCTGCCGCGGGGCGGGTGGTCGGGCGTTTGAGTGGTCCGGCGGCCGCCAGCACTGTGCCCACGTAGCCCTTGCGCACCGAACTGGTGGTGGGGCCGTATTCCTCCACCGTGGGTCCATACTCTTCCTGCTGAACGGCGCCAGGCGGCAACGGCTGGGGCTCGAGTTGCAGCGGTGCGCCTTCGACGGGACCGAACTGATCTTCCTCGGGCCGAAGCTGGAGCTTGTTCATCAGCGGACTACGGCGGACGTTCTCGATCAGGCCGGTCTGATCGCGCATTTGCAGCGAGATGCGCCGGGCCTGCTCCGCATCGCGGATGACGTGCGGCGTCAGCACCATGAGCAGTTCCGTCTTGGTCGTGGTCTTGACCTGCGCGCGGAACAGGTTACCCAGGATGGGGATATCGCCGGCGATGGGCACCTTGTTCTCGCTGTCGTTCTCACGGCTGGTGATCAGGCCGCCGATGATGATCGTCTCGCCGTCCTTCACGGTCACCGTGGTCTCCGCGGACCGCTCCGTGAAGGTGGGCAGCGACACGCCCGAGGCAACGGTCACGCTCGAGGTGCCGATAGCCGAGATCTCGGGTGTGATCTGCATGTTCACGTATCCGTCCGGATTGATGATCGGCGTGACGTCGAGAATGATGCCCACCTCTTCGTAGGTGACGCTCGGCGTGACCACGCCGGCCGAGGACACGGTGATGTCCTGGACCGTGGGGACCCGCTCGCCGACCGTGATATTGGCGTCCTGATTATCCTGGACCAGGATGGCCGGGCGGCTGAGCACTTCCAGTCGGCCCTCGCTTTGAAGCGCCCGCAGCAGGAAATTGAAGTCTTCTCCGGTGACCGTGAAGCTGATGCCGCCCAGACCGCTCTGGCCCTGGGCACCCAGATCGGTCCCGAAGATGACATCCTTGTTCTCGCCGGTGACTACCCCGTTCGGGCCGACGACGGCCTTCTCGCTGAAGATGAGGTCCTGGAGGGCGAACTCCATGCCCGTTTCCAGGCGGTTGTCCAGCGTGACCTCGGCCATGAGCACCTGGATCATGACCTGTTCGGGCGGCAGGTCCAGCTCGTTGATCATGTTGATGATCTGCGACTCCATACGCGGGTTGTAACTGAGCAGCAGCGTGTTGGAGGTTTCGCCGGCGTCCTGCACCGTCACCTGGCGCTCGGCGCGACGGACGGCCGCCTCGCCTTCGCCGGTGGCCCTCTCGAGCACCTGGCTTTCGGCATCGAAGTAGCTCTGCAAGGTCTGGGCCACATCGGTCGCGGTGGCGTTACTGAGGTGCACAACGTTGACGATGCGCTCCTCGATCTCGCGGTAATCAAGCTGCAGGACAAGCCGCTCGACGATCCGCAGATAAGAAGCACTGCCGGCCGCGATCAGCGAGTTCGTCCGCTGATCTACAGAAAAGGCCAGGTCCAGGGCCGTGCCCCCTTCGCCCGGGGGGGC
>BTUC01000362.1:0-7362 GCA_045863575.1 Phycisphaerae bacterium
TGGCGGCGGGCTGGGGGGCGGCCTGTCCCGCCCCCCCACACGGCCGGCCACGGAGGCCGGCCGCTACGGACGCGGAAGTCGTCAACTGGAAGGGGC
The DNA here is from genome assembly GCA_045863575.1 of Phycisphaerae bacterium. Taxonomy (GTDB): domain Bacteria; phylum Planctomycetota; class Phycisphaerae; order UBA1845; family PWPN01; genus JAAXZI01. The sequence goes on from BTUC01000362.1 coordinate 97, forward strand.
ACTAGATCGTCGTAGTAAGGGGCCCCGGCACTACCTTGAGTCTTTACTTGTCAAAGAACCGGACGCGCATGGCATCCGTGTATAGATCACACCGGCCGTCCGGTCAGTCGCGTGTGGGAACGCTCATCCCTATCCCCCACCCGCCGGAGTGGCTGAAGCCGCTCATCGAGCGGATCGACAAACACGACGATTTCTCCGACGTGCCGCAGGAAGCGCGGCCGCTGATTCGCCAATCCGCGATTGTGGCCGCCGCCGCTCAGGATGATCGGCTGAAGCGGCGGACGCTCACGAACCTGTATAACGAGCGACCGACCTGGCTGCGTCTGGCCCACGAGCGCCTCGACCGGGCGGTCCTTGCCGCGTATGCGGCGGTCGATCCAAACGGCGGCTGGCAGGAGGACTGGGCGGCGGTGTGGACGGAAACCGGCGCGGGACAGCCGCTTCCGGACGACCATCCCCTCGGCGCGAGGAGTTTTCAAGAACTACAAGATTCTATGCTTCAGCGGATGTAACTTGTCCGCCTGTGCCCGCAGCTCGCGCGTGAAGAGCTCGGACCGGGAGCTGATGCCCAGCAGACGGTAGAGCCGGGTGACGTGGCGGTGGACCGTGGCGGGGCTCAGCTTGAGCACGCCGGCCACCTGCTTCTCGGAGAGGCCTTCCAGGAGCAGGTGCCACACTTCCCGCAGGCGACGGGGCAGGCCATCGGGCGTGCTGTCGGCGGAACGCGCCAGCGTCGGGGCTTGCGGTTGTGCGGGTAACACGGCGGACACGCCGCAGGCAAGCAGCAGAGCCATGCTCTGCTCGCGTGGCGAAAATGGACGGCGGTCGCCCCAGGGCCGCAGATAGGCGAGCCAGGTCCAACTGCCATCCAACCGGCGGCGGGCCGCGCTGATCAGCAGATCATCGATATCCAGCAATCTGAAGGTCTGGTTGACGTACTCGCAGCGATACCATCTTCGGTGGTCCACCAGCTCCCGGCGCACGACCGATCGTGCCGTGGGCGCCCGAATCAGCGCTTGCTCGAGCTGCCCAAGGAAAGGGTTGGCCCGGTACCGGTGATTCGCTGCGTCTTCGCGGAAGAGGGCGCGTTGCTCCCCGGTCAGCCAGCCCGCGGATCCCAACACGTGCAGGTGCAAAGGTTGCTGACGATCCAACGTGGTGTGCATCAGGACTCCCACGCGCGCGTGCAGGAGCTGAAGTGATTGTTCCAGGAAATGGTCATACTGAACGGGAACGCCGCGTGGACCCGCCGCGAGGGAGCCGATGAGGCCGGCGACTTCGCGGGCATCGTTCCACCTGATCGAGCGGCCCGGTGGTACGGACGCCATCGCTCGTTTCCCCAGACCTGAAAGTCTTGCCGCCATCGTAAGCACAACTTCAAAGACAAGTCAAATGCCGACTCTCTCGTGCCCCTTCGAGTTCTCCAGTTCCGTAACGGCTGAACGCCGAACAGGCGCAAGGAGCCGCCTGTCACCCGCGAGACAAGGAGGGACCTTTTGCATGGTGACGCTCACCAGAGTTGCTGACGCTCACCTGAGATTGGCCTGATCAGGCCAATTGACGTGGCGGGGACGCGGCGATCAGAATCCGCTCGTCACCTTACAATTGGAGACTGCACCATGTTGAGGTCCCTCCGAAGTCTTACCCTTGGCCTGGCCTGGGCGCTTGTTCTTGCGATGGTTGTGACTTCAGGATGCGGCGCACCCGTCGCGGACGGGACGGGCGTTGACACTGGTGGTGGCACCGTCGCGCCGGGCACCATCCTGGGCAACTGGCGGGTGATCAAGAGCATCGTCGGCGGCGCGGTCTCCATTCCGCTCGACTTCAGCGGGGATGAGATCAGCTACAACGGCACGGGAGCCGGCCTGAAGGACGGGGACTCGGTGTTCGAGGACTGGTCCATCGTGGAGGAGAACGGCCAGTTCAAGCTCACCAGCATCTACGGCAGCATCTATGGGGCGGCCACCGCGGATGGAGCGTTCTTCCAGTACCAGGGTGAGGACCCGCGGGTGTCCGCCTGGGGCGTAGCCAACGTGCTTCAGATCACCATCGAGCTGCACCTCTCGCCGAATGGCGAGATCTACGGCGGCATCGTCAATCAACTCTACGTGGCCAACGGTATTGGCATGCTGCAGCCGGCCCCGCCGGAGTCCTGGACCTTCCGGGGGACGGCCATGTAGGCGGCGGAGCAAGCCTCTGTTCTGGCTGATCGCTGACCGCTCTGGATCACCCTGTGCCTCCGAAGCCGAGCAATGACAAGGTGACACGAAGACCAGGTGACGTATGACGGGGAGGTGAAGAGACGGAGCGAAAGAGAGACGGAGAGAGGGGAAGCGGTAAGGAGACCAGGGGACCGGGAGACAAGGAGCGCGGCTGAGTCAGCCACAATCGTAGCCACCACCCACAACCCACTACCACACGGTTTGTCGGCAAGGCGACCAGACAAGGAGAGTGGGGACGCCGAACAGCTGACTAATGGGCAACTGACCCAACAACTGACCACTGACTAACCGACTACTGACGAAGTCCAGTTGCCTGCCAGGCCCCCACCCCCTGCCCCTCCCCCGGAGTACCGGAGGAGGGGAGTGAATCCTCTGCCTCCTCTCCCGGAGTACCGGAGGAGGGGTGCTGCTCTCGCGGATACTGTCCGAAGATATCCTTCATCGGGGCGCTGCGGGCTGCGGCTGCGTACGGACCGTGAAGCTCACGGCCGCCGATTCGCCGTTCGCATCTACGCAGCGGAGGGTGTGCGCGCCTGGTGGCAGTACGAGGCGGTTGGCCTGGGTGGGCTCGAGCAACTTGCCGTTCAGGAACCAGGTTAAACCCTCGTTGCGGTTGGCACGCGGGTGGACGATGGCGCCATCCTCCATGGCGACGTAGGTGGCTCCCGCGGCGGGAGAGAGGATGCGCACCGGACCGGTGAGTTCCACCGGCGGCGGCAAGCGACGCGTGACCGGCAGCGACGTTGGAGCGGGCGGCGCATCGAGGCGGCGGATGGCCGGCAGATCGAAGATGGCCGTCAGCAGCGGCTCGGCCGTCTGGGCGCCGACGAAATGCGGTGAGCCGGTGCCGCCGAAACGGCCCACCCACACGCCGGCCGCGTACCGGTGGTTGTGCCCCACGGCCAGGGCGTCGCGACGGCCGGAACTGGTGCCCGTCTTCCACGTGAACCAGGGCACCTCCCGCGGGCTGTGGTCGGCCAGGCTCCGCGGCCGGCGGCGGTGCGACGAGAGGATATCGTCGAGCATCGCACAAACATCGGACGCGAGCACGCGGGACTCGGCTGAGCGCTCGTCGAGGAAGAGACGGGGCGGACGATGTACGCCCCCACGCGCGAGCGTTGCATAGCCGTTGACCAGGTCCAGCAATGTGACCTCAATCGCTCCGACCACGATGGACAGCCCTCCCCTCGACTGCACGTTGTCCGGCAGATCGATCCCCACGGCCTCGATCAGCCCCAAACAGCGCGGCAGACCGGTGGCCTCGGCGATCAGAATGGCCGGCACGTTCAAGGATCGCCGCAGGGCCTCTCCGGCCGGCAGTTCGCCTGCGTAGTCCTCATCGAAGTTCTCCGGCGTCCATCCGGCCCGGTTGATGGGCACGTCGTAGACCACCGTGTCCGCGTTAAGCAGCCCCGCCTCGGCCGCGGCGGCGTAGATGAACGGCTTGAGCGTCGATCCGGGGCTGCGCCGGCTGATCACGCCGTTCACCTGGCCCGCGGCCGGGTTGGATGGATCGGATGAACCCAGCAAGGCCATGATCTCGGCAGTCTGCACATCGATGACTACGGCCGCTATCTGGGCACCGGCCGGCAGCGTCGGGGCGTGCTCGCTCACGAGTCGATCCAACAGGGCCTGCAAGATCGGCGAGATGGTGGTACGGCCACCGGCGGGACGGCGCTGTAAAGCCAGCCAGGCGCCGTGCGGGACGACCGGAGGCTGTCTGGCTTGTGTTGTGATGACGGGCTCCTCCGCGGCCTGCGCGGCCTGCTGCGGCGTGATCATGCCCTCTTCGACCATGCGGGCGAGCACGTGCCGGCGGCGCTGCCGGGCCGCGTCGGGGTGACGGTCCGGCCGGTAACGGGCTGGTGACTGCGGTAAACCGGCCAGCAGAGTCGCTTCCGCCAGCGAGAGATCGGCGGCACTCTTGGCGAAGTAGAGCCGCGCGGCGGCTTCCACTCCGCGCAGGTTACCGCCGTAAGGAGCGATGTTGAGATAGGTCTCGAGGATTTCGTCCTTCGAGCGGAGCCGTTCGAGTTGGAGGGCACGAAATGTCTCAACGAGTTTGGCGCCCAGGGTCCGCGGCCGATCGTCCATCATGCGGCAGATCTGCATGGTCAGTGTGCTGGCACCGGAGACCGTGCGACGGGCGTAGAGGTTCTGACCGACGGCACGAACGACGGCGATCGGGTCGGCGCCGTGGTGGTGGTGGAACCTTTCATCCTCCGTGGCAATGGTCGCCTCCCGCAGCCAGGGGGAGATGCGGTCGAGTGGTTGCGGCAACCGCCAGTGGTCATCAGTGCCCACGACACGCAAGAGTACATTGCCCTCGCGGTCCTCCACGACCGGGCTGACCGGCCAGCGGTCCAGCCGTGCGAGCGGGAACGGCCACACGTGCCAGACGATCGCCAGAGCCGCGAAAACGATCGTCGCCAGCACCAGGCAGGCCACGGCAGCGCGTTTGAACCAGCGGCGCACAGTGCACCTCCCTCCCCCGGTACTCCGGGGGAGGGCCGGGGTGGGGGCTTGGCAGGCAACGGGCCCCGCGTAGTCCCGCACGCCGCCATGGGCGCAAGCATCAGTCGGCTCCGATAGACCATTATCGGCTCGCGCGTTTGCGTTCAGCGCACCCTCGCATTGTCCGGCCCGCTCAGTTGCCATCGCATGACCCAGACGTAGGCACGGTCAGAACCAACCATCTGTCGCCGATAAAGGGCTCTGCCTGCAGAACCGTTGTATGCCTACCAGGGGTTTACACCCCCAACTATTGACTCTGTGCGGCCGTGCGGACTGCGGGCGTGGCCAGCTCGCAGACCTCCGGACGTGCGGGCCGCTCCCTCATCGTTATCGTCCGACCTCTACCCGGCCGCCGCCGTGCAGGGACGCGATGCCTGCATCGTACATGCAGGACGCCTGAATCGCCGGCCAATCGAATGATCCAGCCGTCACCACCCGCAGGGCATAGCGGAACGTCCGCTTCTCGCGTCGGGCGGAGGTGAACAGGACGATGCGGTCGTCCCGGAACTCCACGCGATCCGGCTCGTCGGAGCTCCAGTCCAGCGCTTCGGAGGTGGCCAGCCGCGGGTTCTCCACCTCGAGACCCGCGGGCAACGCATCCACGATGGCGACGTTCTCGATCGATGCTCCGTTCCGCAGACCGGGCGCTTCCAGCGTGGTCTCGACAAACACCAGGTCCCCCACCGTCAGTGTGGTCGGGTCCAGCGGTTCGTACGATCCATTCGGGAGCAGCCGATGTTTCCATTCGCGCGAGACGGTGATCTGCCGATCATACTCCGTCGAAGGGTTCTCGCGAAGCAGCCCCTGGGTCGTGAGCGAGACGAAGAGATCGCCATCGCCCGTGGATTCAATGTCCATGGGCGAATCCTCCGGGAAGCTCCAGACAACCGGCGCGGCGTGGTCGAACGGCCGCCCCACGCCGGCGGCCCGAACAACGCCCTGGTATTGCCCCGCCGGCGGGCTGAGCATCTGGTAACGGGCCAGCGCCGCCAGGGCGGTAGCGTTTTCGAGGGTGCTGCCCCACCGCCCTGCCTCCCGGGCCTTTTCCAGTCTGTCGGCCAGAACGGGAATCCAGGGATGATCCCGATCGAGATCGAGCAGGACCCGCAGCAGCACAGCCTCCTGGCTCACCTGGGAGGTGAGCCGCCCGCCGCTGGCGGTCGTCACGGTGCCCGCGATGGTGTCCTCGGGAAGAACGGCCATGGCCCGGTCGTTTCGGCCGGTCTGCATCCAGGCGGCCGCCAAATGGGCCCGACCGGCCATGTCCAGCTCTTGGTGCTGCTCGGAGAGCCGGGCGAGCCAACCCATGGGCGGCCCCTTCATGGCCGCCACGACGCAGCAGAGCTGCGCCCGTTGATTGGCGTCGAGATCCTCCCCATCGCGACTCTCCAGTTGGGCGTTCAGATACCGGGCGAGGTCTTCGGCGAAGCCGGCATCCACATTGTGGCCCGCCCGCCTGGCTTCGACCATGAACTCGCCCGCATAGGCGCTGGCCCAGAGGTTCGGTGAGGAGTCCCCCGGCCAGTAACCCAGCCCGCCGGAGCGTGTCTGCATCGACCAGAGCCGCGCCACACCGCCGGCCACCATGTCCGCAACGGCCTCAGCGCGCTTTGGCCCACCGGCATCGGCCTTCAGAAGATCGGGGGCATAGAGCAACGCCCACAGTTGACTCGTGGTCTGCTCGACACAGCCATAGGGATAATCGAGCAGACTCTCCAATGCCGGCTGCAAGTGGACGGTTGGGCGAGGACTGATGCTCAAGGTCGTCCGCCCGGTGCCGGGCAGGAACATGGCCCAGGGATCGATGTGCAACCGCTCACCGGCCTTGACGCGCAGCAGCTTCGATTCCGCGTGCAGCGGCCCTGTCGGGCGAACGGGGAAGGCCGCTTCCGCACGGGCGGTCAGCGACTCGCCCCCGGTGCTCACAGCCATGGCCGTCACGCGGACTTTCGCCTGGCCCAGGCTACTCGTCGTGGCGGTCAGCCATACCGTGGACGGCGCGCCGGGCGGAACGACGACTTCGGCCACACCATCATTCACACGTACCTTAGCAGCGGGTCCATCGGTCGACACATCCAGCCGCGCACGCAACGGCTCCTGCGTCGAGTTGAACAACTTCAGCGGCATCTCGAAGACGTCACCGGGTGCGGCGAAGCGTGGGCCACCCAGCTCCGCGAGCAACGGGGATGTCAAGGTGACCGGTTGCTGGGCCGCGCCATACATGTCGCCATCGACGGCCACGGCCATGAGACGCATTTCTCCGTTCATGTCCGGCAGCTTCACATCGATAGCCGCCGCCCCGTCCACACCCACGGGCAGCGCCGCCAGCCACACGACGGCCGGGGCCCGCCGCTCGCCAGGCACGGGAGTGCGACGGAGACTCTCCGCCTCGTCGGCATCACTGCCATCGCCGCCGATCCGTTTCATTGCCGCGGGACGGCGGTAGTCCGGCAGAAGATCGGCGAAAACATCAGCCGAGGTCATGAACGACCTGCGAGGAGCCATGAAGTGGTCCAGCCCCTTGGGCGTC
>BTUC01000363.1:0-7348 GCA_045863575.1 Phycisphaerae bacterium
CTCGAGCCACTTCGCCGCCATTCGCCGCTCCGTCAGCAGGTCCGAGGATAATTATCCCCGACGGACCCAAGATTAGCGAGTGAGCGAATCGCCGCGCGATACTCCCTCCCCCGGTACTCCGGGGGAGGGCGGGGGTGGGGGCTTGAAGGGCTGAAGCCATCCGAAGGCAAACAGACAGCCCCAGCGGTCCGCCTCGATGCAAGGCGCAGACCTGAAGAGACAACAAGCACGGCAAGGAGATAAGTAGAGTGAGCACCTCAACGAGCCACGACGGGTGTTCAGAGTACCCAATCCTGCTCTTACTCTTCATCTTGCTCCTGATCCCATTCCTAATCCTAATCCTCATCTTAATCTTAATCTTCTGCTTGCTGGCGGCGAGAAAAATCGCAGTCTGGCAGAAAACCATCCGAAGAGATAAATGGCCCGCGCAGTGTGAGCACTCCACACGATCAGATGAAGTCGGTTGAGCCGGTCAATTCGTACGGAGGGAAAGGCTGATAAGGGAATGGGATCGAAGAGAACTCATCACGCTGCGACGCAAACGCATCCGATCCGGTGATCAACTTGGTGGCCAATCCTCTCGCGGTCGCGGCGTTTCCTGCGTCCAAGCCCCCACCCTAACCCTCCCCCGGAGTACCGGGGGAGGGAATCGGGAAGGTTCCATTCAGGTTAGCCGCTGCTTAAACCACTCGCTGGCCGTCGCCAGGGCCTTGGGTAGGCCCTCCGCGTCCGTTCCGCCGGCTTGGGCGAGGTTGGGCTTGCCGCCGCCGCGCCCGCCGATGGCCGGAGCGAGTTCCTTGATCAGGTCGCCGGCCTTGAGCCCTTTGGCCACGACGTCGTCGGTGAGCGCGGCAATCAACAATGGCTTGCCGTCGGCGCGGGCGCCCAGGCACACCGCGGCCGAGCCCGCCTGCGTGCGCAGCCAATCGGCTGCTTCGCGGATCTGCTCCACCGGCACCTCGGGCAGTTCGCCGACAATGATGGCATGGCCGTTGACGCGCTGAGCTGCGTCCAGCAACTGCTGGCGCGCCGACTTGATGTCCGCCGCAGCGCCCTTTTGGAGCTGCTTGCGGAGCTTCTTGATCTCCTCCTGCAGTCCGGCGACGCGCTCGGGAAGTTGATCGATGCTCGATTTGACCAGCTCGGCCGCCTGTCGGGCGCTGTGCTCGAGCTGCTGAATCACCGCAACCGCCCGGGGACCGGTGACGGCCGTGATCCGGCGCACCCCCTTGGCCACACCTTCTTCGCCGACGATCTTGCACAGGCCGATCTCGCCGGTATGCATCAGGTGTGTGCCGCCGCAGAACTCCTGTGAGAACCCCTCGCCGATCGAGACCACGCGCACCACGTCGCCATACTTGTCGCCGAAGAACGCCCGCACGCCCGGCAACTGCCTGGCCTCTTCGATGGGCAGCTCCCGCGTGCACACGGGCAGATCGGCATAGACTTTCTCATTGATCAGCCGCTCGACTTCGGCGATCTGCTCGGCCGTTACTGGCGAATGGTGGTCAAAGTCGAAGCGCAGCCGATCCGGGTCGACCACCGAGCCGTGCTGGCGGACGTCTTCGCCGAGCACGGTGCGCAGAGCCCAGTGCAGCAGGTGCGTGGCCGTGTGATTCTTGCGGGTGAGATCCCGGATGGTGGCGACTTCCAGGTGCGCCTCCTGCGCGGCCCGGATCTCGCCATCGGCCACCGAGCCGACGTGCAGAACCGCGTCGCCGAGGCGCTGGGTGGCGGTCACGTTGAATGTGCCGGAATCCGTGCGGATGGCGCCCGCGTCACCGACCTGACCGCCCTGCTCGGCATAAAAGCTCGTCCGGTTCAGGATCAGGGCCACCTCGCCATCGGCGGGCGTCAGCGCCCCCTGCGTCACGAACGCGTTGTTGCGCACCCAGCCGACGATCATCGCATCGGCCGTCCGCCCGGCGTACTTGGGCGATTCGTCAGTGACCGGCAGCTCGCCCTCGATGGCGACGGCCACGTGCTGCTTGGCCCCGGCCCGGGCCTTCTCGCGGGCGGCGGTCATGAGTTCCTGGAACCCGGCCTCATCGACGGTCAGCACGCGCTCTGACGCCATCAACACCGTCAGGTCAATGGGGAAGCCGAACGTGTCGTAGAGCTTGAACGCATCCTCGGCCGTGATCATGCCCGCGCCGCGCGTGACCGCCTCTTCGAACAAGGCGATACCCCGATCGAGCGTGCGCCCGAAACTCTCCTCTTCCTGGCGAATGAGCTCGGCCACGCGGTCCGGATGGGCCTTGAGCTCGGGAAACGCCTCACCCATAGTGGCGACGATCGTATCCACCAGTTGATGAATGAACGGCTGCGTCTGGCCCAGATGCTGCCGCCCGAATCGAGCGGCCCGGCGCAACAGCCGCCGCAGGACGTAGCCACGCCCCTCGTTGCTGGGCTTGGCTCCGTCGGTGATGGAGAACGTGAGCATACGCGCGTGGTCGGCCACCACGCGGAATGCATTGTCCACGTCCGCACCGCCGCCCAGCCGACCGGTGTACTTCTTGCCGGTCAACTCGGCGATGCGGTTCAGCAGCGGGGCAAAGACATCCGAATCGTAGTTGCTTTCCTTTTCCTGCAGCACGCGCACGATGCGCTCGAAGCCCATCCCGGTATCAATGTGCCTGGCCGGCAGGGGCGACAGCCGCCCCGCCTCGTCGCGGTTGTACTGGATGAAAACGAGGTTCCAGATCTCCATGACCCGGGCGTCACCGGCATTGACCAGCTTGGCCCCCGAGCCGTCCGGTGTCAGATCGATGTGGATCTCGCTGCACGGACCACATGGGCCGGTCGCGCCCATCTCCCAGAAATTGTCCTTCTTGCCGAAGGGCTGGATGTGCGACGGGTCGATGTCGGTCACTTCCGTCCACAGCTTCGCGGCCTCGTTGTCCGGCTGCAGCCCCTCGTCCGGGTCGCCGCCGAACACGGTGGCGTAGAGCCGTTCCTTTGGCAGGCCCCAGACGCCGGTGAGCAATTCCCAGGCCCAGGCGATGGCCTCGCGCTTGAAGTAGTCACCGAACGACCAGTTGCCCAGCATCTCAAAGAAAGTGTGATGGTAGGTGTCCCGCCCCACCTCCTCGAGGTCGTTGTGCTTGCCGGAGACGCGGATGCACTTCTGGGTGTTGGCGGCCCGCTTGTACGGCCGGGTGCCGGTGGCCAGGAAAACGTCCTTGAACTGGTTCATGCCCGCGTTGGCAAACATGAGTGTCGGGTCGTCCAGCGGAACCACCGGTGAGGACGGAGCGAAGGTATGCCCTTTGCTCAGAAAGAAGTCGATGAACTCGCGTCGAATCTGGTTGGCCGATCGTGCGCCCATGTGCATCCCATCAGGAACAAGACAATTCGCGGGCCCGGCTCGAACCCGGAGCCCCCGGACCGTAGCCCGGCAATTGTAGCCGTTCGGGTCAAAGTGAACAAAGCCGCCCGGGTCCACGCGGCCACGGCCCCTCTGAGTCCAGGCCGGCAGCTACGGTACAGGTGAACTGAAAGGGCCGCCCTGAGAAGCGAGCAGCCGCGGCAGCAGGAACCAGACGAGCCCGGCGATCAGCGCGGTCGCGATGGAGATGCAGCCCAGCACGGACTTCAACCGTGACCCCATCCAGCAGAAAGGCAGATCGAGAACGACCAGCACGCCAACCAGCAATCGCGCCGGGGTTTTGGCGACGCTGCACAGAACCGCAATCAGGCTACCCACTGTCCGATTCCAGAGTCGCGCTCGACTATGGCGGCTATCCGTTTCCATAGCTGCGGCTTCGTTCGGAAGCTGGTCCGCTTCCGCTTCCACAGGTGGCGACTCGAGATCGGGCTGAGGTTTTTCTTCATCAACCTCTTCCGTATAGCTGCCCGCCAGTTCATCAGACAATGGCTCGGTCGGTGGCGATGCGCTGACCTGTTGTGGCCCTGAAAGCGACGAAAACGGATCGAGCAGAGAGGTCGAGTGAAGCGCCGAGGCAATTGCGGCCGCAGCCTCCTCCCGCTGCAAGAACTCGGTCACTCGGCCGAGGTCCGCCTCAACACCTTCGAGCGCGGAGGAGACCATTTCCTCGACGGTGGGATCCCCTTCCTCAACGGTGGAACCCTCCTGAGCGCGCTCATGAATTTCGTCTTCTGGCGCCCGATCAAGTTGGGTATCCGGCTCCTCCGACGCGGCCGCCGGCACTTCTCCAGGCGAAGCTGGGCTGACCTCAGGCTGAAGGGAACCTGGCGGGTCGGTATCCTCCTGCCGCTCGACCTCGGCAGCGAGCAGGGCAGCCTGTTCCAGCAGGGCATCGATGGAGTTGGGCATAAGAACTGGATCGGCCAGCCCGGCGCGAGACTTCATTGCCCGGATCTGCGCGGCAGTGATAATATGCGGTGTTTTGAGGGAATCCATGGGGCCGCGGCGGTTTTATCTCGAGACTATCCAGCAGGGGCGGGTCACGCTGCCCGGTGCAGAAACCGCGCATGCGCTGCGTGTGCTGCGGTTATCGGTCGGTGACCCCGTGGTCACCTTCGACGGCCGGGGGACAGAAGCCTCGGGGCGGATCGTGGCCGCCGGACGCGGAGGTGTGGAAATCGACCTGGCGCCGCCTACCCGGCATGAGCGACACAAACCCGCGCTCACGCTGGCGGTCGCTCTTCCCAAGGGCCCCCGGCAGGATCTCCTCATTGAGAAATGCACGGAGCTCGGCGTCGCAGCCGTCGTCCCCCTGCTCACCGAGCGATCGGTCAGCGCCGCCTCCGAGCATAAGCTGGGCCGGTGGCGGCGTACGGCCATGGAGGCCGCCAAGCAATCCGGCCAATGCTGGCTGCCCGAATTCGCAGCACCCGAACCCCTGTCCATCGCGCTGCAACGGATCCCAGCTTCAGGCCCGGCGGTCGGGAACCGTGGCAGCTCCGGTGACGAGGCTCTTCAGAGCCCTGAGCGCAAGCGAGGAGCCGAATTGCCAGAGGGCCCGCCGCAAGTAACCCCCCTCGCTTGCGCTCAGGGCTCGGAAGGCCCGCTCTTGTCACAAACCCTGGCGATCGTGGCCGCTCCAGAGAAAGGGAAATCGCTCATCTCTTTGTTGAGTCCAACCATTGAATCGATAGTGGCCTTCATCGGTCCCGAAGGCGGGTGGACGGACGACGAGTTGCGGGCGCTCATGGAGGCAGGCTGTCAGCCGGCGTCGCTAGGCCCTAATATTCTCCGCATCGAGACGGCCGCGATGGCCATTGCCGCGGCCGTGCACCTGGTCCAGGAGCGTTCATGACCCGCAACGGCCCGACCATCCTCGGCATCGAAACCTCGTGCGATGAAACTTCCGCCGCAGTGGTCTCCGGCCCGCGGCGGGTCCTCTCGAACGTGGTGGCCACGCAGTTCGACGTCCATGCCAAGTACGGCGGCGTGGTGCCGGAGCTGGCCTCCCGGGCGCACCTGGAAAACCTCGACGGCATCATCCAGGAGGCTATGAGCCGCGCCGAGGTCAGTCGGGGCGACCTGGACGCGATCGCGGTCACCTGCCGGCCGGGATTGATGGGCGCTCTGCTGATCGGGGTGACCACGGCCAAAACGCTGGCGCTGGCCTGGGACAAGCCGCTGGTCGGGGTCAACCACATCCATGCCCACGCCTGCAGCGCGGACATCGACCTGCCGCCGGATGCCCCCCCGCCGTGGCCGGCCGTGGCCCTGGTGGTCAGCGGTGGACACACGTCGCTGTTCCTCGTCCGCGACCCGCTGAAGATCGAGCTGCTCGGGCGGACCATTGATGATGCCGCCGGCGAGGCGTTCGACAAGGTGGCCAGTATTCTGAACCTCGGTTTTCCCGGCGGACCCCTGGTGGACCGCGTGGCTCAGGCCGGGAACCCCGCGGCGTGCGACTTCCCTCGTTCCATGCTGGATCGCGAGACACTGGATTTCAGTTTCAGCGGGATCAAGACGGCCGTGCTCTATCGCGTGCACGGACCCGGCCGTAAGACCGGCGGCCTGGGCAGTCTATCGCAGCAGGACGTAGCCGACATCGCCGCCAGCTTCCAGGCGGCCGTCGTGGACGTGCTGGTAGGCAAGACCATGCAGGCCGTCAAACAAACCGGGGTCCGCACGGTAGTGGTCGGTGGAGGTGTGGCCGCCAACCGGCGCTTCCGTGAGCAGCTCACCGCCGCCTCGAGCGAAAGCGGCGTGACGCTACATCTCACACCCATGAAGTACTGCACGGACAACGGAGCCATGATCGCCGCGATGGGCGTGCACCAGTACCTGGCCGGCGCCATCTCCGATTTCGCGCTGGAGCCGCGCACCGCCGGCTGAGTGTCCGGCGAAATGGCCGTCCCCACATGCGAAAAGAGCCGCGGGCTTCAGCCCGCGCGGCCGCTTCGTATTGTGCTGATCGCAACAGTTTGCACTTGCGTCCCGTCTGCCATGGCCTGCGGCCCCTTCCGACTTCCTCCCTTTGGTACCGGCCGGCCTCTATGCTGGCCGTTCTGCCGTGTAAACAGCCGGCACTGAGGACGATGCTGCTTGAAAACGCAACCGGCAACTCACGACGGCCGCGTGCTCGCCAACCCTGCCGGCGTCCACCATGCCCGGACGTTCTTCGGCAAGGGCACCGGCTTCTCGGGGCCCTGCTTCTTGAGGTAGCGCAGCGTGGCCCGGGGGTCCACGGAGATGAGCATAGCGCCGTTGCGCTCCAGCGCGCTCCTGATGTATTCCGGATTGGCCGCTTCCTTTCCGTCCGGCACCCATCCCTTGTACGGCAGCAGCTTCACCTTGGGATGCGAACGGACTCTTTCTGCGTTTCCGCCGTTCACCTCGACGAGGTGGTCCCACATGTCCGCTTCTTCGAACATGCGGATCATCTCATCCTGGATGCCCGACTCCTTGGTATCCAGATGGATGAGCATGGCCCGCTGCCGGGCGAGGACCAGAAACGCCGCCAGCGTGGGGACGCGAGTCTCCTTGGTGGCCGTGCCCTTGATTTTCAAGGGCGTCGTGAGGATCTCGTAGTAGGTCATGTTTTTGAGCTTCCCGCTGCCTTCCAGCATGCGGCCCAGCTCGTCGTCATGGTGCAGGTAAAGCACCCCGTCCCTGCTGCGGCGGATATCGATTTCGCAGCCGTCGGCGCCGACATCCATGGCGGCTGCATACGCCTCCAGCGTGTTCTCCGGGGCTGCATCGCGCAGTCCGCGGTGAACGATGATCGGCGTGCCCTGCCGTCGGCGGGCGACCTCCTCGTGCCGAGCCACACAGGCTTCAGGCGACTCGGGCGGAATGTGCGTGATGTACCCCAGGATTCGCTCGCTGGAATCGGCGCCCGCCGCATGACACCCGGCAAGCCCGGCCAGAAGAGTCCCGACGAGAAGCACAAACAATGCCCAGGGT
>BTUC01000364.1:0-7329 GCA_045863575.1 Phycisphaerae bacterium
ACGCCCAGCGTGTCTGCGATCACCTGGAGATCGGCGCGGCGGTAACCTTCACGAGCGAAGAGTTCAACGGCCGCATCCAGGATTTGCTCGCGTCGGCGTGCCGCGATGGACTTGTCCCGCGGTCGTCCCCGGGGTTTTGCTGCTGCCGGCATGGCCACTCCATTTAACGGACGGACGCGTCCGTCTAGAGGACTCTAGGCCGTGCAGGCGCTCCTGTCAATTGCACCCTGGAACCTCTCGACGAGGTCGCGATCTGGTGCTCCCGCTTGCCACATGATGCCGCTGCTCAGCAGCAGGCCTCGCCCACTTCTCCACCTGCAAGGCGGTACAACAGGTGGGTACGTCAGAACAGGGCAGGCAGGCCGCCGGATGCGCGGTACAATGACCCCCGGCCCAAAATAGCGCGAGGCATACATCATGGCTTACCGACTGGGCGATGTGGTGGTTTGTGGCGAATTACTGAACACGCGCAAGAACTGCACGCATGGCTGGCTGGGCCTCCGCGGTGTCAATCGCTGCGTGCACTTCGAACTGACCGGGAATCCCGCCCCGGATCTGGCCGGCCGGCATATCCGCTTCAAGGCACGTGGATACGACCAGACGCAACCCGTGCAGGAAGACGACTCCGCCCCCACGCAGGATGGTCATCCCGATGAAAGCGCCCTACTGGATGAGGCCGCTTGCACCAGCGACCGCCAGCAGCTCGAAGCCGCCGGGTTGGCCGGTTTCGCCTGGCAACAGATCGGTCCCACCGGCGATATGACCGCCGTCCGTCGCGTTCGCGTATCGGACTGCCCGCCCAAGGAGTTTTACCTGCGCTGTACGCTGGGCGAGCCGCCCCCCACCACCTGGAAGCCCTGCCTGTACCTGGAGTGGTACAGCCAGAACGGCCGGGTGGTGATCGAGCTCGTGGACCCGGAAATCGAATACGTCGCCGGTGAACCGGCGGACAAGGACCTGCCTGAATTAGATGAGAAAGCTCAGGCGCGGTCTCCAGGTGACTCGGCCGTTGACCGGAACGTCTTTGAAGACGAGTCTTCGGATGAAGATTCTCCCTGGATTGATGATGAGGAGGATGCCGGCGACGAGTACAAGCTGATCTCCGATGAACTCCAACGCGAACTCGACCGACAGGCCCGCGAGACCGACCGGGCCGTTCGCGACCCCGGCGACGCCGATGACATCATCCAGCATTTGGAGCTGATGGACGACCTCATCGAACGGGGCGAAGGAGAACCGATTGGCACACTCTTTGATGAGCCGGTGAAGCTGCCCGCTCCTGACTCACTGGATGACGAGCAGGTGGAAGCGGCCTTCAAGTCACTGCTGGGCCAGCTCGCGATGTTCGGCATTGCCCTGGACATGTGCCCGCACTACTCACCGCGGGAGGCCTACCGCCTGCTGCTGGACCACGTACTCCTCGAGGAGCACGCCTATCCCGAGCTTCGCGGCACGCCCTGGATACAGCACTACGGGACATCCGACCACTGCGAGGCGTGCCGCCTCGAGTTCGAACGGGATCACGAATCCCGCCACCCGCCGGACAGCCCGGCACCAAGCGATGATGCTGATGAGCTGGCGTAGCCTACGGCGGTGGCGCCGGGCAGACTCCGTACCACCGAGAAAAGACCTGCCGCAGTAGATGCTGCAAAGATCATGAAACTGTTGCCGCCCGGGCAAACACTCAGCTCTGCCTGGAGCACTCCAGAGCCTCAGAAAATAACCAGGAATGAGCAGATCCAACTGGCTTTGGGCGGTCAAGGGGGCATAGCATTGCGCGTCGAAAGGGTCCTGTCGCATCCGCGGCATGTATTCGCCACGAAACAAAAAGAATGGAGTTCACATGAAGGCGCTCAACATTACCGCCCTCGTTCTGATTATCATCGGGGCACTGAACTGGGGACTGGTGGGGCTCTTTGATTTCAATCTTGTGGCCGCTATTTTTGGCGCGGACACGTGGATCAGCAATCTGATCTACATCCTGGTCGCGCTGGCCGGCGTCTACGCCCTCTCATTCTTCGCCCAATACCACCACCGCAGGGAGCACCGCGAACATTTCGCCGGCCCCGCGCACGCCTGAGGGACGGCGGCGCTTTGCTCGTCAACGGCCGCCCGCGCGGACGGTTATCGTCTCTTGCCTGTCACGCCCGACCAGTCTGGCTGCGCATTGCTCCCGGACGATCGCTCAGCCCTCGCTCGACGCTGCCTTGCGGGAGCCCCATTCCCGGCGTACTATCGCCGGCTCGGTGGGGTTTGGTCTCCGGCACCGACCACCGCATCAGCCGAACATTCGTGTCTACGAGCGAGGACAACTCATGGCTCTCAAAATCCGTGCGCTGACCGCTGCACTCCTCACGGGATTCGTGGCGCTCCAGGCACGGTCGGCAGAGGTGCAGCCCGACTACCTCACCGACCATCCAGAACGTCTCATCCAGAAGGAACAGGGCTGGGGCCTTCTGGGAATCAACACGTGCGCTCATCTCCAGGATCAGCCGGGTATGCCGATCAAGATCGGCCAGAAAACCTACTCCGTAGGCCTGGGCCATCATGCTCCTGGAGCAATACTGGTCGACCTCGGAGGCCTGTTCGACCGGTTCGAGGCCGAGGTGGGCGTTCAGCCACTGCCAGGTGACGTGGGCAGCGCTGCGTTCAAGGTCTTCGGGGACGACAAGCTGCTCTTTGACAGCGGCCCGCTGAAGAGCGGCCAGCCCGCCAAGCCCGTCTCGGTTGACGTGAAGGGAATGGATATACTCCGGCTGGAGGTCAACGACGCCGGCGACGGCATCAACTCCGACTGTGCGAACTGGGCGGAGGCTCGGCTGATCCGCTCGCCGGACGCCCGTCTGCTCGGACCAGGTCACCGCCTCGAGGCCGCTCCCTTCGCGCGAGTGGTCACCAGCGACCCCGCGCGAATGGATGGCTGCAAGGCCACGCGCACGGAGGAATACCGCCAGGAGGACGTCTATCTCGATCGCGACCTCCAGCCGGATGATAAAGGCCGCTTTGTCGTGCCCCAGCACGGCGACGGCACCGGCTGTATCGGCCTGACCTGGCTCGAGCGGCGCATGCTCCGGGAGCTGGCTCTCGAATTCGCGGAGGGCAGCACGCCCAAAAACGCCGCTGACGTGCAGGTGCAGTGCTGGAGCGGCGAATCGGCCTGGCAAGGCGGATGGAAGCCGATGCCCGGCAACGTGCGCAGCGATGGGCCACGGTTCCTCTTCGTCGTGGACCGCGCCAAGTCGACTGACCTGCGGCAAGGTACCCACAAGATCCGGTGGATCCTGCCCGCAACAGCCCGGCCGGCAACCGTCCAGAAGTTGTCTGCGATAACGGCCACGCCGACGGCAGAAGCCATTCTCCGCGTGGAGTTCGAGAAGAACCATCAGGCCAGCGGCTTGGGCATCTACAACGGCGAGTTCGAGAGAGAAGGTGAAGCCACTCGCGACCTGACGGCCCGGCCCATGAAGCTACGGGTGCGTTACACGCGGCCCCGGCCGTGGAAAACCGATCGAACCGTTCTGCTGTTCCGTCTGGATCAGACCGCCTTCGGCGTCGCCGTCGACGATGTGATGGACAAGGGCCAGGTCTACGTGCCGGCCGCCGGCGTCTATGTGGCCCGGGACGACAACCGGCTCGACGTCGCGGCATACAGAAAGCAGACCGCGGACCAGAAGAGACTGCTCCAGGAGGTCCGGCGGATGCCGGACCAGACGCTCGCCCAGGCCATAGCTAAAGTGCACAACCCGGCCCAGAACCGTTCACCACTCATGCTCTCGCTAGCCTGCGACAACCACAAATTCGCCACCCACCGGGACGGGCTGATCGAGTTTCTCGATCCGCCAGGTCCCAACGCGGCGACGGAAATGCTCTTCCACGACCGCAAGGTTATTCACCAGCTCCGGCCGAAGTTCGGATCGGGAAAGGCTCCGACCACGCGGAAGCTGGATGGCGACGGCTGGATGCCCATCCCGGTCGTGATGGCCGCGGAGGACGGCGTCACCTACCGGCAGCGTTCGTATGTGGCGCCGCTGGGCGACCCGCCGCTGGCCGCGCCCGGCTGGCTGAGCCCACGGCCGGTGTGCGTCTCCGACTTCACCATCGAAAACGCAAACAGCCAGCCGGCGAAAACGACGCTGAAGATCGTGGTGAGCACCGGCGCCGAGCAAGGCGAGCCGGCCAGGCTCGAAAAGGCCGAGGAACGCATTCTCGCGCTGCGGGGTGATCGGCTGCTGGCGGTGATTGACTGTGCCGGCGCCAGCGAACTCAAAGCGGGTCTCTCCGGCGGCGAGCTGACCATCGAGGGGCAACTGCCGGCCGGCAGCTCCGCACGCGCCGTGGCGTACATTCCGGGATGGAACCTGCCGCCCGCAGAGCAGGCGATGCTCAGGGGAGCAGACCGGCTCCTCGAACGCACCCGCAGCTACTGGGAGAATATTCTGGCCCCCACGGCCCAGATCGATATTCCAGACAAGTTCCTGCTCAACGTGATCAAGGCCTCACAGGTGCACTGCCTGATCGCCGCGCGCCATGAGGCGGAAGGCGCCCGGGTCGCGGCGTGGATCGGGTCTGTCGCCTATGGTCCGCTGGAAAGTGAAGCCAACAGCATCATCCGGGGCCTGGATTATCTGGGTCATCACGAGTTTGCACGGCGGGCGCACGACTTCTTCATCCATCGCTACAACCAGGCAGGATTCCTGACCACCGGCTACACGCTGATGGGCACCGGCTGGCAGGTATGGACGCTGGGCATGCACTACCAGCTCACCCACAACGCCGAGTGGCTCCGGCAGGTCGCACCGCGCGTGGCCCGCGTGTGTAACTGGATCGTGGAACAGCGCAAGAAGACGCAGCGTCCGGAGGGCACCGGCTACGATCGCCCGGAGCGCGGGCTCATGCCGCCGGGTGTCATGGCCGACTGGAACGCGTACGCGTACCACTTCTGCCTGAACGGCTACTACTATGCGGCTCTACAAGCGGCCGGCGAGGCCCTGAGCCAGATCGAGTATCCCGGTGCCAAGAACTGGCTGGCGGAGGCCGACGATTTCCGCAAGGCCATCCTGCGCTCGTACCACTGGACGCAGGCGCGCATGCCCGTCTACCTGCTCCGGGATGGCACCGGCGTCGTGGCTTACCCCTCGCAGGTGCACAGCCCCGGACCGTTGGCCGGTTTCTTCCCCGGCGAAGACGCAAACCGGAGCTGGTGCTACGACGTGGAGCTCGGACCGCATCACCTCGTGCCGCTGGGCGTGCTGGACCCGGGCACGCCTGAAGTCGGCGAAATGATGGATCACCACGAAGACGTGCAGTTCCTGGCCGACGGCTGGTTCGACTACCCGGCTGAGCGGAACCACCAGGACCCCTACAACCTCGGCGGTTTCGCCAAAGTTCAGCCATACTACTGTCGCAACGCCGAAATCTACGCCATGCGTGATGACGTCAAGCCGTTTATCCGCTCCTACTACAACACGCTTCCGTCACTGCTCAACCTGGAGGTGCTCTCGCTCCAGGAGCATTTCAACGGCGTGGCCGCCTGGAACAAGACGCACGAGACGGGTTACTTCCTGCACCAGAGCCGGCTCATGATGGTCATGGAGCGCGGGCAGGAACTCTGGCTGGCACCGTTTGTAACCTCCAACTGGATGCAGGACGGCCAACGCGTCGCGATCCGCAACGCGCCCACCCACTTCGGGCCGGTGAGCTACCAGATCTCCTCATCGGCACACTCCGGCTACATCGATGCGACGATTGAGCCGCCGACGCGTTCGGTCCCGGCGGCGATCTGCATCCGCATGCGGCATCCGGAGGGTAAACGGATCACGGACGTCACGGTCTTCCCGCCGCCGACCGCTGACGGTGCCCTTCTGTCCGGGCAGCCGCACAGGGACTTTGATCCCGTCCGTGAGTTCGTCCGCGTCCGGCCGGCGGGCCAGGGGCCGATTCGCGTGCGGGCCGCCTACCAGTGACGAGTGCCCCCCTCTTCGGGAGGAACTGCGCCTTCGGGAGTGTGCCGACCGCGCATCGGCGCTCAACGGACGGTGAAGGAGTACAACCGCCCGCCGTCCGACACGCTGAACCGCAGGCGCAGAGAGCCGGCCGGCGCCTTCTCGCGGAGAGATTTACCCTCGAACCGCACCGGGTGCTCCAGTGAATCGCCGGTGAGCCGCGCCTGAGCCCGCGTCTTGCCGGTGGCATCGATGATCGCCACTTCGATCGGGCCGACGCCGTTCACGTACAGGTGCTCGGCTTCCATCGTCAGCGGCCGGGTGGTCAGCGTGCCTGCGTCCACGGAAACGAACCCATCCACACGCAACCGCGCCCGGAAGATGCCTCCGCCGCGGATGCGCACGTCCGGCGCCTGGACTTTGCCCCAGGAAGACGCGCTGTAGTAGTAGATCAACTCGTCGCCGATGCGCAGCGGCCCCTGCGTGAACTCGCTGATGTAGCCGCCGTCGTTCCGGCCGTCGTTGCCGCCTTCCGGCCCGTTGGGCAGGAAGACCTCGGGCGTGCCGGAATCGTTGGGGAACGGCACCTTCTTCCAGTTGAGACCGTCACGGCTGGACACCAGCTTGAGGAACGCACACCCGGCCGCCGAGTAGGGATAGTCATCGCGGCTGTGCCAGATCTTCAGCCCCCCCAGCCACATCGAGCCATAGCGCCAGGCGGTACTCTGATAGTACTCGTCAAAGGGCATGTCGCCGTTGGCCTTCTGGGCCGCCGGCAGCAGCGCGATGCGCTCGATCCGTTTCGTGTCATACCGTGCGTCCAGGCGGTCCAGCCAGCCGTAGGCCCGGCTGCGCAGCTCGTTGCCCGGCACATCCTTCTTGCGGACGCCTTCCGGCATCTCGGCAGGCTTGTTAGTGGCCGGATCGATCCGATAAGGCGTGAAGAACTTGAAAATGCCCAGGTAGCGTTCGCTCAGGGGATCGTAGGCGAACAGGGTTACGTCGCCGGGGCCGCGCAGCACACGGCCGTCCTGCCGGATTTCGCGCATGGTCGGATCGTCGCCGCCGGCCCAGCCATCCACGATCTGATGCCGCCGCTCCCAGGTGATGCCGTCCCGCGAGCACATGTAGAAGATGCCCTCGAGATCGTCGCCCCAGTTGGAGAACCACATCCAGGCCTTGTAAGGGTACTCGGCGTCCTTTTCGTCGTAATGCACGCAGAACATGTCGGTGTTGGTGGCTTTGCGGCCGCTCTTTTCGTCGACCAGGCTCACCGGGATCGGCTGGGCGTAATGCGACTCGGGCGGCCCCAGTCCAGGCCGTCGGGAGAGGTGAGCCGGTACATCTGGAACGGCGGCCAGTTCTTCGCATACATGACGTAGCGCTG
>BTUC01000365.1:0-7318 GCA_045863575.1 Phycisphaerae bacterium
AGCCGGCCCCCACGCCAGCACCTCATCGGCAGCGACCAGGACCACCCCCGCTGCCGCGAACGCCAGAACACCCCACTTGGACACGCTTTTCCTCTACGACTAATGATTGATGGAAAAAACCCATGTAATCATAGCCAGTCGAGTGTCCGGTGGCCAACGACCGCGGGGACCCGGCGCGGTCCCAGCCCGATGGGCAGAACTGCCCCCTAACGGTTGACATTCCGCCCGGAGAGGACTCTAATCAACTTCAGCTACTTTGCGTGTTCCATCTTCCGGAAGGCCAGGAGCTTCCTAATATGCCGGAGACACAGCCGAACCTCAAAGTCCGGAAGCAGGACGATGTGTGCATCGTCGAGTTCGAGGACCGCAAGATCCTCGAAGAGCACATCATTAACCAGATCGGCGAACGGCTCAGCGAAATCATCGATTCCGAATCCGAGCCCAAGCTGCTGCTGGATTTCCGCCGCGTGGAACATCTCTCCAGCGCGGCGTTGGGTATGCTCATCACCTTGAATAAGCAACTAGGGGATCGGCAGGGCCGAATGGCACTGGCGAACATTCATCCCCAGATCTTCGAAGTGTTCAAGATCACTCGTTTAAACAAGCTATTTAATATTCAAAGTTCTTCTGAAGATGCGCTGCGAGCCTTGGCCTGACGGCGCACCTGGCTCTCGCATGATGCGACACGCATGAGAGAGATGCCCTCGAGTTTCAAGCCCTTGCCTCATCAGGTCGTAATCCCCAGCGACTTGTGCGCTGCGCGGCAGATCGAGGAGGATATCCTCCGCCAGATCGAGGCCCTGGGCTATACCCGGGAGTGCGCGTTCGCCGTCCGGCTGGCCCTTGAGGAGGCCATGGTCAACGCTCACAAGCATGGCAACCGTGGGGACGCCAGCAAGAAAATCGTGATCAGCTACGCCCTCAGCCCCGAGCGCCTGATTGTACGGGTCCGCGACGAGGGCGAGGGATTTGATCCCTCCCGCCTGCCGGATTGCACCAGCCCGGACCGCATTGCACTGCCGAACGGACGTGGTATCATGTTAATGAACGCCTATCTGGACCGCGTCGAGTTCAATTCCAGGGGTAACGAGGTGCAACTGGTCAAGGAGAGATCCTGATGTCTGGGGCTTCATCCGGATCGCCGTGTCCCTCTTCGCTGAAAGTTCAGGTCAACCGACGTGGAGACGTGGCGATCGTTAAACTGGCCGGGTCGGCCCGCATGGACGTCTCCGGCGAGCTGCGTGACCAGCTCACGGGCCTGATCACGGACGAGACCCACCAACTCGTACTCGATCTATCCGATCTGGATTTCATTAATTCCATCGGGTTGGGCGCACTGGTGGCTGCTCACCTGCGCTGCTGTCATCAAAACGCCGTCGTGAAAGTGGTCGCACCCCAGCCTCAGATCGAAGAAATCCTCAACGTCACCAAGCTCACGCACATCTTCCCCGTGCATCCCACCATTGAGGAAGCCATCAGGGCGTGCTGAACGGAAGCTTTCAGCAGTCAGCAATCAGCAGTCAGGAGAGCTGAGCGCGGGTGCCGCTTTCGGCACAGGAGTTTCGCGCTGTCGGGCGGTTCGCGCTGGGCGCCGCCGGTGCTTTTACCATCGGCCTGCCCCCACCATTCCGCCGGTGAGGGCACCGGCGGCCCGGACTGCTCGCTGATTGCTGAACGCTGACCGCTTCTCGAAATAATCCCGCCCCGTCCGCGACTATCCCTGCATGCCGGCTGGCCTGGCCAGCGGCCACAAAAGACGTAAACCCTTTAGCAGAGGAGATTTGCAATGTGCCTGAAGGTGATCAAGTGGGGCGCGGTGTCGGTTCTGGGCGTGGGACTGGTGGGCGGGCTGCTCTTCGGGCGGGATCTGGCCAGCTACATCGGCAGCTCGGCCAAATCGGTGCGGACGGCCATGAAAGACAATGTCCCCATCGATTTCGAGCTCCACCGGGCCCGCGATTTGCTGGAAAACATCATTCCCGAGATGCAGGCCAATGTCCGGTTGATCGCCCATGAGGAGGTCGAGGTCGCCGGCCTGGAGGGCGAGATCGCCCGGTGCTCAACGTCCCTGGCCGATGAGAAGGCGCGGGTCGCCCGGCTTCGCAACGCGCTGACCACGCAGCAAGTGAGCTACACGCTGGGCGGTCTGGAGTATACCCGCGAACAGGTCCGGGAAGAACTCGCCCGCCGGTTTGAGCGCTTCAAGGAGGCGGAACTGGTGATGGCCGGCAAACAACGGCTGCTGGATACACGCCGGCGATCGCTCCAGGCGGCCATGCAGGTGCTCGACCGCACGCGGGCCCAGAAGGTGAGACTGGAAGACCAGATTGCGGCCCTCGAAAGTCAGTACCACCTGGTGAAAGCCGCTTCGGTGGGCTCCCCTCTGCATGTGGACAACAGCAAGCTGGCCCAGACCGAGAAGTTGCTGGGTGATATCAAGAAACGGCTGGATGTGGCCGAGCGCGTCCTGGCCCATGAAGCGCGCTTCGTTCAGCCGATCGAGATTGACGTCGTGGACGAGCAGGACCTCATCGCCCAGGTCGATGATTATCTGAATCCGGTGGGTGGAACCCGGGTGGAAATCGGGGCGGTGGCAGCACGCGAGGCGACCGACGGGGATTGAGCAGGACGCGATGCGTGCGCCACTGCCGTCTCCAACGTGTGCCACTGCTGTGCTCGCAACGGCGAAGCCGGGCTAAGCCCGGCGAAGACGTGTCAGCAGTGTCTGAGCACCACGGACGCTCGCCTGCTCCCTGCACTGCTCACAGAGCAGTGGCACACGGTTGTCACAGAGCGGTGGCACACGGTTGGGCGGTCAGCGGTTGAGTGTATACTGGACATGTTTTGAGGTTGGCAGTTCCAGGGGTTCGACAGTGCTGATTCTGAGAATTCGACGAGCTGAGACAGCCCTGGCGGACGGTCGCCTCGATGAAGCGGTTGAGCTGGCCGGCAAGCCGGATTTTCAGGCCCACCGCAAGGGCCAGGAACTCATCGGTCAATTGGTCAGATCTCTGGCGGAGCGGGGACGCGAGCACTTGAACCAAGGGCGGTTGACCCAGGCCGCGGGGGATTGCGAGAAGGCGGCGGCGTTGGGTGGCAATCTCCCGGAGATTGGCGAGCTGCGAATGGCCGTGACCGAGGCGATGCTCGCCCGCCAGCGCAACGAGCGCCGCCAGGCCGAGGTTTTCGCCGCCGCGAAGGCTCACGTCAATGATGGACGCCTGTCCATGGGGGAACGAGTGCTCGCTGAAGTCGACCCTGACAGCACGCGGGCCCGCGGGCTGCATGAGCAGCTCGCGATCCGCCGAGTCACCGCGGAAAAAGCGGTGTTGCAGGCCGACGAGGCTCTCGGGCGAGAGGATTTACCGATGGCCGCTCAGGCGATCCAGAAACTTCGAGCATCCCAGCCGGAGAATCCGCGGTGTGCCGAGTTGACCGGCCGTCTGACCCGCGCCGTGGCCGGCCGGGCGGGTGCTGCCATCGACCAGGGGCGTCTGGACCTGGCCGAATCGTTGCTCGCCGCTCTGCACCCGCTGGGATGTGAGGCCATCGATACCCAGGAGCTGGCCCTCTTTGCGCGGCAAGCGCGGGAAGCACTGGACAGCATCGCTCGCGGCGAGTTGCGTGCGGCGGTTGAGACGCTGCGGCGACTGGCGGCCATCCGCCCGCAGGCCGCCTGGCTGGCCACCGCCCTCCAGCAGTCGGTCGCGGCGGCAGAGAACCTGGAAACCCTCCGGGGTGGGCCTCTGGGACTGCTCTCAGCGGCCGCTTCGCAGCCCCTGGCGGAGACCATCCCCCTGCCGCCGGCGATTGGAGATGCCCCCGAACGACGTGCCGGCCGGGGGGGCGCGCACATACCGGCTGGAATGCTGCCGGCGCAGCTGGTTTTTCATGTGGATGGCGCGGGCAGCTTTCTCGTGTTACGGGACCGGAGGATCACCATCGGCCCGGATGGCTCCTCCCACCGTCCAGAGGTCGCCCTGCTGGCCGAGCCGGGAATGCCACCAGCGATCATCGAGCGACTGGACGAAGACTACTTCGTCGAGTGCGGCGCAGGCGTGAAAGTGAACGATGCCCGCACGCGGCGGCGTCTGCTGGTCGATGGCGACAGTATTGCCCTTTCCTCGCGATGTCGGATCAAGTACACGCGCCCTCACGCGGCCAGCACCACGGCGGTGCTCCAACTCTCGGGAACACGGCTGCCCAAGTGCGATGCCCGCCGGATCATCCTGCTCGATCGCGAGATCATCATCGGCCCGGGCAGCGCGGCCCACGTGCGCTGCGATGCGCTGCCCGAGCCGGCGATGCTGCACGTGCGGGACGGCCGGCTGATGTGCCGAACGAACCAGGAAGTGCTGGTGGACGGCCGGCCGATGGACCGGCACGCCGGTATTCCCCTGGGCGCGAGTGTACAAATCGGCGCGGTATCATTCGTGGTGACGGCGGGGTGAGAGGGCTCAGTAATGAGTAATGAGTAATGAGTGATGAGTGATGAGTGGTCGGCGAAATGCCGGCTCCACCCTGAACTGGGAACTGAGAACTGGAAGTTCACCGATGAGTCCTGAGCGCTGAGTGCTGAGTATGAATGGATTCCAGTACAAGCATGGCGATCGCCCGCTGGAGGGATATACCATCCAGCGGGCTATTGGCCGGGGCGGCTTCGGCGAGGTGTATTTCGCGCTGAGCGACTCGGGGCGGGAGGTCGCGCTCAAAGCGATCCAGGGCTACGAGCAGATCGAACTGCGCGGCGTGAGCCAGTGCATGAACCTCAAGAGCCCCCACCTGGTCAGCATCTTTGACGTGCGGCACAACGAGGCCGGCCGGCCGTTCGTGATCATGGAATACGTGGCCGGGCCGTCGCTGCGCGAGCTGCTGGAACAGTCGCCCTCCGGCATGGGCACGCAGAAGGCCGCCTTCTTCCTGCGCGAGATCGCCAAGGGGCTCACCTTCCTGCACGACCGGGGAATCGTGCATCGCGATCTCAAGCCGGGCAACATCTTCTACGAGGATGGCTACGTCAAAATCGGCGATTACGGCCTGTCCAAGGCGATTACGGCCAGCCGCTACAGCGGGCAGACCATCACGGTGGGCACGGTCCACTACATGGCCCCGGAGATTGGCCAGGGCCGTTATGACCAGAGCATCGATATCTACGCGCTGGGCTGCGTAGTCTATGAGCTCCTCACCGGGGGCGTGCCCTTTTTCGGGGCCAGCCACGGTGAGATCCTCATGAAGCATCTCGTCTCACAGCCCGACCTGTCCGGCGTGGAGGAACCGTTTGCGTCGGCCATCCGCAAGGCCATGGCCAAGGAGCCGGGGGATCGTTTCGCGTCCGTGCAGGAGATGGTGGAGGCGGTCTTCGGCGCCGAGCACGTGCGCAACAGCGTTTCCTGCTTCTCGCCGGAGAGCCTGAGCGTGGTAGCCGCGCGCGTGGCCCAGAAGGTGGCCGTGGGTGCGCCGGGTTCCTCGGCCGAGGCGGTCCGGCTGGGCGATGGTGGAGGCAGCCCTCCCCCCATTCCACAGTCGGGCAGCGACGTCTGGGAAGACTTCGCCCGCCAAATGGACGCCATCGGCGAGCGAGTCGGGCGCTTCGGCGAGCGGTTCAGCGAAGGGATGGACCGGTTGGGCAGCCGGTTCGGGACGCACGGAAACCAGGCCCAGCAGATCGCCGGCCCGGTGCCGGAAGAGCTGGATTCGTCGGTGGTAGCCCTTTCCGCCGATCCGAAGAACGACCCGCTGGACCGTCGACAGCGGCGGATATTGGCGGTGGTCACGGGCGCGGCGATGGCCTTGGGGGCCGGCATCCTCGGCGGGCATTCATTTGGATCGGCGCAGGGAGCCTTGTTTCTGGCACCTCTGGTGATCTTCTGGGCCGCGCTGGGCATCCACATCGCGCGCGTACAGTTCGGCGAGCGGTTGCGCCAGGAAAGCGGGTTTTTCCCGGGGCTGGTTTATGGTGGTATGGGCTGCGTGCTCGCACTGCCCGGGCTGCTGATCTTCGGGATCATCGCGGATTCCAGCGGGATCGATCGGCGGTTGCGTGAGGACACGGTGATCGGGACGCTGGCGGCCGTCGGCATTTCGATGCTGCTGGTGAACTGGCGCGGGCGGATCTCGCCGGGCCGGCCCGAACGTGTCGGGCTGGGCCAGGCTTTCATGGCCGGTTTGTGTGCGTGGGTGATCAGCCTGCCGCTGGGAGGGGCCAGCGTACTGGCCGGCGGCATCCTGGCAGGGATCTCCATGGTCGCGCAGGTGGTCTCGCCGTTTGATCCACGAGCGGTGCGGCGGCCGAAGAAAGCCCTGGCAAGCGGGGGCCAGGGGCTGGGCAACAGCCTCCGGTCACGGCTGGGCTTTGGCGGTCCCACACCCCCCCCAGCCCCCCCTTCTCAAGGGGGGGAGACTGTAGCGCGCGGCATTCGCCCGAAAGCACAGACTACGCATACGGCGCATACTCGAGGCGCAGAGCAGGTTCCCTACGCTGCAAGGGCCGCTCACGACCCAGCGCTTGATGCTCAGCACGCAGCACTCAGCACTCAGCACTCATCCGCCCGTCCTGTTCCACCCGTGCTGCGGGCCATCGCCCTGGGCGTGTTCACGATGTTGCTGGCCCTGGGGATCATTCTTCTGACCTGGGCCGGTATGGCCAGGATGCCCGAAGAGGAGTTCGTCGTCACCATCTCATGCGGCATCGGCGCAATCCTGCTGTCGTTCTTCGCCCTGGCCAAGGCACTTCAGAGCACGTTCAGTGGCTGGTGGAAGGGACTGATTCAGCCGCTGGCCCTGATTTTGTGCCTCCAGTCCGCGATCAGCTCCGGCATCTACATGGGCAACTGCCGGCTCCACAACGATGAGATTTTGGTGGCATTGTTCTTCCTGATACCACCGTCCATTCTATTCTTTGTAATCGCGGCCATACCCGCCCGGGCCGTTGAGGGTCTGTTCGGCCGGGCGATGGCGCGACGCAGATACCAGCGACTGGCGGTCTCGCCCTACCGACGTCTGCCCGCTGTCCTCCTGGCGTGCGCGAGTTTTGTCGCTCCCATCGCCGGCCTGCACCGATTCTACGTGGGCAAAATCGTCACCGGCCTGTTGTACCTGGTGACACTTGGATTCTTGCACATCGGGACGATCATCGATCTGGTGCGCCTGCTGGCCGGAACCTTCACCGACGCTCAAGGGCGACGGTTGCTCATCTGGCAGCACGCGAGCGAGGCAGGGCTGTATTCTCCGAATACCCCCCCCGGCCCCCCCCCCCGAAAAGGGGGGGGGGGGAAAGGGGGGGGGGGGGGTGGGGGGGGGGGGTGGGGGGAGGCGGGGG
>BTUC01000366.1:0-6416 GCA_045863575.1 Phycisphaerae bacterium
TTCCGGCCCGCTGCCGGCCCGATCGATGAGATAGCGGTCGGCCATGATGTCATCGACGCCCGCGACCTGCTGATTGTCCAGCTGGAGCGCGAACCAGCCGCGCGGCTGGCCATTGCCATGAGGAATGTGGGCGTCCAGGAAGCGTTCCTGGCCGTCGAAGAACTCGTGCTGCACGGCATGCGAGCAGTCGGCGAAGCAGCCGGAGAAGGTGCGCAGGCCCGCCGCCACACCGATGACGGGCATGACGATATGGAACGTACCGCAGGCGCCCGTGCCCATGGCATTCATGAATCGGACCATGCTGCGGGTGTCGCCCCACAGCGAGCCCCCGAACGTCGGTCCGTCGCCGATGTGATGCCGGCACCACTGCCAGAGTGCAAACGATTTCTCCTCGTCGGACATGCCGGGACGGATAAAGGCCCGGACGATGGCATCGATGTCGAACCAGTCTGGGCCACCCTCCACTACCACACGCGGTTTTACCACCGGCTCACTGCCGATGTTGCTGATGCTCAGAGACCGGGTGGGATTCCAGCGGCTGGTGGGGTGATCGATCCAGCCGCCCATGCGGCGCTGGTCGGCGGTGCCGGGGACGGTGATCTCGAACCCGGTGTTGCCGGAGACGCGCTCGGTGTGCGTTCCGGACGGCTGTGTGGCCGGAGCGCCTGGAGACGGCACGCCGGCCAGCGCGAGCAACCCGGTTGTCATCCACACGCGCGACGACTGCAATCGTCTCGGTCGGTTTATCATCCGCACCTCACAGGATCCCGGTTGTCTCGAAGAAGCGGGTGGCGACTCTCCGGGCTCCGCAACCGGTTTCGTCCAAGTGGGCGATAGATTAGCATGACGGCTGCTGAAATTCGATGAACCTGTCCGCAAGAGGAGAAGGCCATGCGCTTCCCGTGCTTTGGCATCTACGTGGTCCTGATCGGTGTGGTCTGGGTTGATATGTCGCGTGCGGCGCCGCCGGCCACCCGGCCGGCCATTGACGAGGTTGACTACGGATACCGGTTGGCAGCATCCAGCGAGAGCGTGGCCCTCTGGTGGTGTTCTTCGGGCTGGAAAGTCGGCCGTGATCGGCTCGCGCCGTCTGCGGGCGGAGATGCAGGTACGGCCGTGCGCTTGTCGGCCGCCCGAAGCGAGTTCGAGGCCGTCCAGCTCGTCGTCCGGCCGGAGAAGCTGCTGAAAGGTTTGGCCTGGAAAGCCACTGATCTGACCGGCCCGCGGGGGGCACGGATCGCGACCGCCGAGGTTCAACTCCTGCGGGTCGGCTACGTGCCGGTAACTGCGCCGACGGATGCATGGGGAAAGGCGGGGGCGTGGCCGGATCCGCTGCCGCCGCTCAAGCAGGCCATCGACGTGCCCGCCGGCGTGAATCAGCCGATCTGGGTCCTTGTGCATGTCCCCAAGGGGGTGGCCGCGGGAGATTATGAAGGCCGCATCGAATTGACGGCCAACGACTGGAACGCCTCCGTGCCCCTGCGACTGCATGTGTGGGATTTCGCGTTGCCGGACGCGCCGCGGACGGTGAGTGCGTTCGGCCTGGGCATGGGCATGGTGTTTCGATATCACAACGTGCAGAGCGAAGAGGACAAACGGGCACTGTTTGCCAAGTACATGCAGAGCTTCGCGGATCACCGGATCACGCCGTACGACCCTACGCCATTCGATCACATGGAGATCAAGTATCATCCCGATGCCGACCCGCCAAGGGCGGAGATTAACTTCGAGCGGTTCGACCGGGCCATGCAGCGCGCCATCGACGAGTGGCACATCACCGGCTTCGATCTGCGCATTCCGGGCCTGGGCGGCGGGACGTTTCACGAGCGGCACGAAGGGGAGATCGCCGGGCATAAGGCCGGCACACCCAAGTATGAGGCGATGTTCGCCAGCATGGTCGGCCAGATCGAGACCCATCTGCGCGACAAGGGCTGGCTGGACAAGGCCTACGTGTACTGGTTCGACGAGCCGGAGCCCCGCGACTACGACTTCGTAAAGGGGGTGATGGATCGGCTCAAGAAGTACGCCCCGGGCATTCGGCGGATGCTGACCGAGGAGCCGGTGGAGCCGCTGTTTGGATACGTGGATCTGTGGTGCCCGGTTTCCCCGCAATTCGACATGAAAATGGCCGAGCGGCGGCGGGAGGCGGGGGAGCAGTTCTGGTGGTACGTGTGCACGGGTCCCAAGGCGCCGTACTGCACGCTGTTCATCGACCACCCGGCCACCAGCCTGCGCGTGTGGCTGTGGCAGACCTGGCAGCGCAAGATCGAGGGTATCCTCGTCTGGCAGAGCACGTACTGGACGAGCTCGGCCGCGTTCCCCGATTCCCTGCAGAATCCCTACGAAGACCCCATGGGCTACGTGAGCGGGTATTCCACCCCAGCTGGCACGAAGAAGCATTGGGGCAACGGCGACGGGCGCTTCCTCTATCCGCCCGAATCGGCGGCGGCCGGCAGCAGCGAGCCGAACCT
Organism: Phycisphaerae bacterium; assembly: GCA_045863575.1. GTDB lineage: Bacteria > Planctomycetota > Phycisphaerae > UBA1845 > PWPN01 > JAAXZI01. The sequence goes on from BTUC01000366.1 coordinate 2,472, forward strand.
GGAGCCGCCGGTGAGCAGCATCCGCTGGGAGATGTTGCGCGACGGGGTGGAGGATCTGGATTACCTGTACATCCTGCGCGACCGCATCGAGTCGGCCGGTGGGTCACCGCAGCCGGCTCTTATTCAGCGCGCCCGCGCGCTGCTGGAAGTGCCGGCGGAGATCACGGCCGGTATGACGCAGTACACATTCGACCCCGCCCCCATCGAGCGGCGGCGGGCGGAGATTGCGGAGATGATCGAACGGCTGGCGCGATGATCAATGAGTCGATTACCATTGCGGGAGAATGGAAGCAGAGTAAACTGCGGCCGGTCAGCCAGTGACTGTGAACCAGCCCGAGGCACGGCGCTGCGGTTGCTGCGGGGGCAAGCAGACATGACCGCTTGAGGGGTCCGCATGCAGCTGTGGTCACGAGGCGCGGGAGAGTTCTGGCGGAAAGCGGCACTGTCGCTGGCGACACTGCTTCTGATCGGTCTCTTCGTCCCTATCCCGTTCGTGCCGGCTCACTTCCAGTGGACCGACGTGCTCATTCTGTTGCCGATAGCCTGGTGCTTTGTCATCAGCTACCGAGCCGGTGAGGAGATTGGCTTCATCACGCGCTGGGTTTATGGTTTCCTGCAGTCAGTGCTTCTGATCGGCCTCTCCTCCCAACACTGGGCACGTGAGCTGGAACTCGGCGATGCGTCTGAAGTCTACTTCAACTGGGGTGTCATGGTGAGCGTGTACAGTGCTCTGTTCGCAGTATTTCCCTGGCTCTTTTCGCCACAACCGGTGCCGCCTGGCGACCCGATGAAATGTCGGACCTGCGGCTACAACCTCACGGGCAACGTGTCCGGCCTCTGCCCGGAGTGCGGCCGCGTGGTGGGTTACTACCTGAGCAGCGACCAGCAGGCGAGTTGCAGCGATGAATACTCGAATGTAACCGGATCCACGTCCGTCCGGAAGGTATCCGAGGAACGCATGGAGTAACCGGCTCATGCACTGGTGCTGGCGAGCGGTGATTGCGACGGCTGCAGGTCTCATCGGGCTGAGTTTCAGCCTCGGCTGCTGGATCGGCTGCTGGAACGCTTTCGACCTCGAAGTGGTCGCGGAAAGCCTCTACGATTTCGAGCCCAATATACCGCCCGGCGTTCCCAGCTTCATTTGGTGCTGGCTGTTGGGCGGTGGTATCAGTCTCATCTGCCACCGCGCGGTCATTATGGTATGTAGCTCATCGCGACTCCGTGCCGTTCGAGCCCGGAAGTGGGTGGTGTTACTCGGCGTGTCAGCTTTGGCTTGGCTGGCTTCGATCCTCTTCGATGTGAGACTGTTCCGCGAGGTCGCCAGTTTTGCGGTAGCCAAAGGCTGCGTCGGTATGTACTGGAGCCATTGGTCATTTGAGACGAACACGCATCTGGGGAATCGGCAATTGCCCCCGGACGAATGGCCTGAGTTTCAATGGGATGGTGGAAGCTTTAAGGGTATTACCGCGGGTGTTACCCACGTCGACGGACCACCAGGTACGATCACCGCGGATCAGCTTCTGGAAGCGTGGCACAGTGGCGTACTGAACGAGCGGATGGGTCTCAAGTGGCCGGTGCTGCACGCCATATGGATGGGCACGCATTGCATTGTGGTCCCCCTGTGGATTCCGATGCTGGTCAGCGGACTTGCGGTGGCATTCTGTGCGGGTCGTGCCTTGCGGCGCCCGAGAGGCGGTTGCTGCCCGGCTTGCGGTTATAACCTCACGGGCAATGTGTCGGGAGTATGCCCGGAATGCGGATCGCCGGTGCCGAGAGGAGTGATCAGCGGTCAGCAGTCAGCGGTCAGGGGAGAGGGACGGGTGTGAGTTCTCAGTGCTCAGTTTTCAGTTCTCAGTTATGCGTGGCAGGTTGCAGGTTAGCGTTGACAGGCTCGTGGCAATGGTCGGCGGACTGGCAGGGAATCGCTTGAGGCCGGGCGGAAGCGCTGTCCGAGCAATGTGCGGCGGAGTAGACTACGTTCATGCACTGGTTCTGGCGAGCAGCGATTGCGGTTGCGGCTGGGTGCGCCTATAGCGGAAGCGCCGTCACGTTTCTCAGTAAGGCGCACGGAGCGATGGCTGACCGTGTCACAAGTGCGCTCGGAGCAACCGGCAATTGGGGCGCAGCACTTGGCGTGGCAGTCGGGTACTTTCTCCCCGTGCTGCTGCTGGCCTTCGGTGTCTACGGACTGACGACCCGGCTCTGCTTTCGCAGGACGTTGGATCAGGAGACCCGCTGCCGCCAATGCGGTTACATCCTTCGAGGTATCAGCGAGCCGCGGTGCCCGGAGTGTGGAGAGCGGATATGAGCGGAAGTGGCAGAACACTGCTGAGATACTGTGTGCTGGCCATCGTGCTGACCCCGTTCATCGGCGCTCCGTCCTACTGCATCCTGATCGCCGATGCCATGGCCGGGATAGCGACTCTGAACGATGGTTCGTGGCATCATCGCAGTGTTCCGGGGCAACACGCCATCGACGCTTTGGGCGGGCTGTTGGTGGAGATAGCTCTTGGCGTCGCTCGCATGCCGTTTGGCGCTGTCGGCTACCCGATGCTCATCGTTAACAGCGTGTTCTGGGCCGCAGCGATTTCGGCAACAATTGCTCTGCTGCGTTTTCTCCTGCGAGTTCGAACAGTCCCCACCGGCTGCTGCCGGGAATGCGGTTACGATCTCACCGGCAACCTATCCGGCGTCTGCCCTGAATGTGGGACGGCGGTGCCGGAACAAGCGGTCAGCGGTCAGCCATCAGCGGTCAGCCGCCCGGCTCCGGGTCGCTCGACCGATGTGGCGGCCCCGCTGTCCCAGGCGCGCGCCGCGGAGTAGACTACGCCCATGCACTGGTTCTGGCGAGCGGTGATTGCGGTGGCTGTTGGCGGGGCGTTGGGCACGCCGTTCATCGTTCAAATCGGGAAATTCAGCGGGCCGCTTTCGCGGGCAACGGAACGGGTATTGGAGGTCACGGTCCACAGTTTTCCGTGGCCTTTCGGAATCTGGTTGCCGATCTTCTTCATCGCCGCCGTCCCTGTCGCGGCAGGGGTTGCGACCTACGGCATCCTCGCTCGACTCTACGGTCCTCGGCCTTGCGGCTCAGACACTCGTTGCCGCAAGTGCAGCTACATCCTGCGGGGTATCAGCGAGCCCCGGTGCCCGGAGTGCGGGGAGCAGATATGAGGCGATTCGGACGCAGGAGGCGAATACTGAAGTGGATGGGGTTGGTTCTCCTGCTGCTCATCGTCATCGCTTTTCTTGTGTCTCGGTTCCGCTGGATTCGGTACTACGGCGATTGGGGTATCTTCTGTGAGCTTCACCTGCGAAACGGACTGCTAATTGCAGCCTATGGCCCAAATTATCCGTCCTCCAGTTTGAGCATGGGCTGGAGTGTCGTGACGCCTTTCTCTGGATTTGTATGGTCCCCTCGCGTAGCCGTTTGGCAGGGTGGCGGTAGCGTGGTGCTGCCTCTCTGGATAGCCTTCCTCCTGGTTGCCTTGCCCACCGCTGTTCTTTGGTGGCGTGACCGCCGCTTCCCACCCGGCCACTGCCCGCAGTGCGGTTACAACCTGACCGGAAACACGTCCGCCGTGTGCTCTGAGTGCGGAAGCCCGGCGCCAGCCGCGCACCTGCCGGTCAGCGGGGCGGCATCCGTGCCGGACGCGGCGAAGAAAACCTGAAAGGCGGAATGATCACGTGCGGGCGATAGATCGGTCCAGGATCCTTGAGCAACTCGAGAACGACGTCTGGGGTGAACCCGACGTTTCATCCGGCCTGATCTCGCGTTGCCATGGACTCCGCAAGAAGCCGGGGCAGAGTATCAGTTTGGAGTTCCTGATTCCGCTGGCCATCGAGCGTTACTCGGCATGTCAGCTTTGACCTGGCGGGTTTCGATCCTTTTCGATGTAAGACGTGATCGGCGGGCAGCAGCATTTCATCTGTAGTCAGAAACTCGGC
>BTUC01000366.1:6426-7309 GCA_045863575.1 Phycisphaerae bacterium
CAATCTGCTAATTCATCAAGGTTGCGATGTCCCCGGTGCCGAGGGGAGCGAGCAGCAGTCAGCGGTCAGCGCACCGGCATCTGGTCGATCTGCCAGTGGGGCGAACTCACTATGCGAGAAACGCGCGGCGGAGTAGACTGCATCCATGCACTGGTTCTGGCGAGCGGCGATGGCTGTCGTCTGTGGCAGCTTTCTTGGTGTGGCCCCATTCGCGTTCACTCACGCCCTCCTCGCGCGTGGCGGGGCGAATGGCGCAGGCTTGGCGGCGTCCCTGTTCTCCCTCAGCGTGGCGGCTGTCTTCCCGGTGGCCATATACGCGTTGCTGACCCACATGAGCACTTCCGCCGACATCGAATTGTCCGAAACCCGTTGCCGCCGTTGCGGCTACATCCTACGGGGCATCAGCGAGCCGCGCTGCCCGGAGTGTGGGGAGAAGATATGAAGGGGATCGGGCGCGTGCGGCGCATTCTCAAGTGGGGCGGGCTGCTGCTCTCTGGTTTCGTGGCCGTGGTGTGGATGTGGTCGTACATTGACACCTCGATACATGATTTCGGCAGCTACCCCCTGGGATACGTCACTGACGGCATGGTGTACGCCTATCGAACCCTTCAACTGGCTCAGGGCGACTGCCTGTTCCAGTACTACTTCTATCCTCCGGGGTCCTTTACTGTCTTCAGCGAGCCATTCGAACGGTCCTGGATCGGAATTGACGAGTACCATATCTGGCTGGACTTCCCGCTATGGAAGTTATTTCTGATTGTGGCCGTTCCGGCGGCCTTCCTCTGGTGGTTGGACCGCGGTCGGGTGCCGGCGGGTCACTGCGGGGTATGCGGGTACGACCTGACCGGCAACGTGTCCGGCATCTGCCCGGAGTGCGGCTCGC
>BTUC01000367.1:0-7303 GCA_045863575.1 Phycisphaerae bacterium
CTCCAGCGCCGGTATGAGGCCCTCCGTTTCGCAGAGCAGCTCGAACGCATCCAGCGCATCGGCGTCGCTGGCGGCCACGTATTCGACGCGCCCGGTTTCCTTCCAGTAGGAGTGCAGCGGCCCGACGCCAGGGTAGTCCAGCCCCGCCGAAACCGAATGCACCGGCAGCGTCTGGCCGTCCTCGTCCTGGAGGACGTAGGTGTACATCCCATGCAGCACGCCGGGCGAACCCTTGCACAGCGTGGCCGAGTGCCGCATGGTGGTCAGTCCCTCGCCGGCCGCTTCCACGCCCACCAGCCGCACCGACGTATCCGCCTCAAAGGGCGCAAAGATACCCGCCGCGTTGCTGCCGCCGCCGACGCAGGCCACCACCACGTCTGGCAGCCGCCCCTCCATGGCCAGGTGCTGTTCGCGCGTTTCCCGGCCGACGACCGACTGAAGATCGCGCACGATCATCGGAAAGGGATGGGGCCCCATCACGCTGCCAATCACATAGTGCGTACGGGCCACGCTGCTCATCCAGTCGCGCATGGCCTCGTTGATTGCGTCCTTGAGTGTTTTCTGCCCGCTCTCCACCGGGACGACGTGCGTACCGAGTAGTTCCATGCGAAAGACGTTGAGCTTCTGGCGGCGGACGTCCTCGGCGCCCATGTAGACCACGCACTCCAGACCAAGCACCGCGGCCGCCGTGGCCGTCGCCACGCCGTGCTGGCCGGCCCCGGTTTCCGCAATGATCCGCGGCTTGCCCATGCGGACGGCCAGCAGGGCCTGGCCCAGCGAGTTGTTGATCTTGTGCGACCCGGTGTGGTTGAGGTCCTCGCGCTTGAGGTAGATTTTCGCCCCGCCGAGCCGTTCAGTGAGCCGCCGCGCAAAATAGAGCGGGCTGGGCCGCCCAACGTAATGCTTGAGGTACTCGTTGAGCTCGCGCCAGAAGAATTCGTCCTGCTTCGCGCGGGCGTACTCCTCCTCGAGCTGATGGATGGCCCCCATCAGCGTCTCGGGCACATACTGCCCCCCAAAAGGCCCAAAGCGCCCGTGGGAATCGGGAACATCCTTCAAAAAACTCGTCGTGCTCATGGCAGTATTATCAACAAGCGGCGGAAAAAGGGAAACCCGCAGGGTGGACCAGGCTCAAACAGGGAGCCCCTGGGCCATCAGCAAGAGAGGGCTCCAATGGGCTGCGCCTGATGTTGGAAGCTCGCTGGGGATGACCAGGAGTAGCGCTGTATGCGGAGCCCAGGCCGCGTGTCTAAGCGCCGGGGACGCAGTTCATCACCATCGCCGCCGCCCCGATGAGGCCGGCATCGGGACCAAGGGCCGCCGCGTCGACAATGATGTCCCGCGTCAGGTGTGGCTGGCCCACTTCGTGCAGGCCTTCGCGAACTGCCGCCAGGTACGCCGGACCCAATCCGACGATGCCACCGCCCACAAGGACCTTCTGCGGCGCGTAGACGACAGACCAGGCAGCAATTCCCACCCCCAGCCACCATCCGCATTCGCGCACCGCCCGCCCGGCCACGGCATCGCCCTCGGTCAGCGCCTGCCCGATCTCCACGCCCGTCAGCCGTCCACGTTCTACCCGTAGCGCCGCCAGCCGCGACTTCGGCTCGGCATCCGCCAGCTCGGCCGCCAGCCGCTCCAGCGCCCGACCGGAGGCACGCGCTTCGACACAACCGCGTGCGCCGCAGGCACACACCGGGCCGCGGGCATCCACGATCACGTGGCCCAGGCTGCCGGCGATGTGGTTCCAGATTCTCACGACCTGCCCACCGATCAGAACCCCGGCTCCGATTCCCGTTCCGACGGTAACCACGATCAGCCGCTCGACGCCTTTGCCGGCGCCAAACCGGTACTCACCCATGGCCGCGGCGTTGCAGTCCGCATCGAAGATGACGGGAAGGTCGACCGGGCAGCGGATGCGCTCCAGGAAGTCTGTCCCGCCGAGTGTCGGCAAGTTGGCCGCGAAGATCAGTCGTGTTCGGCCCGCATCCATGTAACCGGGCATAACCATGCCCACGGCGCGCGGCTCGCAGCCCGCGGCCTGAGCCTCTCTGCCAAGGGCTTCGATTTCCCCGGTCACCAGGGCCGCGAGGTCAGTGGCCGGGCGGGAGGCGTCCACGGGTGCATGGCGACGGAACCGAATAGCTCCGCTCTCATCCACAACCGCCAGCCGGACACTCTGTCCGCCCAGATCGATGCCAATGACCACGATAATTCCTGCCCACAAAAAAGCGGCCCATCCACCCGGATGAGCCGGCATCGATTCAATTTCTTGAGTACAGCATCGCGTCAGGGCGTAGCCGGATCGGACGTGGCTGTGTAGACCTCCGGACCCTCCATGCCCAGGGCCGCCAACTGGTCCGCCACGCTCGTGTCGCGAGGGTTGAGCTCATACGCCCGGCTGAGTGCGTCTCTGGCCTTAGCCCGGTCCCCAACCCGGAGAAAGAGCTTACCCATGGCCGCGTAGGCACTCGCCGAGTTGGGATCGGCCGCCAGCGCCATCTTGTACCGCCGCAGGGCGTTGTCATAGTCGCCGCGGTCCCGATACTGATCACCGGCGTAGATGTAGAGCTGCACCGCCCCGCCACGGTTGTTGTCGGCCACGAAATTGGCGGTATCCAGCGCGTGATCATACTTGCCGCGCAGCTCGAGCGCCTCGCTACGCGCCTCGACCGCGGCCAGGTAGTTCGGCCAGCTCTTGATCGCCTGATCGAAGTACAACACAGAAGTGTCCAGATCCCGACGTGCGGCCGTGATGTCGCCATCCCGGAATTTACGGTTCGCGAGGACGCGGTAATTGAGACCCATGTAGTAGTTCGACTGCGCATCGCTGGGCGCCAGATCCAGCGCCTCCCTCAGCACGGCCATGGATTCGATGTGTTGCCGGCCGCGGTACAGCTCAACCCCTTCCGAACGCAGGTCCTGGATGTCTCTCGCGCAGCCTGCCAGGCCCCCCAGCGTGCCTGCGAGCGCCGCCAGCCTCAGAATACCCGCAGGAATGCGTCTCATGATGACTCTGGTCTCCTTGATGGACGACAGGACCTCCGTGCGTCGTCCCGGGATCGAAATCCTACCCCGGCAGACCGGGGGCCTTCAAGACCTTATCGGCATACAATGGCGACATGCCTGAACGCGCCCGCTACTTTGTCATCCTGCGACATATCTGGCCTCCAGGCATGCATTGGGATCTCCTGCTGGACCGTGGGCAGGCCCTCACGGCCTGGCAGCTAAAGCGGAATCCGCTGATCCTGGTTCAAACCGGAGCTACGGCCGTTATTCCCGCGCGGCGCATTGCTGACCATCGCCGCTTCTATCTTCACTATCAAGGTGCAGTGTCCCAGGATCGCGGCCACGTTTATCGCATTGACCGCGGGCGCTACCATCTGAGCGGAGAAAGCGAGGGATGTCAGCGTCTCATCCTTGAAGGCAAGTTACTGCGCGGTGAGTTTCTGCTGGTGAGCCTCGAGTGCGAGCCAGGCAATGTGCAGCGCCGACCAAGCCAAGCGGATTACGGCTTCAGGCGGCGGCGCGGCTGTCGTCTCAGGCCCTAAACCGAGCCGCATCCAGCCAAATAAATTTTTTTTTAGCCCCATGGCAACGCACCAGATGAAGGGATCGGCCGTCATCAGGGCCGGGCCGCTACTGAGAGGCGCCTTACGGATTATTCTCGTAAGCCATTTAAATACAATCATTTACCAGCAAAAATGCGGTCGGCCGCGGGGTACCTTAGACAGATACACAACAATCGGCCCGGCCCTGGGGGCAGCGGAGTCTTCACCCGAAAAACTCTTGACTCGTCGGCCACACTCCGATAAGCTGATCTCGTCGGGGGAGAACAATTCTGGAATGGGAGAGAGAGATTATGTGCAAGCGTAGTCTTGTTGTGGTTCTCGCGCTTGTGGTGTCGTCCCAGGCGTGGGCGGTTGCTGTCTTACCAGGTACCTCTGCCAACGCGGTCGCTGAGCCGGACCCTGTGAATGGGGCCGTCATTGCCGGACCGTTGGTCACGCCTCTGGTGGGGGCCGCTTTCAATGCGACCCTGATTTCGACGGTTATTCAGGGCGACACATCCAATCCTTATGGCGGGCTGACCTTTGTTTATGAGGTCATCAACAGCCCCAACAGCCAGGACCCCCTCGGTCGCGTCACCATTACCGGCTTTGACGGGTGGTTGACCGACATGAGCTATCAGCCCCAGTTGGGGGGTCAACTGCCGCCGACGATCATGGATCGTGCAGCGAACGGTGAGGTGGTGGGCTACTCCTTCATCGCCCCGCCGTTGGGCACCACGGCCTTGCTACCCGGTGCCACGTCAGAGCTGCTCGTCGTGCAGACGAATGCTCCCAGCTACACGACTTCTGTCGGAAACGTGATCGACGGCAGCATCGCCGCCGGACCCGCTTACGCTCCCATTCCGGAGCCGACGGCACTACTGCTGCTCGTCGGCAGCGCCGGCATGTGGCTCCGCCGTCGTCGTTGAGCGTAGCTCGACCGCAAACAAGCTGAACAAGTAGAGGCTTCCGCTCGCCTGAGGGCGTGGGGAAGCCTCTTGCTTTATGTGCAGGTGTCCCCCTTCATCTCTGGGGTCAAAACGGGCCAGAATAGGGTAAGTGACTCCGTGAATACTCTTTTATGGCGGCTTTCCGTCCGGTAATATTGAGGGCTCAGGGGGGTGCCACTCGGACGGATCCGAGAGGTGGCCCATCACTGTGGCGGCCGACGCCCCAGTAACAGGTCTCCAGCACCTATATTATGGCCCTTCAACTCTCCGGACGTGACCCAGTTATGAGAAGAAAACATTCCCATTTGTTCGCCGGTTTCTCGGCCCTGGTCTTGTTCTGCCCAGCCGTCCGGGCAGGCTCGCCCCCGGTGGTGAGTAACGTGACAGCCGGCCAGCGGCCGGACAAGCAGGTTGAGATCCGCTACAGCCTCAGTGACCTCGACAGTACCGTTTGCACCATCGCGGTTTATGCCAGCAGCGACGCGGGGGCGACCTGGACGCTGCCCATTACGGCGGTGACGGGAGCAGTTGGCCCGGGGATCCCGCCCGGCTCCGGTAAGCTGATCCTCTGGGATTCCAAGGTGGACCTGCCCGGGGTGGTCGGATCACAGTTTCGTGTACGCGTCTGTGCCCACGATGGAGACGACTACCCACCTGAGATCACCAATCCGACCGTCACCGGAAAGATTAACCAGGGTCAACCAGGCACGGTGCAATTCTCGTGCACGAGCAAAGCGCTGGGCGGATCCGTCCAGTCTGTGGTCGTGAATTTGACCGCCATCGGCGGGGTCGCCGCGCAGCCGCTGGCTCGAGGCTCGGGAGATCAGTGGCAGGGATCGGCTCAGGTGGTGGCGCCAGCGGCCGGCTTGAAGACCGTGACCTTCACTGCCACCACCAGCGGCGGCGCCTCCTCCTCTGCGCCGGCGACCATTGAAGTAGCGCCGGCCGGCATGGTGTTGATCCCCGCCGGCCAATACCAGATGGGCGATCCGTTCACCATCGAAGGGGACGTGAACGAAAGGCCGCGTCACGCGGTCTACGTGGACAGGTTCTTCATGGACCGCTACGAGGTCACCAACCAGCAGTATGCGGACGCCCTGAACTGGGCCCGCGCCCAGGGGGGACTGATTACTGTCACCAGCGGCGTCGTGTACAAGCAGGGCAGCGGGACGGCTTACCCGTACAGCAACACGACGATCAGCAATACCGGCAGCCAGATCACCTGGAACGGCAGCCAGTTCGGCGTCAACACCGGTAAACAGAACCATCCGGTAGTCAGCGTGAGCTGGCATGGCGCGGCCGCATATGCCAACTGGCGAAGCGCCATGCACGGCCGGCCGCTCAACTATGACCTGTCGAACTGGACGTGCAATTGGGGCACTGGCTATCGACTGCCCACAGAAGCCGAGTGGGAACGGGCGGCGCGCGGCGGCGTGGAGGGGCATCGCTTTCCGTGGTCGGATGTGGACACAATCGATTTTGGCCGGGCCAACTACTACAGCGCCGCCTCGCCCTTCTACGATCTGGTCACGACGCAAGGCTACCACCCCGATTTCGACGGCGGGGGCTATCCGTACACCAGCCCGGTGGGACAATTCGCACCGAACGGTTTCGGGCTGTTCGGCATGGCCGGAAACGCCTGGGAATGGTGCAACGACTTCTATGATGCTCTTTATTACGTGACCTCCCCTTCTCAGAATCCGCGTGGGCCACTCGTCGGGACCAACCGAGTGCTCCGCGGCGGATCCTGGGGCAGCGTCGCCCTCAACCTGCGCTGCGCTTACCGCAGCAACGGCGTACCGACTTACCGGGGAATGCTCAACGGGTTCCGACTGGTCGCTTCGAGTGCGGATTGATACGGTGCGACATCAAAAAGGTGCATAGCGTGAATTCAAAGGTTCTTAGATCTGGCCTCCGCCAGGCTGGCCCATTGTCGCGGCCTTGGCGCGCTGCCCTCTGCCTGCTGCTCGTCGCCTGGTGGCCCTTCCACTCCGGCACGCGTGGCGAAATCCTCTGCGGAGAGTCGGGCGTACTCTTCATCGAGAACGACGGCTGTGGCGACTCAGGCCTGTTTGCCATTGACAATGGCGGATGCAGCGAGTCACAGGTGTTCAGCATTGACAACTGCCAGTCGCCCGCTGATCTCAATTCTGACGGCCACGTGGATCAGGCCGATCTGGTCCTGTTCGTCGCGTGCGTCTCAGCCCCTTCCACGCCGTTCGTTGAGGGATGTGGAGCCAGCGATTTTGATGGCGACGGCGACGTGGACCAGTCCGACTACGGTGTCCTCCAGGGGGCCTTTGGCAGCAACCCCTCAGCCGGCTCATGTGACGACTGAGGGAGGAGAACGGGTCGTGCTGTGAAACGGGGAATTTCCAGATGCAGGTTCCGGCGAAAAAATCGGCCGGAGCCCCTCTGGATATCAGGCCCCACGCACACCAACACCTGACGGCCGCCAATAAACACAAGCCATTTAACCCAAAAGAGTTACGAACGTACTCTCTAACAGCTCCGGTCCGCCCTTCCGGCTCGGACTATCGCCATTCCTTGAGAGGGGCTCAAACTCTTTCGCGAAAAATTCTTGACACACCTCCTGCATCTGGATAAGCTGATCAGTGCTGGGAGAGGGTTTGGAAAAACTTTGGGAGAGAGAGGCCATGTCAAAGGCTAGCGTTGTCGCGCGTATTCTGGTTATTTCATTGATGGCGTCCCAGGCGTGGGCGGTTGCCGTCCTGCCTGGCACATCCGCCAACGCGGTCGCTGAGCCGGACCCTGTGAATGGGGCCGTCATTGCCGGACCGT
>BTUC01000368.1:0-7256 GCA_045863575.1 Phycisphaerae bacterium
AAAAGCTCCTGCGGACGAAGTTGTCCCGCGGCAGCATCACCTATTCGCTTCGCGTGCGCGACACCCGGGCCGACGCGGCCCAGGAGATCAACGTCGCGGCCGTCGAAAGCTACGTTGGCCAGCTCGGCCGTCTCTCCACCGCCATCCCGGTGCAGATCGACCTGGCCACTATTCTGGCACTGCCGGGCGTCTGCCAGCCACCCGAGCTGAGCGAGGCCGAACGCGAGCGGCAGTGGCAGGTATTGGAGAGCATGACCACGCAGGCCATGGACCGGGTCATCGACATGCGGCGGATCGAGGGCAAGGCCATCCGCGACGACATGCTCAATCAGTGTCGGCAGATCCGCGAGCATCTCGCCGCCATCGCCGAGCGCGCCCCCCTGGTGTTGAAGGACTACCATCAGAGACTGCTCCAGCGGGCCAACGAGCTGCTCAGCGAGTCGCGGCTCCAGTTGCAGATCGACGATGTCAAGCGCGAAGTGGCCGTCTACGCCGAGCGCTGCGACATCAACGAAGAGATCTCGCGGCTCAGCTCGCATCTGGACCAGTTCCAGAAGCTCTGCGATTCGAAGGAACTGGCCGGGCGCAAGCTCGACTTCCTGGCCCAGGAGCTGCTGCGCGAGGCCAACACCATCGGCAGCAAGTCAAATGACGCGGTGATGGCTCAGCATATCGTCGAGATCAAGGGCGCCATCGACCGCCTGAAGGAACAGGTACAGAACGTGGAATGATGCCGGGCGTGTTGTTGATCATCAGCGGGCCCAGCGGGGTGGGCAAGACGACGATCTGCAAGCGGCTGGCCGGCCGGCTGGACGCCTTTCTGAGCGTGTCGGCCACCACCCGGCCGCGGCGGGACAACGAAATTGACGGCCAGGATTACCATTTCCTGAGCCGAGAAGAGTTTGATCGGCGGCTCAAGGATGGCGAGTTTCTCGAGCACGCCGAGGTGTATGGCGGGAACTGCTACGGCACGCTGGCCGCTCCGGTGTTGCAGGCCCTCGAGTCGGGCCGGGTGGTCATCCTCGAGATCGAGATCGAGGGCACGTTACAGGTTTTGCGGCGGTTCCCGGAGGCACTGGGCGTGTACGTGCTGCCTCCGACGGCCGGAGATCTGCGCGACCGGCTCGTCGGACGCAAAAAGGATTCGGCCGAGGCCATTCGCGAGCGACTCAGTAAGGCGGATGGCGAGATCCGCTATGCCCAGGAGTCGGGCGCGTACCCGTGTTTTGTCATCAACGCCGACATCGACGAAACCGTCGATGCCATCGCCCGGCGTGTGCAGGAGAAAAAAGGCGAATGATCGAACCACTCAAAGACGACGCGATCATCAACAAGGTCGGCGGACGTTTCCGGCTGACCGCTCTCATCCAGAAGCGCTGGGTCGAGCTTATGCAGGGCGCCCGCCCCACCATCGACCCGGAAGGCCGCAGCGAGCTGGAAGTCATCGTCGAAGAGATCCTCGAGGGCAAGATTACCGCCGAAGCGACGGAGCCGGCCCTCGAGGGACAGCAGGTCGAAAGTGAGCCCAAAGACTGATCATCCGCAGGCGGATCTGGCCGGCTACGAAGTCGTGGTCGGCGTCGGCGGCGGCATCGCTGCATACAAGGTCTGCCCGGTGGTGTCTCGTCTGGTTCAGCGCGGCTGCGGCGTCACTGTGGCTATGACCCACGCGGGCACCCAGTTCGTCGGGCCGCTCACTTTCCAGGCGCTCACCGCCCGCCGCGTCTTCACCACCATGTGGCAGGTCGAGGGCTACTACGAGCCCCAGCACCTGCGGCTCACCGAGGCCGCGGATCTCTACCTCATCGCTCCCGCCACAGCCGACCTGATCGGCAAGTTCGCCGCCGGCATCGCCGACGACCTCGTCACCACACTCATGATCGGCCGGGACTGCCCCGCCCTGCTGGCCCCGGCCATGAACACGCGCATGTGGGACAACCCCATCGTCCAGCGCAACGTCCGCACGCTGCGCGAGCTGGGCTTCGGCTTCATCGAGCCGGAAGACGGCTGGCTGGCCTGCCGCGATGTGGGCCGCGGCCGCATGGCGGAGCCGGAGACGATTTTGGCGGCGGTGGAAAACGCGCTCAAGCAGCATCCGCCGCGGAGAGAATCCAAAGCATCGTGAGATGCTCTGACACAGGGGGACCTGATCGGCGCGATGCTGTACATGCCCGCGCCTTGTCGATACCTTGAAGCAGGTCTTCTGTGAGAATAGCCCGTGAACCTTCTTGTCTCCGCCGGTCCGACGCGCGAGTTTTTCGACAGTGTGCGGTTTATCTCCAATCCGTCCTCGGGCAAAATGGGGTATGCCATCGCGCGGGCGGCCGCGCGTCGCGGGCATGACGTCACGCTGGTGAGCGGCCCGGTATCCATAGAGCCCCCGCCGGGCGCCCGCCTGATCCGGGTGACCACCGCGGCCGAGATGGCCGTCGCGTGCAAGCGGGCCTTCAGGAATGCGGATGCGGCAGTCATGACCGCGGCCGTCTGCGATTATCGGCCCGTCGAGCGGCTCGCCTACAAGCGCCCCAAGAGCCGCCGGCCGCAGCGGGTCACACTCGAGCCTACCGAGGATATCGCCTCCAGCCTCGGCCGGCGAAAGGGGCGGCGGCTCTTGATCGGGTTTGCCATGGAAGATCACGATCCACGGCCGCACGCGGAACGTAAGCTCAAGAGGAAGAACTGCGATCTCATCGTGCTCAACGGCCCGGAAAACGTGGCTACCGACACGGCCGTGGTCGAGTTCTTTACATCGGCAACCGGCTGGACGGGCCCATTCCGCGGCACCAAGCCGCAGGTGGCCGTTCGGCTGGTCAGACTCATCGAGCGGATGCACGCGGAAAGGCAGGGTTAACATGTCCCGGTTCTTCGAGTCGGCATTCCAGGGGTTGAGTTACCTCATGTCGCTGCCCGAGCGGACCATCCGCTCCATGGCCGCGGTGGCGGGCGGCACCACCAGCCTGCTGACTGACACGCTCTTTCCGGAAGCCCTGAAGGGTACGACGCTCTATAAGGTCTTTTTGGGCGACACGCAGCGGTTCATCATCGAGAAGGTGGCCATGGTCCAGCGCGAGGCGGCGACGGCCACACCGGCCGAGGCGGCCCAGCCCGACGACTATGTCCAGCGCAAGATGATGGGCAGCGCCCTGGAGGCGGCCGGGCTGCTGGCCATGCACTTCTCCCCCCTGTGGGTTCTGGCCATCGCCGGCGACGCCGCCGCCGGCAGCGGCGAGTTTCTCCAGCGGCTGGTCGTTCAGCTCAAGAAGAATAACGTCATTCCCCCCGACGCCGAGATCGCCGGCCTGGCGGATCTGCTGACATCCATCCAGGAAACCTCCCGGCGCAGCGCCGCCGCGGTGGATACGCCTCCGCTGTCGCGCGAGGAGGTCTCGAAGCTGGCGGCCGAGATGACCGACAGCTACCGCAGCATGTTCTCCAAAGCTGGTGATTTGCTGCCGCGTTTCGAGACGCTCTGGAAGCGCATGGAGGAACTGGCCCGCCGGGAGAACATCTCGCTCGAACGCCTCGGCGGGATTCTCACCGTGGACGTGGCCGCCTGGGGCAAGAAGGGCATCGGCACGGTGCTGGCGGTCAGCCAGACCGGCGCGGACCTGTTCGGCGAGAAGATCCTCGCCAGCTACGACCGCACGCTGGACGCCGTGGCGGATCAGGGCGTGACGGGCTATTTGAGCGGCAAACTCAGACCGTTTTTCCAGGCGGCGGCGGCCCACTTCGATCCGTCCCACAAGACCTGGACGGAATCCTGGTTCGCGCGGACGCCGGCAGCCGCTGCTGCCGCGCCGCCGTCCGCGGAGAACACCGAGGAGCCCCCGCTGGGCTGCGCCTGATCAGAGGAGCGACGGCTTGAACCGACGACATCCGGATAACCATGCGCAGCGGGCACCAGCATGTCGATGCGGAAAGCCGCTCATCATCGTCTTCATGACCGTGGCCGGATTGCTCACCCCCGGATCACTGCTCCAGGCCGCTGAACCGAGCGCCAGTAAACTCAGCGTCCATCTGATCGCCCAGTACACCACCGGTGCCCGCCAGATCGTCAATACCCATCCGCGCGTGCTGAAGATCCTGGATACGCACGGCTCGATGCTCACCGCCGCTCGCGAGTTCAAGGCCGGCACGCCCAACGGAAAGGTGGTGCTGCGGATCTACACGACGCGCGGCTACTCGCGCCAGGATGATCCGGCCGCCAGCGCCGCTGATTTCTGGAACGTCGTTCTGGCCCCGCGGATCAACGCCCTCTCGCCTGCCGACCGGGCGCTGATCGACTACGTTGAGGGGCCTAACGAAGGCGACAGCACGCCCACGTGGGGATCGCTGCAGGACGCCCAGTGGTTCGGCGACTTCTGGGTGGCACTGGCCCCCCTGATCGGCAACGCCGGCTTCAAGCCGTGCGCATTCAGTATCGCCGTCGGCAACCCGCCGGGCGACAGCGACTACGTCCGCCAGGTGCTGGATCGGTTGGCGCCCGCACTGCGCCAATGCCAGCAGTACGGCGGTGGCTGGAGCTACCACGCGTACACGCCGCAATACAACAAGGACACCAATTACCAGATCTGGTACGCCCTGCGTTACCGGCAGTATTACAGTTACTTCGCAACCCGTTATCCCGACCTGGTGAATCTTCCGCTGGTGCTCACCGAGGGCGGATACGACACCGGCGGCAGCCCGACCGGATCTGGCTGGCAGGCCCACGTCACCGCCGCTCAGTACCAGGACTGGCTGTCCTGGTTCGACCAGCGACTCAGAGAGAATCCGTACGTGGTCGGCTGCACACTGTTTCAGCTCGGCGATGTGCACGGCTGGCCGTCGTTTGATTGCGAGCCTATCGCGGCCTGGCTGGCCGGCCACCTCGCCGCCTCGGTGCCGTCATTCATCGATCGCTCGCCGGACACGCTCTCTTCATTTGTGATCAAGGGCTCGAACGCATCCGCTCAGACGCTCACGATCCGCAACGGCGGCGGTGGCACCATGAGTTATACGGTCAGCGATGACGCGGCCTGGCTTTCGGTCGATCCGGCTGGTGGAACCAGTACCGGCGAGACCGACACGCTGACAGTGAACTATACAACGGCCCCTCTGAACCCCGGCAAGCACACGGCCACCATCACCATCTCGGCCGTCGGCGCCTCCAATTCACCGCAGACCATCGCCGTTACGCTTGAGGTGATCAACCCGTCTCCTCCCGGTGATTTCGATGGGGACCGCGACGTGGATGCGCAGGACTTCGCGACTTTTCAGGGCTGCATGACCGGGCCGAATGCCGGACCCTACTCCCCAGGTTGCGAGAATGCCGACCTCGACCGCGACGGCGACGTGGACCAGGCCGACTTCGGCGTCTTCCAACGCTGCTTCAGCGGCATCGGTGTGCCGGCAGACACGACCTGCGCCGATTGAGAGCTCTTGCCCAAAACCGTTTGCTACTGCTCTGTGAGCTTGCTGTTACCGGGCGTACTGGGGAACCAACTCTCAGGCGATCAGGTCGTATTTGCCCAGGGACAGCGGCTCGGCCAGCAGGTCGCCCAGGCGACCGATCGCGTGCTGAAGATGCGGAGTGGCCAGGTGCTTGTTGAGCGCCTGCTCCGACTCCCAGATCTCGACAAACGTGAACTCGTTCGCATTCTCCCGATTGCGCCACAGCGTGTACATGACGCACCCCGCCTCCGCTCGCGTGGGCTCGATCAAGCCGGCCAGCAGTTCGCGAAGTTCCTCGGCCCGGTCGGCCTTGGCCACCATCCGGGCGATCACATGCAGTTTTTGTGCCACCTTTGTCTCCTGTTCAATTCCGATCATTACGTGTGGGTTTAGAGCCGGGGCTGAACACCGGACCCCTCGAAGCCACCGCTCCGACACAAAGACAGTAAATCATGCGCTGACTCAAGTCACGCGCTTGCGCGACTGACCGCCTCGTTGATCCGAAAACAAAGGAACCGCCCGCGCGAGCGCGCGGACGGAGATGAAGAGCTGGTACACCTTCGGCGCGTCAGGACCGCTTCGAGGAATCGCCGGCCGCCGGGAGCAGCCGGCCCTTCAACACACTGGGCGACGGGAACGACGCTTCGAGGCGGAACCCGGCAGCATCGGTCCTGGTCCGCTGGTTGAGCTTGCGGGCCAGGTCGAGAGCTTTCATGTCCGTCGACAACTGCGCGGTGAACACACCGCGGTCCAGGTTGGCGTCTACGTTGCCCTCTCCGACAATCTCCTCGAGCCAGGTGATGAGCTGATCGGCCTGATCCAGCATCTTGACGTCCGTGATGGTGACCTCAATTTCGGTGGCCGTCTCTGGTGGCATGCATCTGAGGAATTCGCCCGCGATGGCCTCTCCCGCCTTCACCAGCGCCTTCTCCCGCCCCGCCATCTTGATGCGGTCGCCGTCTTCCGCGCCGACCCCGTTCTTGGAGCAGATCGTCTGGGCGGTATCGGTGAACACCGCCGTGAAGCTCGTGTCCGCCTTCCAGTAGTAGAAGATCTGCTGAAGGCCGATGTCACGCGGTGAAGGGCCGTCGGCCTTGGCGTTGCCCATGATCACGATGTGGCAACCTCGATCCGCGGCAATCTTCTGAACGATGCGGGCGTCGGCTCCGTCCAGCTTGGCGAAATCGACGTTAACCTTCTTGATCTCGTTGAGCATGTTTCCATTGACGACCTTGATGCCCGCTTCGATCAGGGCCTGCTCCAGGGCCGCGGCAACCTTCGAGTTGGGCCGCAGGTCGTAGGAGTAGTCATTGACGTCCCACGGTTTGGGCCGCTCGACCGCGTGCTCCTCGGCGATGCAGACCATGACTTTGTAGTTGGTCTGCCGCTTGGCGGTTTTGCCGGCGCGCTCGTAAATCTTCTGAATGTCCGCCCGGCGAACGCTGGCCCGGATCACGATGTAGCCGGGTGCCCCGATCCGCTTCCGCGGACCGTCGATGGCCGTGAAGCTGACCAACTCGCGAGCCCGCTTCCGGGCTTCCTCCAGCGTGCGGGTTCGATCGCGCTTCTTTTCCTGGGTAGTGGCCTCGGACTCAGGGTAAATGCGGTTGACCGCTTCAGCCGCCACCGCCTCCAGCGCCTCCTGTTCGACGGTATCGGGGCTGTGCGACTTATGGGCGAAGCTGTCAAAGGTGATGGTGTCCGTATCGGCTAAAGTCACCGCGGGCTCGGCAACGGACATACCAGCCATGGCGAGAAAAGCAAGCAGTCCTACGGCGTGTCTCTTCGCGTATTGCATGGTCGGGATTTCCTTATACGGGTCTCGT
>BTUC01000369.1:0-7254 GCA_045863575.1 Phycisphaerae bacterium
GGCCGACGTGGCGAGGCTCCACAACTACGTGTGGCAGGGCTCAGTCCGCAATACGCAGTACGGCCATTGCCGGAGAGGCGACCTGACCGAGAAGCGGTGGTATGACGGCAATGAGTGGCAGTCCGTTGTTCGGTGCCAGACCTGCAACACAAGCTGGGATTCTAGAACCTTCAGGCAGGAGAAAACAAAATGAAGGGGTGGTTCGAGGTGGACAAGGCGGGCCTGGCGCAGCTCCTGGAGCGCCGGGGCAAGGGGTTCATCCTCTTGGAGCTGATTCAAAACGCCTGGGACCAGAACGTCACGACGGTGGACGTGCGGATCGGCCGGGGGACCGCCGAGCGCACGGTGCAGGTCCGGGTTGAGGACGATGACCCGGAGGGGTTCGCCGACCTGGCCCATGCGTTCACGTTGTTTGCGGCATCGACGAAGAAGTCGCGGCCGGAGAAGCGCGGCCGGTTCAACCTGGGCGAGAAGCTGGTGTTGGCCGTGTGCGAGTGGGCCAACATCATGACCACCAAGGGCGAGATTGAGTTCGACGAGAACGGACGCCACGCCAAGCGCGGGAGGACGCAGCGGGGCAGCATCTTCACCGGCCGGATCAGGATGACCCGAGAGGAGGAGGCCGAGGCCGTGCGCATGGTCCACAGCCTAATCCCCCCGGAGGGGATTGAGACATGTTTTAATGGATCATACCTAACCCACAGAACGGCCGTGGCCACGTTCGAGGCGGCGCTGCCGACCGAGATCGCCGACGCGGAAGGAGCGGTGCGCCGCACGACGAGGAAATGCAGGGTCGAGGTCTACGAGCCCAACCCCGGCGAGGTCCCCAGCATCTACGAGCTGGGCATCCCGGTGGTGGAGACGGGCGATCGGTTCCATGTGAACGTCTTGCAGAAGGTGCCGCTCAACATGGACCGCGACAACGTCCCCCCGGCCTACCTGCAACAAGTGCGGACCCTGGTGCTCAACACCACCCGCGATCTGCTCACCGAGCAAGACGTGACCACCGGCTGGGCCAGATCCGGCGCGGACGATCCCCGGTGCGAGCCGGAAACCATGAAGCGGCTATTGGACCTTCGGTTCGGCGAGAAGCGGGTCGCGGCCGATCCCAGCGATCCCGAAGCCAACAAGCGAGCGGCAGCGGCCGGGTACACGGTAGTCCCTGGCGGAGCAATGGGAGCCCAGGAATGGGTGAACGCCAAGAGGGCAGCCCTGGTCCCTCCGGCCGGGCAGGTGTTCCCCACCCCCAAGCCGTTCTGCCCCGATGGCAGGCCGGTGAAGCTGTTGCCAGAGAAAAACTGGACGCCTGGCATCTCCAGGGTTCACCAATATGGTGCCAGAATCGCACAGCGGCTCATAGGACACGCGGTCGCGGTGGAAATCGCCAACGACCCCGGCTGGTCAACGGCGGCCTGCTACGGGCCTGGAAACGGGCTTTACCTGAACGTGGCCCGACTCGGCCGAGCCTGGTTCGAGCCCGACAACGAGACCGAGATCGACCGGCTGCTAATCCACGAGCTGGCCCACGAGTTCAGCGACGATCACCTGTCGGACGAGTATCATGGGGCCTGTTGCCGTCTTGGCGCTAGGCTGAAGCGGCTGGCCCTGAACGAGCTGGAGGTGTGCCGGCTGTGAGGGAGGAGGGCGTTTGAACCGAGGTGCGTCGATGAACGGGAAGAAGAAACCCAGACGCCCAAAGATGAAGCTCTATATGCTGGTAGACGGCAGGGTCGTGGCCACAACCGACCCCATCGAGTGGGCCGTGTGGAAGGAGGAGTCCCAGGCCGACTGCCAGGTGGGAGACACCACCATCCCGATCCGGGGGGGCAACCGCAGGGGCGAAGCTCGTGTGTCCACGGTCTTCCTGGGCCTGGATCACGACCCCTTCGGCAGACGGCGGGAGTTCTTCGAGACCCTGGTCATGGGCGGGCCGCTGGACGGCAGGGTGCGGCGGTACGCGACTCTGGGGCAGGCCCGGCGGGGACATGACGAGATGGTCGGGCAAGTCAGGCAGGCCCTATTCGGCGGCGGCAGATCCTGAAGCAGGCAGGGACGGGCGGCTGGATCAGCGACCCTCGCGTCGCGGGATGATGAACGTCCAGTTTCCTTCTGAAGCAGGAATTCCTGGTTCAAGCGAGAATCTGCCGCAAACACCGGCTCCTAATGGAGTTAAACACCTCTATCGGGCATCAGGTCTGAACCAGGATTTCACGGATTTCCCGGAATTGTCGGCCAAGGAGGGGGGTTTCAAGATATAACCTAAGTATATTACTCAGTAGGGAAGAGAGAAGAGCGCGGGCAGGTCCAATCGAGGATCCCAATCCTATCAGACAACCCAACCGGTCGAGACTGGCACGACGGCTTCGCCGTGCCCGACTACCTGGTCGGGGCTCACAACAAGTCGAGAACACTCAACCCTTCTCGTAGACTGGCACGACGCCTTCGGCATGGGCACGACGGAGAGTGACCCCTCTGATCCGTTCCCGTCGAGCCTTACTTAACCAGGTTAAGCAGGCTAACCAGGTTGATGGTCCCACGAGACACCAGAAGGTGATCGCAAGAGACTCAATTCCTCGTTGAGATCACGGGCTCCCCTACAGACTTCCCTACCGGCGCTCGTCCAGCCAGGCCATCGATGGACCTGCGCGCACATCGCGTTGGATGATGGAGAGTTCCACCGGGAGTTCGAGAGGAAACGCCAGGGCTGGCAGGAAGAGGTCGGCCCGTCTGCGGCCATGTCGAGGGGAACGAATGAGCCTGATTGACGTGAGGGTCGGCGACAAGGTGGTGGTCTGCAAGACTGACGGCCGAGCCATCGCAGAGGTCGTTCGAGTCACCCCCGACAGCATTTATTGCCGGGGCGGCATACGGTACATCCGAAGCAGCGGCAGGCGCTGGGGGCAGTACAGCGAGCTGATCGTCGCGGCTACCCCAGCGTTTCTTGCCGAGGTCTGCGAGGAAGTAGCTGCTCGTCAGCGTCGGGAACAGGAAGCCCGCGATCAAATCGAAGCGCCTATGCGGCCACTCTGCTACCTGTGCGGGCGTCCCTGCCAACCGGGTCAGGACTTGATCCAGGGGATCGCTGTCAGAATGCGTGCCGACGGCGTTCTGATCCCGCGCGATGATGCCGGGGATGACTTGACGGTTCATCGGGCCTGTATCGACGGCAAGCGCCAGCCCGACGCGGCAAAGCGGTCTGTCCGCTCGGGGGTCTCAGTCGGGCGCGCAGACGTCTTGGGCTTCCTGGAGTGAGGAAGGAGGAGTGCCATGACCATCGCCACGGATATCGACACGAAGGTGCTGAACCTGTTCGGTCGGGCGGCCATCAACAAGAGCCTGGCCCAGTACAGCACCCAGTTCCGGCGGTTGCCTCGGTTTGTGGCGGATTACCTGATCGCGAGCCTGATTGATCCAGACAATCCGGGTCCGGGCATTGCCAAGATCGAGAGGCTCATGGCCGAGCACTTCGTGGACTCCACGCAGAAGGAGTACGTCAAACGCCGGATTCGCGAAAGTGACAACCGGCAGTACCAGTTATTCGGCCAGGCCCGTGTCCGGTATGACCAGGGGCGGGACATGTACTGGGCTGACGTGCCTGCCCTGGACGATGCCAGTGTGCGCATTGATCCATCTCTGCTGGAAGAGCATGGTGCGGCCCTGTTGACGACTGGGGCCTGGGGCACGCTCACGATCGCGTATGATCCCACGTTCACTATCGCCAGGAAGCAGTACCCGTTCCTGATCGTCGGCTTCCAGCCCATGCAGATCACCAGCATCGACCTGGACGAGTTCATCGATCTCCGCGAGCAGTTCACCACCGGAGAGTGGATTGACCTGCTCATCACCTCAATTGGTTTCGACCCCGAGCGGATCGACCATCAAGCCAAGCTGCTCTATCTGGCTCGCCTGATTGCTTTCGTCGAGCCCAACGTCAACCTAGTTGAACTGGGCCCGCCGGAATCAGGCAAGACTTACCACTACCGCTCGACGAGCACGTATTCGTTCGTCGTGTCCGGCTCCAATACGACTGTCGCCAGTCTGTTCTACAACAAGCTGCGCCGGCAGATCGGGCTGGTGGGCTACCGGGATTGCGTCATCTTCGACGAGATCGCCCACGCGGACGTGCGGGAGATGGCCGGCGTCTTTAGTATGCTGAAGGATTACATGAATGAGGGCTGGTTCGGCCGCGACACCAATGAGCAGTTCTCTTCCGAATGCGGCATCGTGTTCTGCGGCAACATCGAAACCGACCGGCAGACGCGCGCTCCGAGGGGATTCCACCGCCACCTGTTCGCCCCGCTACCCAGGGTCATCGGCGAGGACAGGGCCTTTCTAGATCGAATCCACGGCTACATCCCCGGCTGGCTCGCGCCGCAGATCCGGCCGGAGAACTATGCTACGGGCTACGGCCTGATGGCTGACTATCTGTCAGAAGTCATGCACCGGCTGCGGGGCCGGAATCACCTGCACATCATCTCCGACCAGGTGGACTTCCACGGCATGGGCCAGCGCAACGTGACCGCTGTCAGTCGGCTGGCCAGCGGGTTCTTGAAGCTGGTGTACCCGCATCGCAGTTCGGGAACGATTCTGCCCGACGAGCTGACCTGGGCGGTGGACTTGGCCGTCGGGCTCAGGCAGCGCGTCGTGGACCAACTCGCGATCATCTCTCCCGGTGAGTTCGCCGGCACGAAGCTCACCTACAGCCTCAAGTAGCAGCACCGAAGTATCGGAAGCCTCCCCTTAACCCCTCGGCGTTTTGTCACGCAGGGTGCGCACTTCCCGCGCGCTCTGCCCGTCGTTTTGACCCAACCAGATAGGAGCGGAATATGGAGTACCTGAAGGAGTTCAGGAAGTTCATCGAAGCTGAACAACGCCTTGAGAGAACCTCGATCGATGCCTACGTGCGTGACCTCGGCGGGTTCCTGGATTACGCCGCGGGTTCCGGGGAGTGGTTCTCCGGAGCCTTGGCTGAAGGATACCTGAGGCATCTGCGAGACGAAGGCAGGAGGCCGAGCACCCTGAGGCGCGTTCGCATGTCCATCCGCCGGTTCTACCACTGGCTGGTCTGGAAAAAGCTGATGCGGCCAGAGGCATTGGAGATGATCGACCCGATTCGTCATGAGTGGGAGAACCTGCCGGTCCTGAGGCGGGACGAGGTAGATGAGATGATCGCGGCGTGCGGCGGGAGGGCGGCCGAGCGGAACCGCACCATCATCCGGCTCATGTACGAGACGGGGATGCGGGTCAGCGAGGTCTGCGGTCTGGACGTTGGCAGTGTGGTAAGCCTGGGCGGCGTGAAGGCGCTGCGGGCCAGGGTCAAGGGCGGTTCTGACCGCGTGATCCCGATTTCGGGTGAGTGCTTCAAGGCACTCCAGGATTACGTAGGGCGCTGGCGTAATCGTTACGCGGTCGGGACTGCCCTCTTCGTGGATTTGAAGGGACGCAGGGTCAAGAGGCGGAGGGTGAGTGCGGTGATCTCGCGGCTGGCCCAGAGGTTGGGCTTGGCGAAGTCCAGCGCCCATACGCTGCGGCGAAGCCGGGCCACAGCGCTGCTGGAAAGCGGCGTTGACGTTCAGGACGTCCAGAGGTTCCTTGGCCACGAGAGTATCGAAGCCACCGAGCACTACCTGGTCACCAGCCCGGAGAAAATGCGAGAGGTATACGACCGGTGCTTCGCGCCGCTGACCGGGGGGCCGAGGTCGGCCTGACGCATGCTGCCACGCGGCCGGGTCAAATCGGCAGGTCGCTGCGGTCGAATTCCGTTTCCGGTTGTGCGAGATCAGGTTCGGTGTCGATCGGAGTAGGGCCAGCACCTCGCACAGGTTCGCCAGGGTGCTGATCTGTCCTGCCACTGTGGGAAATTGCTGAGCTATGGGGTGAGATGGCCGGGCGTTCGCTGCTGCGATGCCCCACCCTTGGCCAAGGGTGAGTACCCCAACCTGCCAATCCGCTCTCTGATGAGGGACTGGGGCAAATCACTCCAGCAGTCGGCTGGGGAGGTTCCCACGGGTCTACGGGATCGTCGTACCACCATATGTAGGGGTACAACCGTTTGCTGCACACTGCGCAATGTGCGTCTGCAGGGGGGCGCTGGACAGAGACCGTTGGCCACCCGGAAGATCGTTGGCAAAGGGCCCGACGGATCAGAGCGTGGGAAGTGACGTAGGGACGGAGGTTTGCATCATTCAACTCTGGAACAAAGCTCGCATCGAACCGACTGGCGTGAGCAGGAGGGAGGTAAATGGGGGTGGACTTAGCTAAGTCTTGTGGCGCTGCGAAATCCCGGGTACATCAGGCTTAGTCGGCCCGCAAAAGCGCATTTAAGTCTTGTTGAGCTCGTTTGCTGAACTTGCGCGGCAGGATTAAGTACACCCCCGAGTGATTGGCGCGCGAACGCCCGAAGCCGCGGAGGATACTGCACCGGGCCGTAAGGGCTCCGGAACCGCTCGACGAAACAGGGAAGGAGCGGGTCAGAGCCGGTTTCGCCTGGTCCAAAGGGGCTGTCCAGCATGATTCCGCCGACATGGTTGAGATTCGCGACTCCGCATCCTGGATACATTCAAATCCGACCGCCCAGGGCAACGATCAAGCCGGGAGCGCGCCGCAGTTGTCGTGCAGGACAGCGAGTTGTCGCCATGAACGACTGGTTGCCCGGCCCTCAGCGGTTTCCCGCGCCAGAGAAATCGTCCAGTCTCGGTGCCTGACAGGTACACGACCGCTCGTACGGATCTGGTTGACGCCATTCCCGTCGAGCGCCACGTTCTCGGGGGCTCCGCAGGTGATGGACAGGTGGGAATTCGGGAACTCCGCTGGGAACCCGTAACCCTGGGTGTTTTCACGACTTCTGTACCGAGTTCCCATTATTCCCACTCTTCTATCAACTCTCTTCTTGTGGGTTCTCTTCTTCTCCTCTCCCTTGAGTTCAAGCACACAGGGAGGGGGCATATCCAAATCGATGGGAACTGTGGGAATTGTGGGAACTGATGGCCCAGTAGACGCCGGCATCTGGAGTGCTCGAAGGTGACGAGCTGCGTATGGGCTGGAGCCGGTCCTGATCGTGCCTGGCAGTCGCAGGTGGCTTCTGGCGCAATCACCCGGCTTTACAGGGCCTGGGGAGGCTCTGCACGCCACAACGATACGTTCGGGCTACTGTGATTCATTCCGGAGGCCGTCACACCAACTGGACCGGGCCGACATCGATAGGCCACCGCGAACCCCGAGCCACGCCAACGAGCCGGACGCGCCGCTGGATCG
>BTUC01000370.1:0-7253 GCA_045863575.1 Phycisphaerae bacterium
TGGGCCACGCCGCCGGACAGCTTCGCCAAACGCTCCTGGAGCTTCTCCCGATCGTAGTCGCTGGTGGTGATTTCGATTTCGCGGCGGATCTGCTCGGCGCGGGCCTGGATCTCCTTCGTGTTGCCGGCGCCTTCGATGATGATGGTGTTGTCGTTATCTACGCGGACCTTCTTGGCCTGGCCCAGGTCGGCGATGCTCACCTTGTCGAGCTCGAGGCCCAGGTCCTTCATGATGTTCTTGCCGCCGGTGAGGATGGCGATGTCCTCGAGCATGGCCTTGCGGCGATCGCCGTAGCCAGGCGCCTTGACCGCGCACACCTGGACGATGCCGCGCAGCTTGTTGACCACCAGCGTGGCCAGGGCCTCGCCCTCGACGTCCTCGGCGATGATCAGCAGCGGGCGCTTGGCCTTGGCCACCTTCTCGAGCAGCGGGACGAGCTTCTGGACGCTGGAGATCTTCTCTTCGTGAATGAGGATGTAGGCCTTCTCGAGGACGGCCTCCATCTCGACGGGATCGGTGATGAAGTGGGGGCTCAGGTAGCCGCGGTCGAACTGCATGCCCTCGACGAGGTCGTAGCCGGTTTCCGCGCTCTTGCCCTCTTCGACGGTGATGACGCCGTCCTTGCCGACCTTCTCGAAGCAGTCGGCCAGCAGCTCGCCGATCTCACGGTCGTTGTTGGCGGAGATCGAGGCGATGTTGATCAGGTCGTTGCGGTCGCTCACCTTGACCGGCCGCGCCAGCTTCTTGAGGGCCTCGGCCACGGCCTCCACGCCGCGGGCGATCCCGCGGTTAAGCGCCATCGGGTCGGCCCCGGCCGTCACGTTCTTGAGCCCCTCGCGGTAGATGGCCTCGGCCAGCACGGTGGCGGTGGTGGTGCCGTCGCCGGCGGCATCCGAGGTCTTGCTGGCCGCCTCCTTGACGAGCTGGGCGCCCAGGTTCTCATACTTGTTGCTCAGGTCCACCTCTTCCGCGACCGTCACACCATCCTTCGTGACCGTCGGCGAGCCCCAGCCCTTGTCCAGCACCGCGTTACGGCCACGGGGTCCCAGCGTCGATTTGACCGCCCGAGCCAGCTTCTCCACGCCGGCCAGCAGGCTCCCGCGGGCGTCTTCACCAAACGAAAGTTGTTTCGCCGCCATGTCTTAAACTCTCCTTGCACGCCATGGACGGCCCAGCCGCAACGGCCAGGCCGCTTCTGCACTTCTGACAGGGAATCTCCTGACGAGGGCCCATACGAGCATGAGGAGTGCCAGAGATGGGGGGAGGCGGGGAGCGAATCACATCTCTTTTCATTTCAATAGGTTATCGATTCAGGTGGCGGGTCGCCGCCCCTCAGCCGCCCGTGCCAGCCCGGCAGGGCCCGGCCGGGCCGTGCCATTGTGACAGGATGGAGCGTAATGGGTTTGGGGATCTGGTTCTCATGGCCGCTCGGGGACGTGTCGACAGCTCCACCTCGCGCAGCGAAGCGGGCCGACCACTTCAGAGCCCCGAGCGCAAGCGAGGCGGCCCCCACCCGTGCCAACGCTTCGGGGCCCATAGCGCCTCCGAGCACAAGAGCGGTCCACCAGTCCCGCCACAAGTGCTGAAACCGCCAGCTTCTCTCGACCACGGCACACTCGGTGTCCCGTAGCGCTGCTCGGCGAACCGGGCCGGCGGCTCGGCAGAAACTGGGCCGAAGCTGGCTACCAGCGAAGGCCCAGGAAGCTGCTGAGATCCGCCCAGTAGGTCGGCGGGACATCCCGGCCCAACGGAGACTGCTTGATGGTCTGCAGATGAGCCTGCTGCAAGAGCTTGTCTCTTATCAGGGCCTGCAGTTTCGCCGATGACCGCGTGCGGTTCAGATGTGACGAGCCCATAGACGTTGTTCCAGGGATGCCCGCTTGCTGCCAATACTGCTCACAGCGCAGTGGCACCCGCAGCACCGGTCAGGACTGATTCCCCCTTGGAGGGAGGGCACGGGGGATTGGCTGGACAACACGGCGGCCAGTACGGAGAATGCCCCCGAGCCAGGCGCTCCCGCGCGTGGCGCACGTTGTGAGTACAGTGCCGTCGTGAACCGGCGTGGCACGCGGGGACGCGGGCAGGCCGGCCAGATTATGGGACGCACCTCATGCCCATCGCATTCTCGACCGTGGACTGGTGGATCGTCGGGGTCTACATGCTGATCGCGACGGTGCCCGGGTTTCTGTGTCGCAAGTACATCCACGGGCAGGACGATTTCCTGCTGGCCGGCCGTACGCTGAGCATCTGGCTGGCGACGGCCACCCTGACCGCCACGGAGATGGGACTCATCACGGTCATGTACATGGCCGAGATGGGCTTCAAGAACGGGTTTTCGGCCATGGTGCTGGGCGTCATCGCCTTGTGTACCACCATGTTCATCGGCCTGACCGGCTTCATGGTCAGCGGACTGCGGAAGTCCGGGGCCACCACGGTCGCGGAGTACTACGAGCAACGCTACAGCCGCGGCGTGCGCGTACTGGGCGGCTTCATTATCGCAGCCGCGGGCATTCTGAACTACGGCGTCTTCCTGAAGGTCGAGGCCAATTTCATCAAGATTATCACCGGCGTACCAGACATGTACGTCACGCTGGGCGATGCTGCCGGAGCCGCGCCCATTCACATTCCCTCGATCAATCTGGTCATGTCGATCCTGGTGGCCATCGTGCTGCTTTACGTTTTGCTGGGCGGCATGGTATCGGTGGTGCTGACCGATTACGTGCAGTTCATCGTATTGACCGTCGGCATTGGAGCCACGACCTTCTGGGTGATGTCCCAGCCGGAGGTCGGCGGCTTTTCCGGGGTCGTGAAGGCGGTCGAGACGCATCGCGGCACGTACGGGCTGAACCCGACAATCCGCGAGCCGGTGCTGGGAACCAAGGAAATCCTGGGCATGGGATGGGTGTGGATTATCTGGCAATGCATGCACTGGATGGGAACCAATACCTGGCAGACCCAGGCATTCCGGACGGCAGCCACGGATTCGCCGCGGACAACGCGGTTCATGTGGTCGCTGACGGCCGTGAACTTCTTCGGCCGGGCGATCATTCCCATGCTGTGGGGCGTGGCCGCCATCGCGTTCCTCAGCGCCACCCTGTCTCCGGCGGAGTTTGACCGCGTCTCCACAGATAACACGCTCGACGGCATGCCCTTGCTGCTCAAGAACCTGCCTGCGGGGCTGGTCGGTTTCATGCTTGCGGGAATGCTGGCGGCATTGATGTCCACGCACTCCAGCTACATGCTCGCCTGGAGCGGTGTGCTCACGGAAGACCTGGTGATACCCATCGCGCGGGCCCTGGGCATCAACGTGCCCAACGGAGCGCGCATCTGGATCACGCGTTTCTTCATTCTCTGCCTGGGCGCTTTCCTCATCGGCTTCGGGTTGTGGTACGAGTTCAAGGCCACCGTGTGGGGCTATCTGGGCGTGACCGGGACGATGTATGTGGCCGGGTCGATGACACTGGTGGCCATGGGGCTGTACTGGCGGCGTGCGAACACGGTCGGTGCGTACTGCGGCCTCTTGTGCGGAGCGGCGCCCGGCGCGGTCTACCTGGCCTCGCGGTTCATGGTCCTGGGATGGGGGGAGCAGTCGCCGCAGTGGTTGCTAGAGGTGAACGATTTCATGACCGACCCGGCCACAGGCATCATGAGCTTTCCGCTGGGCTTCCTGGCCATGATTATCGGCTCGCTGCTGACCGGCGGCGGGCGCAGCCGGGATGTCAGTCCTATGGACGATCAACTGGCCTTGGCCGGCGCGAGCGGCGGCGACTCGACGGGAGGTGCGGCATGAAATGGGATGTGGTCTGGCTGTACGTGGTCGGGGCGGCGATCGTCAGCTACTTTGGGTTGGGCATCGTGCTCACCATCGGCGGCTTCTTCGACGTGTTCAAGATGTTCCGGCGACTGGAGGCGGAGCGGAATGAGCACCTGAATCTGAACAACGGCGACACCTTCCCGAAAGCACGGCCAACGGATCGGCCGGCGGAGTGAGCATCACTATGCCTGAACGCTGATCGCTGAACGCCCGGAACGACCGTTGCCTTCCCGACCCCCCTTTTGGAGTTGATAAGGGGATCCGGTGGCCGGGCGACAAGGAGACCAGGAGCCCGGGTGACCAGGGCAGACAGAGCGACAGAGGGATTGAGAGAGGGAGAGATGGAGCGGTAAACCACCCACGACCAACAACCTGCAACCCACGTTCTGCAACTGACTAAAGGACGACTGACCCAACAACTGACGACTGACAACTGACGTACCGTCCTTTGCCTGCCAAGCCCCCACCCCGGCCCTCCCCCGGAGTACCGGGGGAGGGAGTGAATACGACAACTGACCACTGACTACCAACGACTGACGAATGATCTGACCACTGACCACGTCGCTTAATAGGAGGCCCTGTCGCGGCGTCCGAACCACATGGAGCCGAAGGCGGTGAGGATCTGGGCGGCGAAGAAGACGCCGTAGACTGGCCCTGATAGGGCGATGAGCCAGATGGCCGGGGGCCACTGGCGGGCGGCCCACCAGCCGGCAAAGTCCACCATCAGCGTCAGCATGGGCACGAGCACCAGCACGTCGCGCACCCGTGGCCGCAGACCCGTGAACACCACCAGCAGGCTGGTGATCAGAGTGAACAGCGGGATGCTGAGCATGTGCTGATGACTGATCAGGATCAGCCGCTCGCGGGATTGCGGGCCAACGGTGGTGCGGTTGGAGGCGATATCGACCTTGGAGGCCGTGAACTTGCTGACGCTGTCGAAATCCACGGCGAAGATATCGGGTCCAAACGGGGCTTTTTGGGCCTCCTCCTCCCCCTTCTCACCCTCCACGTTATGGCAGCGGAGGCAACGCTCGGAGATCACATCGTGGGGGCTCTTGTTCGCGCCGTCGGCGACGGCCGTGAAGGCCTCCTGCGTCGCGCCGCCCGCCAGCCAGTTGCTGAGGATCTCGTATTCGGCCTGCGTCTTGAGGAACTCGCGCATCTTGCCGTCGATCATCTCCTGCATGCGCGAGGGGCGCGGACGGCCTTCCTTCACTTCCACGCTCACGCCGCTGTAGACGGCCTTGAGGTCGTCGAAGGTCATCCGTTGCGGATCGCCGTCCGCCGCGCGGTGGCTGTAATAGATGTTGGCGATGGCCATGAGATAGCCAACGCCGACCATGGCCAGAAAGCAGGTCAGCACAAGCCGCGCGGAAACCGGCAGTTGTCGCAGTCGCAGATCCATCGTGCAATCGGTTCAAACCAAACCCCAGCCGACCCGCCGGGACGACATCCAGGCCGGTCATCCTAGCGGCCAAAGGCGGCCGACGTCCAGTTCAGAGGTCGGCAGCTTCATTCTCCTGCGACGATGGGCTCGAATCGCCACAGGCCGATATGCACGACGGTCCGAGATCCTCCGAGAGATTGAAGGAGGACTTGTATCTCCTGAAGAGCCTGGCGGATAATGGGCGTTGCGCGGATCGGCCGATGTATGGAGATCGGCGGGTTGGCTGGCGCATCCCCGCGAGCCGATCAACCGGCGGTGTCGCCCATGCGGAGAAACTGACCATGCATCCTGCTCGACCTCATCAGTCCGAAATGCGAACCGACGGTATCACCTCCTGCGGAAGTCAAAATGCGGTATTCCCCCACCACCATGACCACGCGGCCGGCTTCACACTCATCGAGGTCCTGGTGGTGGTCACCATCATTGCCCTACTGGTGGCAATCCTTATTCCGACCCTTTCCAAAGCCAGGGAGCGGACGCGAACCGTCGTCTGCCTCGCCAACATGAGCAACCTGCCCAGGGGCGTTCTCTCTTTTGCGGCCGAGCACAGGGGCTACGGACAACTGATCGGGCGCGGCAACGAGGCCAAGGTCATCGATCCAGCCCACACGAAATACGAATACCAGGACGGCTTCTTCGGAAGTGCTGGAAAGCTGTTCCTTAAACCCTGGCCTGTTGCTTATGCGCGTCAATTGGGAATTCCGAGCCTCAAGCGAGCCGAAAACTACTTTGACAAGATCTATAACCGCTCACCCTCGTATTACTTCTCGAAGTTTGGAAAACAGGAGCTGTTCTACTGTCCCGCCGACAAGGACCCCGTGCACAGCACCTGGTCGCCCGACGATGCTTACGGCGTCATGTCGTATGCCATCAATGAAGACATCATGGGCGTCACGGAACCACCGGGCGGCGATCACATCCACGTGGGCGAGGGTCAGCCGTGGAAGGACGGCAGGTCGGGAGACGATCTACCGCCCAAACCGACCCGCGCCAGGCGCCTGGAGGGCAGGCTCGACCGCGTGATCCGGCCGAGCGAGGTGGTGCTCTTCTGCGACGGAGGAAACGAGGAAGGTGACGAAAATCATCGCAAGCAGCCCACCCTCCTGATCACCAACGGCCCGGGGCCGCGCGGGGAGGTTCACGGCCCTTACCTGGAGAACTATGAGTGGGCGTGGGCCAGACTCCCGCATAAACGACACGGACCGAAAGGCGGCATCGCCGCCGCTCTTGCCGACGGTTCCGGGAAATTCCTGATGCCGCTGAGCTGGAAAGGAGCGGAGGGCCGGCTGTGGGTAGCGCGGTACGGCCCGCGCGTGCGTGTGTCGCCCTACAATGCAGGCATCTTGCCGGCAGCACAACCTTAGTTTCACTATCGAGCCGGCCGGGCCTGCGGGCTTGCATTACGGAACAGATGCACGCGGGCATCGGCGGTGCGGATGGCCACATCCAGGCGCCCATCGCCATCGGCGTCGGCAGGGGCCACAATGACACCGGGCGACGACAATGGCCATGCTCCCATGCCCGCATCAAAGCTGTAGCGGCCCTGGCCGTCGTTGGTCAGCAGCAGCAGTTTTGGCTGAAAGCGGTTGGCTTTCATGACCAACAGCAGAATGTCCAGGTCGCCATCATTGTCCATGTCCGCGGCGGCTGACTGGGTTGCTGACTCCGCGTCGGACCCCAGCGCTGGTACCGCGTTCTCATCACGCACGAAGTAGCCATCGCGGTTCAACAGAACTTCCAGCACCGGCGCAGCGGCCCGGGTCACAATGAGATCCAACCGGCCGTTGCGATCCACATCGCCCAGGACCACGCCGCGGATTCGGCCGGCCGAGAATTCCCCCAGCACCCCGGGGACGGCTGGCGCGAAGCCCGTCTCGCGCCGGTTTTCGAACAGCGCCATGCCCGGCTCGAAGCCTCCAAAAACAACGGCGTCCGGATCCGCATCGGCGTCGTAATCCGTCCACAACACCCCGGCGGCGTTGGCGAGCTGAG
>BTUC01000371.1:0-7230 GCA_045863575.1 Phycisphaerae bacterium
ACCGGCGGCACCCAAGGCGACCCGTCCGGCGAACGGGAACCGAAACTTTCGGAGTGGAAACGGCACTAGAATGGGCAGTGGAATCAGACTTGATGCCGCGAGGGAGTGCCATGGGTCGGTGTATGTTTGCGTCGGGGTATCCGCGATCCGGTGCGGCGTTCGGACCGCGCTGTGTGCTCATTCTTTCGTGTCTGGCGGCCCTGGTCCGGCCGGCGGGCACGCAGGCTCAGGTCTCGCTTGGGGATCTGGCCCAGCTCGAAGCGATGCAGAACACGCTGGCCGCCATCGCCGAGACGGTCCGGCCCAGCGTAGTGGCCATCCGCACGGAGCGCCGCGGCAGCCGTACGGGCGACAACGACGGCAAGGAGATGCCGGACGATGAAATCCACAACCGCCTGCGCGAGCGCGTCTACCCGGCCGTTGGCAGCGGCGTCATCATCAGCCCGGACGGCTGTGTTCTGACCAATGAGCATGTCATCCTCCAGGCCGACCCGGAGAATATTCTCTGTATTCTGTCCAACGGCCAGAGCTACCGCGTGCAGGGGATCACGTCGGATCCACGCAGTGACCTGGCCGTTCTCCGCATCGACGCGCGGGACTTGCAGCCGATCAAGCTGGGCGATGCCGCCACGGTGAAGCAGGGGCACTTTGCCATCGTGATGGGCAACCCCTTCGGTTCCGCTTCGGACAACTATGGCCGTCCGGCCATGTCCTTCGGAGTGATCAGCGCACTGGGCCAGGAGCTTACCCGGCAGCTCGACCCCCAGATGGAACGCTACTATGGCAACCTCATCCAGACCGACGCGCGCATCAACCCGGGCAACAGCGGCGGGCCGTTACTGAACATGCGCGGGGAGCTTATCGGTATTAATACCGCCATTTCCACTCGATCCGGCGGCAGCGAAGGCGTCGGCTACGCCATTCCCCTGGATACGCGCATCAAGGAGATCATTGACCTCCTGAAGCATGGCCGTGAGGTTGAGTACGGTTACCTGGGCGTGGAACTCGGCTCACCCTCCCGTCATCAGCGCGAGTCAGCCGGGGCGGGAACGGAGGGCGGGGCGCTGGTCAAGTACGTCTGGCCGGATTCACCGGCGGCCAGCTCCAGCCTGCAAAGCGGCGACGTGATCGTGGAGTACGACGGCCGTCTGATCCGCAATCCGGACGAGCTTGTCCGCATGGTCGGCTCCTCGCGGGTCGGCGCCCGTGTGGATGTAACCGTCTATCGCGAGCGGCGCCGCCTGAACCTGACCGTGGTGCCGGGTCGCCGAGAGTCCGACATCAAGCCCATTAACACCAATGCGCCGTTCGACTGGCGGGGCATGCGGCTGGTGAATCTCAACGCCGCTACGCGTTCCGGCTACCAGGTGAAAGCTGCCGTGCAGGGTGTCCTGGTCACCGAGGTGCAGGCCGACAGTCCGGCCCGTAAGGCCGGCCTGGAACCCGGTACCGTCATCCGCCAGGTCGGCGACATCACCATCGAGAGCCTGCGCCGACTGCGTGACATCGCTCCGCAGCTCAGCGGGCCCCTTGAGCTGGTCGTCGTCTCCGACGGCGAAGAGAAGGTCACGCTGCCGTAGCGCGCAGTATGGGACCGACGGGCGCGCAGCCCACGCCGCCCGCTTTGCGGTGCTACCAGAGTTCACGGATAGACGAAGACCGTCATCGGTTCGCGCACGAGCACCGCGCCCTTGTCATCTTTAACCTCCAGCGTCAGCCGGTATCGCCCAGGAGCTGTCTGCGCGGTGATTTCGATCTGCTGTCGCATAACCTGGTCCCTGCCCACAACATGGGTTTGGGCCTCACCGGCCACGCCGGTCAGCGGATCCAGGGGAGCCAGCGAGGCCGCGATCGTGAGTTGCTGCTCGTCCCACGACCGCGTGGCCAGCTCGCAGGTAAACCTTTCGCCAACCTGGGCCACCGTCTTCCCCCACACGAGCGTCGCCCATGCTCGGGAAGCACTGACGCGTGACCGCTCGTCAGCCGGCACATCCGGAAAGGCGAGCTTCATGAACCGGGTCGGGTGCTTGCCGGCCGTCATGGCGCCGGGTGAGGTCTCATGGTAGGTCGCGCGGCCGGCGTTGTCGGCATCATTGAAAACCACGCCAACGCCAATGACCGGCGTGACTGCCGGACTCAGCGGCGCCATCTCACTCAGGGGCAGGGCCGCCTCGTAGATCGTCTCGCCGCGGGTTTCGTCGCGGCGGATGACCAGCGGGAAATGAGGCAGCTCCCGCGGACGCTGGTTCCGCCGGGCGATCCAGCGATAGGTGACCGCCTCGCCGCTGTCCAGCAGGGCGAAGCCGATTTCGTTCTGATTGCGTGTGTAGCCCGGCTCGTCGGGCTCATTCAAAGGATCAAGCCCGATCTGCACGCAGTCGCCGTTCCACAAGTCCCAGCCTGTGTACGGCTGGTGGTGGCGATCGTCCGACACCCGGGCCGCGACGTACAGTTGCACCCCGTCGGTGGCGAAAGCGATACGCCCGGTCAGATCCGCGGATCCGTCCCACTCCCCGCCCCCGGAGGGTTTGTCATCCTGCACGAGCCAAACGGCCTCCTTCCATTCATCAAGCTGGCCGTCGATCTGGATGGGGTGCCCATAAGCGTTCATGGCCGGCATCGGTGGGAGGCCTGACGGTGGAATGGGGTTCACCTTGCGAGCTTCTCCGACTGAAACGGCCACTCGGGGGCGGATGGGCCGGCGCGTGGTCTGCGTCGGGAGCACACGCACGCTGGCATCCTCGCCAATCATGAGCAGTTTCTCGTATCCGAGCTTCTCGATGCCGGGATGATCCTCCGTGAAATCAAACGGGATGCCCTGTTTGGCCAGCAGAACGCCCTCCCACATGGCCGCGGCCACCACTTCCCGATAGGGCGTTCCGGTCCGGTTGCGGCTTTCGAACGAGAACGAGCGATGCCCCCACATGTGTCCCCAGCTCAGGGTATAGCCGGCCGGAAACACGACCGCGACCCTGGCCGCGCGACGCAGTTTCTCCAACGGCTCGCGCGGATGTGCGGCCATGTGCTGACTCAGCTCACGCGTCAGCCGAACCTGTTCGGTGAATTCGACGTGATGATCGTGGTCCGATGTCCAGAACCACAGGTACCTGGCGCCAAGGTCGTAGGCCAGCGTGAGCGCTTCCACGCGCAGCTCGGGATCAGACTGCCCGTAGATGGCCGTTCCCCAGTCTCCGTCAAACGCCCGGGCGGCGCCGCGCAAGAAGGTGTAGAAGCCCAGCAACATCTCCCGCGTGGAGTACTCCAGCCCCGGGCCAAAGAGCACATCCGGGTGCCAGCCGTAGTGGTCGTGCCGGTAGCGGCCCTCGTGCACGATCCCGGGGGCGCCGCCGGCCAGCTCGTGAAAGGCGCTCCAGAATTCCGTCTCCCAGGTGGGCGCCAGCATGTATTCGCCCACGCTGTGATCGAGCCGGATGTTGTAGCGGCGCAGGTCCTTCGCGATGCCGTGCAACGGGCTCATTTCCGTGTAGATGTGCCGCACGCGCCCTTCCAGGAAGCTGGCCATCTGCGAGGGATGATCCAGCTCCGGCGGTGACACTTCCTGCCAGCCGAGGCGGATCATCGGCTCGTCGCTGAACATCTGCGTCGGATAGTAGTTGCTGCGATAGTAGTCCTCGGGAAACGCGCCCGGGCCACGATAGAACACCGGCCGATGCTTTACCCACTTGAGCTGCTCGGCCGTCACGCCGAAGTAGTTCGTGCCCGCGGCGATCAGCGCGCCGTAATCTTTCTCCGCCAGCGGGATGTAGTTGTAGTTGGCGGTGGGGGAGGGGCGTCCCTTGCCGTCATCGCGGAACGAGCGGCTGGTGCCAATGAGCAGGTCCGGTCGGAGCGTCAGAACGGTTGCACCCTCGACCGGCCGTACGTCGGTAGTCCGCGTCACCGGCCCCAGGATGATGATATGGGCCAGGAACCGGCCGGCCCCCGAAAAACCGTCCACCAGGGCGGCGGCCGGGTCGGGCGTGGGAAGAAACAACGTCCGGAAGGCCACCGGCGGCAGCAGCGCGTGCCCGGTCCGCTCGTGCCGGTAGTCAAACACGCCCCCGTCGGCATGGCGAAGCTGGTAGCGCAGGAAGTCGCCACATCCGTCGGGGCCGGTCATGGGGGCACGCTCGCTGGCGGACCGCACGGAAACCTCCCGGCCGCCGTCAAAGGCCGCATCCATCTGCCAGTCCACCCACCGGCGTCCGGATTCCGAAACCTCCCCCAGAATGGTCAGCCGCAGATCGGTGACCAGACGTTGGGAGTCCTCGCCGGGGCCGAGCGTGTAGAATCGCGCTGTGGTGCCAGCCGCAGGCGTGGCGGATTGTGCTGCGGGCGCGGTCATCAGGGACAGGCCGGCAATGAAGGCCCAACCGGTGTGGAATGTGGAAAGCGAGCGTGTTTTCACGTTAATCCTTCCGTTCGTCTGCATGCCATGACGATGCCAGGCACTTGTGGTATAAGAGCCGGATCGTTCAAAGGGCCCTCATCATACCGGGCATACTGCCGCCGAAAAGGTCTTTGAGGTATTCGTCCATGACGTCCCGTCAGCGTGTCATTGCCGCACTCAATCATGAGGAACCGGACCGCGTGCCCATCGATTTTGGCGGGCACGCCTCGTCCAGCATCGCCATTCTGGCCTACATGAAGCTCAAGAGCGCGCTGGGCATCACCGAAGGCCTCCCGCGCATCTACCATGTCTGGGGCCAGATCCCGGACATCGCGCCGGCCGTGCTCGCTCGCCTGCACAGCGACACCGTCCAGCTTCACCGCCTGCGCGCCTCGTTGGGCATCCGCAACCTCGCCTGGAAGGAGTGGGAGGTCCTGCCAGGCAAGAAGGTGCTGGTCAGCGAGGAATTCAATCCGGTGACAGACGCCGGCGGCGATACCTGCTGGTACGAGGGCGATACCTTGGTCGCCCGCCTGCCGGCCAGCCGTCTGCACGGCTTCACGCTCATGCACTGCCCGCTGGCCAATTCCCAGACCAAGGCCGACATCGACCGCTTCTTCGATACGCCCGGCGAGGGCAACCACGTCAGCCGGGTGCGCGTCTCCGACGAAGAGGTGGCGTATCTGCGCTCCGAGTCCGCCCGCCTGCGGGCCTCGACGGACCGGGCCATCGTGGGTATGTACGGCACGGTGATCGAAAACGCCCAGGGAATCCTCGGCTGGGACGAGCTCTTCGTGCGTCTCATCGAGGACTGGGACCTGGCCCGCCATTTCCTCGAGCGGCTCACGGACAGCCTTTACGAAGGGCTGAAGCGATATCTCGCGGCCGTCGGCGACAACGTCGACGTGATCGTCATCGGCGACGACCTGGGCAGCCAGAAAGCTCCGCTGCTGTCCGCAGAGATGTACCGCGAAACGCTCCTGCCGTACCACCGCCGGCTCATCGACTACATCCGCCGCCACAGCAAGGCCTACGTGCTCTTCCACTCCGACGGCTCGATGATGCCGTTCTTCCGAGATCTCATCGACGCGGGCGTGCACGCCTTCAATCCCGTCCAGACCGATGCGGCCGGCATGGACCCGGCTGTCATCAAACGGGAGTTCGGCCGCGAGATGACCATCTGGGGCGCCGGCTGCGACACGCACTCGGTGCTCTACAAGGGCAACGAAGCCCAGGTCATCGAGGACGTTCGCCGGCGGTTGCAGATCCTCGCGCCGGGCGGCGGCTTCGTCTTCAATCAGATCCACAACGTCCTCCCCGAGACCAAGGCCCGCAACGTGATCGCCATGTACGACTACGTCTACGCGCACGGCCGTTACCCCATCGAGACGGGTGGGATGAGCCTGGATGATCTCCAGCGCAAGTATGCAGATTACTGGGAGAACGCACTGGAGAAGCTGCGGGCCGGGGGTGTGTGAGGGTGCCTGCGTGGGAAGGTGGGAAGGTGAGAAAGTGGGAAAGAAGGGTGTGGAAGAGTGGTAATAGACGCGGGGACAAGGGGACGCGGGGACAAGGAGACACGGAGACGAGGGGTCGCGGAGACGGAGTGGCAGCGAGAAGGAAAGACGGAGCGAAGCAGAGATGGAGCGACTTTCTCACCTTCCCACTTCGGAGTTCTGACTTGGGCTTCTGAGTTCTTTCCTCATGCGTTCAGACCTTGAAAGCCTGATTGACGACGCCTTCCGACGCCGGGCGCCCCTGGTCGGGTCGCGGGTGACCAACGCCTGGCGCGTGCTCAATGGCAGTGCCGACGCCGTCGAGGGGCTGGTGGTCGAGAAGCTGGGCGACGTGCTCGTCGCCCAACTGCACGAGGGGCGCCTGCAAATCTCAGAGCGGGATGCCCGTTGGCTGGTCGGTCAGATCCACGAGCGACTGCGCACCCGGGCCGTCTACCGCAAAACGTTCGTTCGCGAGCGGGCCCATTTGCCCGCGGACCTGGCACAGGCCCACGCGGATCCGAAGCCGTGGATCGGCCGGCCCGTCGAGCCCGAGATTCCCATTGAGGAGCACGGGCTGCGGTTTCTCATCCGGCCGTACGATGGCTTCTCTGTGGGCCTGTTTCTCGATCAGCGCGATAATCGCCGGAGGATTCGCGAACTCGCCGCCGGCCGTCGCGTGCTGAACACGTTCGCCTACACCTGCGCGTTCTCCGTAGCGGCCGCAGCCGGCCAGGCGGCCGAGACGGCCAGCGTGGACCTGCACAAGCGCTACCTGGAGTGGGGCAAACGCAACTTCGCGGCCAACGCCCTGGACCTCGCCACCCAGCGGTTCTTCCTCTCGGATACGTTGGAGTTTTACCAGCGTGCTCGGCGGCAAAACCGCCGCTACGACCTCATCATCCTCGACCCGCCCACGTTCTCGCGCACCCGCCGGCCCGCGCGCACGTTTGTCCTTCAGGAACAACTCGATGCCCTCTTGACCGGTGCGGTGCAACTGCTCGATCCCGGTGGGCTTCTCTTCCTCTCCACGAACGACCGCGGTATCTCGTGGCTCAGGCTCGAACAGGCGGTGCAGCAGGCCGCCGGCCGGCGAACCTGCACGATCCTCGAGCGCCCCGCACTCCCGCTCGACTTTGCCGGAGACCCCGATTACGCGAAAGCACTCATGGTGAAGTATGATTGATGCGCAGAATAGCCTTCAATCGCAGCCGAAATGTTCCCTGGCTTCATCGGTTGACAGTGGTCAGTGGTCAGTAGTCCGTGGTCAGTGGTCAATTGTTGGGTCAGTTCTCCTTTAGTCAGTTGCTTGGGGGCCTTCATCTCCTGGTCCCCTTGTCTCCT
>BTUC01000372.1:0-7203 GCA_045863575.1 Phycisphaerae bacterium
CCGTCCCAGGATGATGCCCGCATGCCCACGATGGAAGACATCATTTTGCCGCCGCCGGCCCCAGGTGAGATTCTCGATTTCCGCGGCATTTTCGGCGACGAACGGCCGGTCGAGCTGGAGATCGGCGCCGGCAAGGGCGGATTTCTGCTCAACCGGGCTCGCGCTCTTCCGGGGCACGGCTTCCTGGGCATCGAGTGGGCCAACAAGTACTATCAGTACGCGGCGGACCGCATGGCCCGGTGGGGCGTGCTCAACGTCCGGCTCATGCGCACGGATGCCGGCTACCTGGTGACTCACCATCTTCCGCCCGCTTGCCTTCAGGTGATTCACATCTACCACCCGGATCCCTGGCCCAAGAAGCGGCATCATAAGCGCCGCCTCATTCAGCCATCGTTTCTGGCGGCCGCGGTGAACGCGCTGGTGCCGGGCGGGCGCCTCGCCATCCAGACCGATCATGCCGGCTACTTCGAGCACATCCGTAGCGTCGTCGCTGGCGAGCTGCGCCTCGAACCGGTGCCCTTCGACGTCCCGGAGATGGGCGTGGTGGAAGGCCGCGTGCTCACCAACTTCGAGATCAAGTACACCAAGGAAGGCCGGACCTTCTACCGCCTCGCGCTGGCCCGCAGGTCCTGATCGCGCGGCTCGCCTGCACTCCTTGAGCGCGCGGCTCGCCTGCACTTCTTGATCGCGAGTGGGTGGCTCACCGGTTCCCGAGTCCCCCGGCATTCGGACTACGTCATTCAGGTTTCGTCATTCGGGTTTTGAGGCGTCCCACCCTGGCACCCCGTGTACCCCTATAATCGATCGTCCGGGGCCACTGCTGTTTGGATCGGGGGTCTCTGCGATGCGTGCTTCTACGCGTGACTGGTTGTTGCGTTCCCGTCCGTTCCTGCTCTATCCGGCGGTGATTGTACTGCTGGTGGCCTGGGTGGGGATTCGAGGAAACGTCGCCTGGCCTTCGGCGATCGGACTGCTTCTGGGTGGGCTGACCTTCTGGACTCTTCTTGAGTGGGTCCTGCATCGGGCCATGCACGTCCACACCCGCTCGGCCGCGCTGAGCCGCTTCCAGGATCAGGCTCACCTGCGGCACCACCGCGCGCCCAGGGACCTCGAGCACTCGGTGGTGAACTTAAGCGGCAGTATTCCGCTGTCGCTGCTGTTCTTCGGGCTGACCTGGCTCATGTGGCGACGGCTCGATTACGCCCTCGTCTTCCATGCCGGCCTGATGACCGGTTACGTATTCTACGAATTCGTACATCTGGCCAGTCACGGCGCCTGGCGGCTGCCCTTCATGCGTCCGCTCAACCGCTATCACGCCCTGCATCACTACCAGGACTGGAACCACACCTTCGGCGTGACCACCCCGCTGTGGGACTGGGTCTTCGGCACGCTGCCCAGAGCGACGGCCGCGCACCGGCGCGAGCAAACCAGACTTTCAGGTTCAGCTTCCTGAGAACTGGCGTTCACTTCGAGCGGCCTTGGAGGGGTGATAAGGGGACCAGAGGCCCGGTTGAGCAGGGGAGGGAGAGACATAGCGGTTAATCATCCACGCCCAACAACCTACAACCCACGTTCCTGCAACTCGCCAGTGGACAAGCGACCCTGAAACTGACAACGGCCGACTGACAACTGACGTACGGCCCGATGCCTGCCAAGCCCACACCCTGACCCTCCCCCGGAGTACCGGGGGAGGGAAGTGGTGGTACGCCTGCCCCGGAGTACCGGGGGAGGGAAAACTCGCTCCGCTGTCAGTCTTGATTGGCCGGGGCGCTGATTGCGGCCTTCACTTGTTTACATTCGGTCAGCAGCTTTTCCAGTTGGTCGAGGGGCCAGACCGTGGCCGCGTCGCTTTTGGCTTGATCTGGATTATCGTGGACTTCCAGGAAGAGGGCATGGGCACCGGCGGCGAGGGCTGCTCGGGCCAGCGTCGGAGCCATTTCTCGCTGGCCGCCGGATTGGCCTCCGCCCTGGCCGGGGAGTTGGCAGGAGTGGGTGGCGTCGAAGACGACGGGTGCATAGGCTGCCATGCGGGGGATGGCCGTCATGTCGTTGACCAGACGGCCGTAGCCGAAAAACGTGCCGCGCTCGGTCAGCAGCACGCGCTCATTGCCGGCCGCCCGGATCTTGTCGACGGCCAGACGCATTTCCTCGGGCGACATGAACTGACCCTTCTTCACGTTCACCGCCCGCTGCGTCCGGGCGGCGGCCTCCAGCAGGTCGGTCTGGCGGC
The DNA here is from genome assembly GCA_045863575.1 of Phycisphaerae bacterium. Taxonomy (GTDB): domain Bacteria; phylum Planctomycetota; class Phycisphaerae; order UBA1845; family PWPN01; genus JAAXZI01. The sequence goes on from BTUC01000372.1 coordinate 2,231, forward strand.
AGAGGAAGGCGGGGATCTGGATCAGGTCGAGCACCTCGCCGGCCGGGGCGGCGTGGGATGGCTCGTGAATGTCCGACGTGATCGGCACGCCCAGGCGATCGCGAACCTCCGCCAGGATGGCCAGGCCGGCCTGTAATCCGGGGCCGCGGAAGCTGCCCGCGCTGGAGCGGTTGGCCTTGTCGTAGCTCGCTTTGAAGATCAGCGGGATCTCGAGCCGCCGCGTGACCTGCTGAATGGCCTCGGCCAGACGCAGCGTATGCTCGCGCGACTCGATAACGCATGGGCCGGCGACCAATACCAGCCCGCAGCCCGGGCCGATGGGAATTCCGGCCACCTCCACAGGTTTCACCGCAACAGATTCACTCATGGGCGACATCCTAACCGGCCGTCTCAGCGGGGGGAACACGGAAGTGGGTCAGCGGCGCGAGCCCAGCCGTCCGGTTCGAGCCTCTGGGGCAACCGAGCCGCTGTCTCCCTTCAAGCCCCCACCCGGGCTCTCCCCCGGAGTACCGGAGGAGGGAGAAATACGGCCGCGAAGTCCGTGACAGGCTGGCCGGATCGGCACCTGGCTGAAGCCGGTCAGAGAACCCCGTTGAAACGGGGTCCTTATGCACAATATGGGACAGAAACTCCGTGTAGCGCGGCCGGACACCAGCCCTGAAGGACTGGCCTGAAGCCGCCTTCGGCGGAAAGCCCCATGGAACGGAGCTGGTCAACCGGAGAATTTCGAATCGGAGTCAGCCGGGCGGAGTGTGAACCTGAGTCAGCCGGCAGAACGCGAACCCAAGTCAACCGGGGGAAGGCATACGCGGATCGCGGCGGGTCTTACGCCAATCTCTACAGGCAGAAAGCCGGCGCACTCGCCGTCCAGCTCCACGGGCACACGCTGCGGCGACTCGACGCGGACCTGCCGCACGCGGACGTAGCGGACGTCGGGATGCTCGATGTGCCGGCGGAGCAGCGTGCGGATGGAGTGGGCGATTAGCTGGCGACGGTCGCGGCAGGAGAAAATGCATAAATCGAGCAGGCCGTCATCCGGCCGGGCGTCCCGCACCACGGGCAAGCCGAGGGCGTAGCGGGCCATGTTGCCGACAAAGACCAGGCCACGGCCCTCCCAGTACAGATGGCCGTCGTTGAACACGCGCAGAGGCGGGAACCGGTGCTCCCAGAAGGTGCGCCACAAGGGCGCCGCGTACGAGAAGTGGGTGATGTGCCCGCGGCGGCAGTCCACCACCCGTCGCACGACTTCGGCATCGAAGCCCACGCCGACCACCACCAGGAAGGAGTGCCCGTTGGCCACCCCCACGTCGAGCGGCCGATGCTCTCCCCGCTCCACGCAAGCGATCGCCAAGTCCACGTCCGGTCGGAAGCCCAGCGAGCGGGCTACCAGGTTCTCGGTGCCCGTCGGCCAGATGATCAGCGGTACCTGCTGGCCGAACAAGCCGTTGCTGACCTCGCATACCGTGCCATCTCCGCCAACGGCAATCACGGCGTCGGCCTCTGCAGCGCAGGTGGCGGCAAACTGTCGCGCATCGCCCGGCCCGCTCGTGGTATGGGTCTGGATCTGGAGGCCGCGGTTTCGCAGCCGCCGCACCAGTCGGCCCAACGCACCAGCCTGCTGGCAGGCGCCGGCCACGGGGTTGACGATCAGATGGACACGTGCAGGCATTTAAATCCTTGTGGATAATGATCTTTCGCGGAACGGCGCGATGGTTTCATCGACCGGATGCCCTCCGCCGGCGACCGCTCGCCGACGCTGGGGCGGCTTTGGCTCTCTGGCACGCTCGACGCCGTCGGAGCCCCCAGCGCAAGGGAGGGGAGAATTCCCGGGGCCTCCTGCCAATTCGGCCTCTCGTTTGCTGCCGTCCCTGGGAATCCGGACCCCCCTCGCTTGCGCTCAGGGCTCTGAACCAGGCTGGCCGGGACCCTGTTGTGACCCGGGTTTCGGTGCGCCTTGCAACATCCTCAATGTTAGCTACACTAATTGGTTCGATATTTCCAGGCGCTGTGAACCCAATCAGGGGCCTGCACCGGCGCAACGCGCTCAATCTGACTGGTTGTTTTCGAGGGACCATCGTACATGAACAGTGTCGCCGCGTTGATTCGCGAGGGGAAGATCGATCAGGCCGAGTCTCAGCTCAACCAGCACAAGGGTACGGGGGGCGGCACTGCGGCTTGGCATTATGCGCGCGGGCTGGTGCTGGAAGCCCAGGGCCGGATCGAAGAGGCGGTGGATGCCTACGAAGCCGCCTTGAAGATCGACGAAGATCATGCCGAGGCGGTGTTCCGCCTGGCGTACGTTCATGATCTGTTCGGCGATGAAGAACGTGCTCTGGAACTCTACGAGCAGTTGTCCGATCGCCAGCCCGCCCACGTGAACGCGCTGCTGAACCTGGCCGTCGTGTATGAGGACCACGGTCTTCTCGAGGAAGCTTATCAGTGCATCGAGAGGGTGCTCGACGAGCATCCCGAGCACACCCGGGCCCGGATGTTCGCCAAGGACATCGAGAGCTCGATGACGATGCACTATGACGAGAACCAGGAGCGCAACCGCCAGAAGCGCAACGCGATCATGGACACGCCAGTCTCGGACTTCGAGCTGAGCGTGCGAAGCCGCAACTGCCTCAAGAAAATGAACATTCACACGCTGGGCGACCTGCTCCGGGTGACCGAGCCCGAGTTGCTGGCGTATAAGAACTTCGGGGAGACGTCGCTGAACGAGATCAAGGTGATGCTCAAGCAGAAGGGGCTTCGCCTGGGTCAGCTTCGCGAGGAAGCGCCGCAGCCGGGCCGTCCCGCGCCGGGCCGCCGGCCGCTTCCGGAAGGCTCTCCTGAAGTGCTCGGCAAGTACCTGTCGGAGCTGGAGTTCTCCGGTCGGGCGCGGAAATGTTTCCAGCGGCTCAATATCTCCACCGTCGGCGACCTGGTCAGCAAGACGGAGGCGGAGCTGCTGGCGGCGAAGAATTTTGGTCAGACCTCCCTGCTGGAGGTCAAACAAAAGCTCGGTGAGTTGGGCTTATCGCTTCGCAAGACGGACTGATCTCGATCGATCGACGCGCCGCGCGTGTACCGGCTGGCGTGCGGCGACGATCTGCATTGCCGGGCCGGGTGACTCGGTCAGCGGCACCCCGCCTCGTGCGCGGCATGCTGCTGCTGTTGTGCATACCGGCAGGATGCGAGCAGAGGGCTGAATCGCTCTCCTCCACCACGCCGCCGGTCAATCTCTCAGCCACGACCACCGCCCCCGTAGTGGACCGACGCATCCGCGTCCAATTGCTCCGTGAAACAAGCCAATGCGCGATCCTTATCCAGGAGCCGTTCGACGTTCGCGATGCCGGGGGCAGTTGCCTGGCCAGTCTGGATCATCCTGTGCCACTCACGTGCACATTTGACACCTCCGGGATTCAGCTCGGGTCATCGGAACAGACTTTTCCCATGGACAGCCTGGAACTGGTTCCGAGCGGCACCGGACTGGTGGAAGTCCAGCTTCCCGACGGCCCGCGGCGGTATCGCGGATCGCTGCGGCTGGTGCGGCGCGGCGACAACGCCGGGGCCGTGATCAATGCCGTGGACATCGAGGATTACCTGATTGGCGTGGTGGCGGCCGAGGTGCCGTCCAGCTTCGCTCCGGCCGCCCTGGCTGCGCAGGCGATCGCGGCACGGACGTACGCCTGGTACCAGAAACTGACGGTGGGGCGTGCCCGGGACTGGGATGTGACGGACAGCGAAAGCTACCAGGTCTACATCGGTGTGCAGAGCGACGCGCGGGCCGCTCCGGCCGCACGAGCGGTCCGGGAGACCCGCGGCCTCGTGTGCACCTGGGATTCGCCTGAGGGGCCACGGGTCTTCCCGACCTACTACAGCTCGACCTGCGGCGGCTGCACGCGGGTGGCCCGCGTACGGAGCAATGAGCCTGCGTTTTCACCACTGTGCGGCGGGGTGTTGTGCGATTACTGCCGTCACTCGCCAGTTTACCGCTGGGAGCCGTTGCGTCTGGATAAGAGCGTGGTGACCGCGAAGCTCCGACGGCAATACCCGCTGTTCTCGAGCATTGGCCAGATCGAGGTGATCGAGGTCGTGGAATCCGTTCAGGGAAGGCCCGTTCGGTTGAAGCTCCTCGACGGCCGGGGACGATCGATCGATCTTGATGCGGAAGACTTCCGCCTGTCGTTGGATTCGAGTGGGCGGTTGCTTAAGAGCACCTACTGTGTGCCGGTCAGCCAGGGGGCCACCTTCGTATTCACAGAGGGGCGCGGTTTCGGCCACGGTGTGGGCATGTGTCAGTACGGGGCTGATGGCATGGCTCGGGCGGGCAAGACGCCCGGGGAGATCCTCAGGCACTACTACCCTTCGACCGAACTCATTCGGGCCTATTGATGCCGCCGTTTGGCAGACGGGCTCCCGATTCCGTAGCGGTCGGCCTGGAGTGCCGGCCGTTCAGCGGTCAGAAACCCCTGGCACTCCAGGCCGGCGGCAACGAACTGGCGAACTGGAAAGGGTATTCGACTACAATTCCCGAGGCGGCGGAGTGCTCGAGAGCCTGGCATGAAAGACACGTCCCATTCCCGATGGCCCGCGGTGATTCGGCTCCTGGTTTGCGGCGCGGCCGTTCTCTGGCTGTGGAAGAACAATGATCCCGCCCAGCTCCGGAGCGTTCTGGCGGAGGCGGACTGGCGGCTGGCACTGCTCGGACTGGCGGCCTTCGGGCCCGCGCCGGTGTTGATCGCGCTACGGCTCAAGTGGCTCCTGGCCGTCCATCGCATCCACTTGACGTTGTTGGACGCGGTCAAGGTCACGTTCGCCGGCAACTTCCTGATTCAGGCGCTGCCTGTGGGAACCTACGGTGGGGACGCGGTGAAGGCCTACTACGTCGCCCGGGACACGCCTTACAAGCACGAGGCCGTGACGGTCGTTTTTTTTTAACGCGTCAAAGGGGGGGTTGGTCGGGGGCTGATGTACGGCATCATGGGGCG
>BTUC01000373.1:0-7191 GCA_045863575.1 Phycisphaerae bacterium
CGGCCGATTCCCCCGGAGCTCCAGGACACCGCGCGGCAGGCTCGGCACTTCCTTGAGGAGAAGGTGGCCGAGACTTCCGAACCCCTCATAGAGAAGTTCATCAATGAGGAACCGATCGGCATCGATGAGCTGAAGGCTGCCCTGCGCGCGGCCACCATCAGCCTGCACCTCCAGCCGGTCTTCTGCGGCTCGGCTCTGCAATACATTGGCGTGCAGAGGCTTCTGGACGGCGTGATCGATTATCTGCCCAGCCCCGTGGAAATGCCCCCCATTATCGGCCATGCCCCCGACCTGCCGGGCCGACCGGGAAAGGAAATCGCCTGCCCCCCCGATCCGGACACGAACCTGGTCGCTTACGTCTTCAAGGTTGTCGCCGACAAGCCCATGGACCTGTACTTCGTGCGTGTCTACTCCGGGAAGCTCCAGTCCGGCTCGCGCATCTACAACCCGGCCCGTGACAAGAAGGAAAACATCAGCCGCATGTTCCGGATGTTCGCCAAGCAGCGCGAGCAGATCCAGACCGCCGAGGCCGGGCAGATCGTGGCCGTTCTGGGCCTGCGCGAATCGCTGACCGGCGACACGCTCTGTGAGACCAAGCACCCGGTCCTCCTGGAGAAGATCGAATTCCCCGAGACGGTCATCAGCATGTCCATCGAGCCGCAGTCCTCGGCCGACCGGGACAAGCTGGTTGACTCACTCACCATGCTCACGCGCGAGAACCCCACGTTTGGATTCCACTACAACCAGGAAACCGGGCAGATGCTCATCAGCGGGATGGGTGAGCTGCATCTGGAGATCCTGGTCAACCGGCTCAAACGCGACTTCAACCTGCCGGTGCGCGTGGGCAAGCCGCGGGTCTCGTATCGGGAAACCGTTTCCGCCGCGGCCGAGTGGACGGAAGAATTCAAGCACCAGATGGGCGGCCGCGGGCAGTATGCCAAGGTGACGCTGCGGGTCGAGCCGTTCACGCCGGGCGAGGGGCACGAGCACGTGGGTTTCGCGAATCTCATCAGCGGCGGCACCGTACGCAAAGAATTCATCAAGGCGGCGGAACTTGGCGCCCGCGAAGCGGCGCGCACGGGTGTGCTGGCCGGCTACCCGATGATCAACGTCAAGGTCACGCTGCTGGATGCGGCCGAGCACGACGTGGACAGCTCCGAGCTGGCCTTCGAAGCGGCCGCCCGCCGTGGATTCGACAAGGCGGCCAACGAGGCCAGGCCGGTGCTCATGGAGCCGATCATGAAAGTTCAGGTGGTGACGCCGGAGATGTACTTCGGGACCATCAGCGGCGACCTCATGCGCCGCCGCGGGACGGTGATCGACTCCACCACGCGCGGCGACCAGCGCGTGCTGGACGCCGAGGTCCCGCTCAAGGAGATGTTCGGCTACGCCACCGACCTGCGCAGCCTCACCGGCGGCCGGGGAAACTGGACCATGGAACCGTCGCACTATGCCGTCGTGCCGCCGAACCTGGCCGAGGGCATTCTCGGATTCGAGTAGACGTTACCCGATGCCATCTGCCTTGGTGGCCGAGCCCGGCTTTACGTGCGGACGGCCGATGGGGTAGTACTCGATCTGGCGGGTCTTCATGGACTCGAGCGAGTAGAGGTTTCGACCGTCGAAAACCACCGGCTGCTTGAGCCGCTTGATGATTTCATTGAAGTTGGGCGAGCGGAACTCGTTCCACTCGGTCATGATGGCCAGGGCGTCGGCGCCATCGAGCGCCTCGTAGCCGACGGTGTGGTAGCTGATCTTCTGGCCGAAGCGCTCCTTGAGATTGGGCAGAGCTTCGGGATCGTGCGCCCGGACCTTGGCGCCTGCCGCCAGGAGCTGCTCGATGAGGAAGACGGCCGGAGCCTCCCGGATGTCGTCCGTCTTGGGCTTGAACGCCACGCCCCAGATGGCGAACGTCCGCCCGGCGAGCTTTTCGCCGAACCGCGCGGCGATCTTCTTGAACAGCACCTCGCGCTGGCGGCGGTTGACCCGGTCCACCGACTCGATGAGATCCGCCTCCACGCCGGCCTTGCGGGCCACGTGGGCCATGGCCTGCACGTCCTTGGGGAAGCAGCTCCCGCCGTATCCGACGCCGGGATAAAGGAACTGGAACCCGATGCGCCCGTCCGAGCCCATGCCGGTCCGCACCTCGTTCACGTCGACGCCCATGGCGTCGCAGACGGTGGCGATCTGGTTGATAAAGCTGATGCGCATGGCCAGGTAGGTATTGGCCGCGTACTTGGTCATCTCCGCGGCCTTGCGGTGCATGACGTACGTCGGCCGGCCGTTGCGCACGAACGGCTCGTGCAGTTCGCGGATGATGGCGGCCGCGGCGGCATCTTCCGCACCGATGACGATCCGGTCGGGCTTGAGGAAGTCCTCGACAGCCGAACCCTCCTTGAGAAACTCAGGATTGTTGACCACGGCCACGCGGTGCTTGGCCCGGCTGTTGATCCGCGCCTCCAGCTCGTCACCCGTGCCCACCGGCACGGTGCTCTTGATGGCGACGATTTTCGGTGCGTCCAGATGCGCGGCGATGTCGTCCCCCACCGCGTGCAGGGCGGTCAAGTCGGGCGAACCATCCGCGCGCGGCGGCGTGCCCACGGCGATCATGATGACCTCGCCGTGGCAGATCGACTCGGCCGTCTCTGTGGAGAAACGCAGGCGCCCCGCGCGGGCATTGTAGCGAATCAGCTCCACCAGCCCCGGCTCGAAGATGGGGCATTCACCTTGGCGGAGGGCGTCCACCTTGCGGGCATCCTTATCGTAGCCGATCACGTCATTGCCGGTATCCGCCAGACAGGCACTGGTCACCAGGCCGACGTACCCCGTTCCAATCACCGTGAGTCTCATGAAGCCTCTCCACCGGACAAACCTGTCTTTGGTCCCATACACATGCTAACCAGCTCAGCAACCCTGGGCAAAGGCCCCCAGGCCCCGAGGCGAATTAAGAACCCTTCACGCCCGCACTTTATCACGTTAGAATGACCGCCCCCCTGTGGGCTGCCACGCAGCGAGTAGAGCGGCTGGCACGGCGTGCAACGGGGAGCAGCACGGCAGCGATTTCCGCCCACAGCCGTGTTGCGTGATGGAGCAGATGAATGGATCGTTCTTCCTTGCACATCCTGGTCGTAGATGACGATACGCGTGTGCTGAACGTTCTGGCCGCGGCGCTGCAGCGCGAAGGCTTCACCGTTCTGTCGGCCTCTTCGGCAGCCGCCGCCCGGGAACATGGCCTCCAGCACAAGTTGCACCTGGTGGTGATGGACCTGACGCTGCCGGATGATACAGGACTGCATCTGGCCGCCGAGCTCAACCAACAGGAAGTCGCCCCCGCCATCATCATCATTACCGGCGACCCCTCGATCGCCACGGCCGCTGAAGGCATGCAACTTGGAGCCCGCAACTATCTGACCAAGCCGGTGGCTCCCAGTGATCTGGTGCGAGCGGTCGAAAGCGTGCTCTCGGCCGACGGGCTGTTGATCGAGAAAGAGGAAGAAATCCTCTCCGAGATGGGCCGACGATTGCGCTCCACCCGGCAGGCCGCCGAGCTCACCATGAAAAACCTCGGGGACCGCGTGGGCATCAGCCAGGCGCAGATCTCTCAAATCGAATCCGGGGTCAGCGCACCGTCTTTGCTCACGCTTTTCCGGCTGTGCCGCGTGCTGAAGATCAAGCTGTCCAGTTTGTTCGAGGGGCTGTGACACTCGGATTAGTCCGGCACGAGATGCGCTCGGCCTATCTCCTCCGCGATGGGCTGGCCTCAGAGCCGCCGCACGGTCTCCACGAAACGCCGCTGCACACCTTCCATGGCCGCCACCTGGGCGACGACAAACAGCCCGACCAGAAGGGTTCCGCAGGTCGGCGTCAGGCGCGAGGTTATCACGTTTCGCGCCACCTGAATGGTGATGTAAATCCACGGCAACACGGCTAGCAGCCAGGTGATATCAGCCAGCACAATGCTCACATTGGGCCCGTCGTCGTCCGCCCCTTCTTTCGGAGCCGGCGAAATGTCTTTCAACCGCCTGCCAAGGTGGGCGACGATCCGGTTGAGCGCCCAGAGGTGCAGCACCGGCACCAGCAGCAGCGCGGTCCATACCAATGAGCCCAGGTCCACCCGCCGCAGGGCCACCGCCGCGACAATCACCGTCAGGCCGTACAGCACAATGAGCGTCGGCATCAGGACAGACATGATCGCCTCACGGGTCGTACTCACCCCCCAGACACGTTCGGGCCAGGGGGCCAGAATCAACAGGGCAAAAAGAGACGGGAGCGCCGCCAGCACGATCGTCAGCAGACGGTGATTATTCGGGGCGGCGCCGGAGTTCGAAACACCTTCCTGTAGCTCCTCGATATCCATGGCCATCTGCACGGCCCAGCCGAGAGTCAGCAGATAGTCCACCCATAGCACTCCGGACAGCGCCAGCAGTACCAGCGGACGCTGGGTTTCGCGAATAACGGCCAAGGCCAGCAGACCGAAGACCAGCAGAACCCGCGTAACGATAACGAACTCGATGCCGCCCTCGGGGAAGTGCCGCAACCATTGTCTTCGCTGCTGAAGGACGGTTTCATTCATGACCGATTGAGCTTCCAAGCCAGTGATCCCATTCACGCCCAAACCCATGCCCACCCGAGTGTGCACCGCTGCTCTGTAAGCAGCGCAAAGAGCAGGAGAAAGTGCCCCATAACCATCGGCAATCGGGCCGGCCCGGTTCCGTGCAACCTCCCGGAGAACCAGCGACAGCCTACCGCAGCGAGTTATCGGACGCCACGCAGGGAGGCGGCTCGCCGGCCGGGGAACATTGTCATCGACTCCCGCCCGTCGGTAAAGATGAGCGCTCATGGCTACGGCAGTCGGACCCAACCCCGAATGAGTGCAACCCCGACCGGACCGCAACCAAGACCCCCACCGCCCCCAGCTCAGTCATGCTTCAGCCATTCGCTGTGGGTGAGCTGGTATCGGCCCGCCTCATCGGCCAGGCGGTACACGTCGCAACGGACGCCTTCCGGAAGAACGTGGAACTTCATGAAGGTACTGGCTGCTTCCTTATCGCCCAGGCCGCGCGCGTGACCGGCGTCGATCTGCCAGACGCCGTTGATTCGGGCCAGCGAGGCGTTATGGGTATGGCCACAGATGTAGGCCGTCACGTTGTGCTGCTTGAGCAAGGTCCAGAAGCGATGGTTCTGGGACTCGTACTTGTCGAGCGAATCACCGCGGTGGCGAACCCGGCCGCTGTCCATGTCCGGGACCGCTACGGCAGGCTCATGGCCGATGACGAAAATGACACGCCTGGTGTTGGCGGCCAGATCCTCGGCGAGCCAGTTATAGAGCGGGTCGGGGACGTTGCCGTCGGTGGCCATGTCCTTCTGCCCGTCATAATACTGGTTGATGACCACGAAGTGAGCCTGGCCATAGTCGAATGAGTAACAGGTCTCCACGGCCCCCGGCGGGCCCGCACGGACAATATTGGGCAGCTTGCGACCGCCCGCGTTGTACTCGCGCAGGTACTCCATGTGACTGGCTTTTTCGCCTTCGTGATTGCCGACGACCGGGTACCAGATGTAATCGGCGCCCAGGACAGAGTCGAGCGTGGCGCGGACGCGTTGCGGCGGATCAATATCGCCGGGGCTGATCATGAACGCGCCGCGTCCGGCATCCCGAATGGCCAGGCAGACGCCCTCAAAATACTGCGGACCGGGCCTGGCGGGAGGCGTTTCGCCGCGCATGTCGGCAGTGACATCAAAGTGGAAGGGCTGCTGCTGGGAACAGCCGGCGAACAGCAGCGCCGCCAACGTCACGGCGACGTGCATCCGAGTACGATTGGCGTACGACATCAGATCCTCCGTGAAAAAGACGAGGTGGCTAGTATGCGGCTCGCGAGGCGTTCGTCAACTTTGTGGGCCAGCGGCGCGGGAACTCAGCGCACTGCCCCACTAACCACCCGCAACCCACCATCCGCGTGCAGCAGACAGGCCGATCCGGGCGCCTGGACCACGCTGGGCAGAGAAAAGAGCCGTGTGCAGAAGCGTAAAAGGAGGGAGGCGGACCAACAGCACCTTCTGCAGTTTTCGGGCCAAAGGGATGAGGATTGCAGCAGAAGGCTGAAGTTGCTGTTGGTCCGCCAAAAAGACCGTTGCGGTCCAAGTCTGTAGCGGCGAACGCTCTGTATTTTTTCTACGCCGGCATTCACTTGTGCCGGCGATCGTATCCAAGGGCCGCTGCCGGGGCATCATGCCTGCTGATGATTCCGGGAAGTCGTTTGAGTCCCGGCAGCGGGTTTTGTCCGCGACACTCACCTTCCCGCGGTTATAAGTAGCATGCTGCGTGCCAATCCAAAAACCACCCCGTAAGGGCTTTGGAAGCGATGGGGGCCAAAAGATTTCGGCAGCGCAGGCATCTCCCAGTGGGATTTCGCGCAAGGACAGGGGGGCATATTGCACATGGGGAAATCGCTCCCCTCCGGCAGCGTGCCCAGGCGTGAGAAGGCTGCCAGAGCACATCAGCGTGGTCAGCCGGGTCGAGGGACGGTATCGGCGCGCCTCGCGATGGCGTTACAATGCCGCCGCTTCAACACTCCCCGGGCGTGGCCCGGGCGATTGAAGATCGACAGGTCGCCGAGATGAGTCGCCGAAAACGGACGCAGCGCAAAACGAGTCGGCCGCGGCGCCGGCCCCGTGAGGACGCCGGCAGGAGCAAACCTGCGTCCCGGCAAAAACCGCGGCCACGCAAGCCGGCAACTCCGAAGCGTCCATCCTCCGAGGTGCTGGAGCGAGGGGAGTTGATTGCGACTCCGCCCGATGCCCCGCGGCTGGCATCCCTTCGGCCGGTGGAGGCGGAGACGCCACCCACTCCGAGGGCCCTGCCATCACCTTTCGATTCTGACGAGGGAGATCCCTGGGTCCCGGTACCGCTGGAGGTGCTGCTCCAGGAGTATCAAAGCGAACTGAGGGATGAGCCGCGGAGGCCGTCTCCGCGCCATCGTTTCGCGGTCCCGCTGGCGGCCCTTCTAATCGGACTCGGGGCCGGATGGCAGTGGGCCGGGCTGCGGCTGATCCTGTCGGCGGTAATCGATCCGCTGGCAAAAACCACCACCATGCTGACCGCCATCGCGCTGCTCGCGGCCGCGGCCGGGCCGTGGGTTCCGGTGCGCATCCTGCCGGCGGCAGCCCGGCTGTCCCGGCGTCTATGCGGATGGT
>BTUC01000374.1:0-7168 GCA_045863575.1 Phycisphaerae bacterium
GGCCGTTTCTACGACGGCACGCTGACCGGCGAGATGGAAGTGAACGATGCTCCAGGCGGCTCGAGCTACGGTTTGTCGCTCACTGCACGGGATGTATCCCTGGAGAAGCTCCTCAACGCCAAACGTTCACCGAAGGAGGAACCTGTCCGCCTGCGTGGGGAGGTCGAGGCACACCTGGATCTCATGGGCCGCTCGGGTGAGCCGGCCACCCGTCGCGGTAATGGCACGGTCGTCATTCACGAGGCACAGTTGCTCAAGGTGCCACTGATGCTGGCCATTCTCCAGGTCGTCCATCTCGCGCCCGGCGACGACAACGCCTTTCATGATGCGCGCTTTGCGTTCACCGTCGACGGCGAAGCGCTTCTCCTGGACGAGATCGACTTGCGTGGCAAAGGCTTTTCCATGGTGGGCTCCGGTACTGTTCAACTTGCGGATCAGGCCCTCAATCTTGTGCTGCTGATCGGCAGCCCCCTGCGCCTCCCGCGGATGGAGGTGCTCAGCGAGTTGATGGAAGGGGTAGCCCGCGAACTGGTGGAAGTCCATGTCGAGGGCACGCTGGAGAAGCCCACCTACCGCGCCGAAGTTGTCCGCAGCGTCCGACAAGCGCTCGACGCGGTGCTCAACCCGCGCCGTGCATCAACCAGACGACGCTGAGTGGCCGCAGGCTTTGCATGTTGGTGGTTGCTGCCTGCACTACCGTCCCGGTGGCGTACTGCCCGTCGGCGGCCACGCGAATCGCCCAGTCCGGCAGTGCTTTTCGCGTGTCCCGGATCATCGCCGCCGCGATCTGCTGGCGCGTCATAAACGGGTGCTTCCGGTCGCAATCCGGCCGCTTGCGATACAGCGTGAACCAGACGGGAAGGCCGATGACCCACGTTGGCCAGCACTTCGCTCGCATCGACACGCAGCCGATCACCCAGTTGTGCGACCAGTGCACGACCGTTTTGAGCACGTTGCCGACCGAGGCGTCCTTGAAGTAGCCCGCGTAGGCCACGTGCTCGCCGCATCGACCGCAGGTGGTGTCGTCGATATTCAGATCGATGACCTTCTCGACCGCCTGGGCCCGAATCAGCGGAGCGACCACGCCGGTCAACAGCAATCGCGAGACCGCGCCCAGAGACCAGACGGTGCGGTAGAAGAACCGCTCGTACACCGTCCAGTGCTTGGCCACGTGACCAAGCAGCGAACCGCCAATCGTGCCGACCAGGTTGGTGACTGTCGGCTTCGAGCGACACAACACCCATCCGGTGGCAAGGTGAACGAACGTAACCGACGTCGGCTCCGTGAACGCCGGCGCCAACAGTTGACAGATGACCTTCCAAGCCGTAACCAAGGTGGCATCCATGCCGACCTCTCCTTGTGTAGTCGTGGTAACCACACAATCGGTTGGTTGGCATGGATTTTATGAAATTCCTGGTCATGGCCGGATCATCAGAAAGGGCTAAAGTTCACAATGTGAGAACGTGCGAAAGTGAAAAAGCGAAAAAGTGAGCACGTGAGCAGGTGTGAACGTAAGAAAGTGAAAGTGCCTGCGTGAGAAATGTCAACGCGTGAAAGCGAGGGCTTGTGAGTGCGGGAAGTGAGCCCACGTCGTGCGTTCCCACTTTTTCACCTTTCCACTTTCGCACCTTCGCACCTTCTCACATCGCCAGTCCTGAACTGGCTCATAGGGAGTCAGTCTCTGCTGCCTTTCTCGCCTCTCCTATGCCTGAGCCGATCATTCCGCTGGCCGTCACATGCTCTTCGACCCGCTGCACGAGCCACCGGGCCGCGATATCGCCCTCGATCATCTCCGCGGCCCGAAGCTTTTTTCCGCCTTTGACGCGGAGCTTTACGCGATACCAACGGCGATCTCCGCTGCTGGCGCATTGTTTGTAGGAGACATCGCGGACCTCATCGACGGGCACGCGGCGGGTGCGTGAGAGCAGTCCCAGGCTGCGGCGGATCTCGAGCTCATCGGGTCTGAGGGCCAATTGCCACGACCCCAGGCATGAAACCATTGCCCACCAGAGCAGCAGAGCGAAGAGGCCGAACACCAGGAGGAAGAGCGCGAAGAACCAGTCCCCCTCGCTGATCCGATGCACGAAGAAGGCGCAAGATCCCGTGAACAGAAGCACAAAGAACAGAAGCAGGCCAAACACCCGCATCCCCGGCCAGCAGGCGATCACCAGGCGGGTTTCGCCGCCCGCGGCCGGAGTCACCCGGATGTTCGCCCCCTCAGGCGGTTCATCGTCCTGGATGGCCGCCGCCTCGGCGGCCAGGCGCTCCTCGGATTCCCCGATCGACGGATCACTTTCCGACGTGCGGAATACCGGCACCTCGAAATCCAGCGCCAGGTCCACGCCAGGCACCGCCGCCCGGACTTCCAATTGCCACTTGATCCCATCGTTCGGATCAGAGTTGTCCGACGGCCGGCAGTCGTAGGGCACCTGGAAGGCGATCGGGAGCCGCACCTCGGTCTGGCCGAATGTGGCCGGCGGCGGTTGCAGCGTCCGGGAGTACCACCATAGCGTGTTCTCCTCCGTGGATCTGCCCTTGCCGCGCCGCACCCGGCGAGAGTGGATGCATCGAAGCCGGGCATGAACCTCCTGCATCCATGCCGTCTCTCCGGCCAGCACCAGCGTGCCGCGCAGAGGCCCGCCAATGATGCCCGGCAGTGTCTCGAGTTCCAGCCGGCTGGCGCCGAACTTGCGCCGCTGTATAGTGGCGCGGATGGCGTATACCAGCAGTCCGGCTCCGACCAGCGGAAAAATGAGCCCCAGCAGAGCCAAATAGTTGTGCTTCTCCATGATCTCGCGAGGCAGAAAGACCAGGGCTGGGGCGGACACGCCGTTCCAGAAGAGTGCGAAGATCCACGCGGCGACGGCCTTGGTCCCGAGGTTGGGACGGACAACCCGGCTGGTCCACTCCTGGTTATGCAGCCAAGGCTCATCGGGATGAGCTGACTTGAGCTTCTGTTCGCGCCGGACATGCCGCGTTCCATACACGGCGCCCACGATCAGGAGTGTGCCCACGCCGCCGAAGATCGCGGCGAAAAGTAGAAGGAACGCCAGGAGGCCGAAGCGCAGCTCACGGTCCAGCAGCGCTTCGTCCGGTCGCTCGGGATTGACAAAACAAGGAACTAAACGCTCGCGCTGGTAGGCCGCCTTGAGCCGCCGGTGCGTGTCGGCGTGCCATGAGCCGATGTTATCGCTCATGGTGGCCAGGCCGACGCGGCTGCCGGTGTATTCGCGTCCGTTGAAGACGTACCTGTAGGTGCACTCGACGCGGTAGGTCGTGCCGTCGTCGCTGGATGATGAGTCGAGCTCAACCGTCTGGATCCAGGCTGGCACCTCGGCCCAGCTCTGGGCCGCCCGGTACTGCACGATCATCCGGACGGCCAGGAACCCCGTCGCGCACCCGCCGATAAAAAACGGCAGCCCGAACAGCGCGAGGAAGATCCCGCCCTTCGCCGATTTGCTTCCGCCCCGCTTGGTCATGTGGCGCCTCTTGATTGGAGCCTCTTGCCAACAGGGCGTGTGCCACTGCTCTTTGAGCAGTGCCGGAGCAGGAGGCAGCGTCCGTGTAAAGCCAGCACTGCTGACGGGGCTTCGTCAGGCGTAGCCTGGCTTCGCCGTTCCGAGCAGAGCAGGGGTACCCCGGGTAATGTCTCCGGGCTTACTGGGATAGGCTCTTGATCAGCTCTGAGCTACATCGGCCTCTGAACGGCCTGGCAGCGCCAGATCACTGACCAAAGGACAACTGACCCAACCACTGACAACTGACCCACTGACCACTCCCCAACTCACACAGCAGCACACACCTTCTTCGCTGCATCGGTCAGATCGCTCGCGGACGTGAGTCCCGGAACGTTGGCTTCCTTCAGAAGCTGCCGCGCCCGCTCGACGTTGGTGCCCTCCAGCCGGACCACTACCGGCACGTGGAAGCCGACTTCCCGGGCCGCGGCGATGAGCGCCTCCGCGATGAGATCGCACTTGGCGATCCCGCCGAAGATGTTCACCAGCACGCCTTTGACCTTCGGGTCGGCCAGGATGATGCGAAAGGCCTCGATGGCGCCCTCTTTCGTTACACTGCCGCCGACGTCGAGGAAATTCGCCGGATCGCCCCCGTGCAGCTTGATCAAGTCCATGGTGGCCATGGCCAGTCCGGCCCCGTTGACCAGACAGCCGATGTTGCCGTCCAGGGCGATATAGGTCAGGTTGGCCGCGTTAGCCCGCAGTTCGTCCGGGTTCTCCTCGCTGGGGTCGTAGAGCGCTTGGATCTCCGGGTGTCGAAAGAGGGCGTTGTCGTCGAAGTTGATCTTGGCGTCGATGGCCAGCAGATGCCCGTCCTTGGTCAGCACGAGCGGGTTGATCTCGGCCAGCGAACCGTCGAACTTGACGAACGCGTCCGCCAGGCCGCGGAAAATCTTCTCGGCCGTGGCCACGTGGGCCTTCTCTGTGAAGCCCAGAGCCCGCGTCAGCTTGCGGAGCTGGAACGGCTGAAGCCCCAGGTGGGGGTGCAGCCACTCCTTGACGATGGCGTCCGGATTGCGGGCGGCCACCTCCTCGATCTCTACGCCCCCTTCGCTGCTGACCATGATCACCGGGCAGCGCCGAGCCCGATCGATGACCATGCCGACGTAGTATTCCTTCGCGATATCGACGGCCGCGGCGATGAGCAGCTTCTTGACCTCGATGCCCTCCGGGCCGGTCTGCTTGCTGACCATCCGGTTGGAGAGCATGAACCCGGCGGCGGACCGCACCTCGTCGGCGCTGTTGCAGAGCTTCACGAAGCCGGCCTTGCCGCGCCCGCCGGCAAACACCTGGGCCTTGACCACCACCTGTCCGCCCAGCTTTTTGTAGGCGGCGGCGGCCGCATCCGGGCTCTCGACCACCTCCGACGCCGGAACCGGCACACCCCGGTCCGCCAACAACTGCCGGGACTGGTATTCGTGGATCTTCATCGCCTGACGCACCTCTCTGAATGGGCAACAGAATCTCGGCCGGACACCATTGTCCCAGCGCGCGGGGCGGATGACAACTGGTGCAGGGGTGGCAGTGTCAGGTGTTGGGTGTTGGGGGTTGGGGGTTGGGCGTTGGGCGTTGGGTGTTTGATGTTTGATGTTGGGCGTCGGGTGTTTGGTGTCGGAACAGAGCCGCCGA
This sequence comes from Phycisphaerae bacterium, assembly GCA_045863575.1. Lineage (GTDB taxonomy): Bacteria > Planctomycetota > Phycisphaerae > UBA1845 > PWPN01 > JAAXZI01. The sequence continues at coordinate 5,145 of BTUC01000374.1, forward strand.
GCGCCAGCGAGCGGGCAGGAAGGGGCACACATGAGCAATGGACTGGAATTGCCGCGTGCGAGCCGATCAAAGGCCGTAGCGGGGAATGGCTCGATGGGGCAGGGCGGTTGATTCGAGTCGGGGTGCAGTCATATCCGCGACTCCAGAGGATTCGAGATGATTGCACCCAACACCCGACACCCGAATACCCAACACCGGACACCCATTCTCCCTTTCCCACCTTCCCACTTTCGCCCTTGCCAGCCGGAGCCGCACAACTGGCCCCCTCATGGGTCGCTCAGTAAAATGCCGCCATGAAGATCGCACTCGCTCAGTTGAACCCCGTTGTCGGCGACGTGATCGGCAACACCGAGAAGATCATCGCGCGCATTGGCGAAGCCAAGGCTCAGGGGGCCTCGCTGGTCGTGTTTTCCGAACTGGCGGTGGCCGGCTATCCGCCGCGGGATCTGCTGCTCAAGCCGCGCTTCGTTCAGGCCAACGTGGAGGCGGTCGAGCGGATCGCCCGCACCTGCACGGGCATCGCCGCCCTGGTCGGCTTCGTCGAGCCGAGCAGCGAATCGGTCGGTCGCAGCCTGCGCAACGCGGCCGCCTACTGCGCCGACGGCCGCGTCCAGCAGGTGCGTTACAAATCGCTCCTGCCCACCTATGACGTGTTCGACGAGTTGCGCTATTTCGAACCCGGCCCGGAAATCTCCCTGATTACGCACGAGAACACGCCCATCGGCGTGAGCATCTGCGAGGATCTGTGGAACGACGAGCAGCTCGTGGGGCGACGGCTGTATCACGCCGACCCCATCGGCCGTCTGGCGAGCGCCGGCGCCAAGTTCCTCGTCAACCTGAGCGCCTCGCCGTTCTCGGCGGACAAGCACCCGTTTCGGGTCAAGCTTTTCGGAAACCAGGCCGTGCGTCATGGCCTGCCGCTGCTGTTCGTCAATCAGGTCGGCGGAAATGACGAACTGGTATTCGACGGCGCCTCGGGTGTGTTCGACGCCAGCGGCCAACTGATCGCCCAGGCCAAAGCATTCGAAGAGGACCTCCTGATTGTCGATATCGAAAACCCATCGGGCGCTCGCATCGAGACCTATCCCGAGCGGGTTGCCGCGATTCACGATGCCCTGGCCCTGGGCACGCGCGATTACGTTCAGAAGTGCGGTTTCCAGCGGGTGGTACTGGGTCTTTCCGGCGGGATCGATTCGGCCGTGACGGCCGCCCTGGCCGTTGCTGGCTTGGGAGCCGAGGCGGTCACTGGCGTGGCCATGCCGTCACGGTTCAGCAGCGAGCACAGCCGTTCAGATGCCGAGGCCGTCGCCCGCAACCTGGGAATCGATTTCCGCACCATTCCCATCAAAAGCATCCACGCGGCCATCGAGGAGCACCTCGCCCCGCACTTCGCCGGCCGGTCGCGCGACGTCACCGAGGAGAACCTGCAAGCCCGCGTGCGCGGAATGCTGCTGATGGCTTTGTCCAACAAGTTCGGTTGGATGGTGCTCACCACGGGCAACAAGAGCGAGCTGGCGGTCGGCTACTGCACGCTTTACGGCGATATGTGCGGTGGCCTGGCGGTCATCGGCGACCTGCCCAAGATGCTCGTCTACGAGCTGGCCCGGCACATGAACGCGCGGGCGGGGCGTGAGATCATTCCCGAAAACACGTTGACCAAGCCACCCTCGGCCGAGCTGCGCCCCGACCAGACCGACCAGGACACGCTGCCACCGTACGATCTGCTCGACCAGATCGTGGAGTTGTACGTCAACGCCGAGAAGAGCATGGACGAGATCATCGCGGCCGGTTACGACCCCGAGTGGGTCCGCCGGGTCATCCGCTGGGTGGACATCAGCGAATACAAGCGCAAGCAGGCGGCGCCGGCCCTCAAAGTGACGGGTCGTGCGTTCGGCGTCGGGCGGCGCATGCCGATTGCGGCGTGGTTCTGGTATTAGCGTCAGCAATCAGCGGTCTGCATTCCGCTTTCTGCTCTGGGGGGGGTGGGAGGAAGGCGTATGAAAAACTCGGCACATTATCGCGTC
>BTUC01000375.1:0-7167 GCA_045863575.1 Phycisphaerae bacterium
TGACATTGGTAACGGTGGCGGCGATGGAGCCGGCTGCCGAGCTGACGAACACCAACGGCGGGCCCGTGAAGCCCGTTCCCGTAATGGTGATGGGCACCACGCCAGTGCTCTCCGCCACATCCGGAGAAAGGGCGGTGACAGTGATCGGGGCCGTACATACCTCCAGCACCAGCGCATCGGCGTGCGCGGCGTTGGTCTGCCCACTCTGCCGGGTGACCTGCCACTCGATGGTCATGATGTTGCTGGTGGCCGTTGCGGAGACGTAGCCGAACGTCCAGTCGTACTCACCGCCACCAGAATGTATGACCGCTGGTTCTGTCAATTCATCACCAGTAGGACTGCCGTTCAGCAGCCGCAGCGTCACCTCATTGCCTGGTCCGGAGCCGGCGAACATGCCGCTGAGCGTATAGGTCTGGCCGTTGGTGACCTGGACGGTCTGGTATGCCCGCGCCAGCGACCCGACTGCACCGTTATTCGAGGCCATGGTGGCATAGTGATTGCCGTCCGGCGGGGGACAGCTGGGCAGCGCCGCCAGCGTGTCCTCGTGCACGTAGCCATCCCTGTTGAGCCGGTCGTCGTAACCCCAGGCATTCGTTTCAAACGCACGCCAGAACTCGGGCACGCCCGGGTTAGTCGTGTCTTCCGAGCACCCGGTGTTGCCCGGATCGGGATTCTCGAAGCTGCCGTTGGCGAAGGCCTGGATGCCAACTGTGAAACTATTCGGAAGCAGGACGGGGTCGCAACCTGCCTGCGTGTATTCAATGCCGTACAGCTCATGTGCGGCGTCGGCGGGCAGATTGAAGGTGGCCGTGACTTGAGTGGCGTTATCCACGACGACGCTGCTGGCCGCGATGGTCTGAGGGCCCACCAGGGCGGCCGTCGGCGCGCCGTTCGCATTTGAGAAATTTGTGCCCGTCAGGGTGACCTGAACCATGGTTCCGCGAATGCCGACGTCCGGCGCGGCGCTGCTCACCGTGGGGGCGTTCGGGCACATGTCTTCGCGGGCGAACGAAATGTTGTCCAGCCAGAGGGCGTTGAAACCCCAGCCGTTGGTCTCGCTTTCAAAGTACACGGTCACCTGGGTTGTGCCATTTGGCGGTGTGCCCGTCACGGAAAACGGAACCCAGCCGATATGCGACGAAAAATTGTACGAGAAGGACGCAATGGGCGTTCCACCGATCGTACTGCCGGCGACAGCGACGACCCTGAGTTCCTGCGGTTGTGCGGCACTGACTCCGATTCCGGCGTAGAGACCGGCCAGCTTGTACGTCTCGCCGCTGGCCGCAGGAATGGTGAACGTCTGATAATAGCGCAGGACGCCGTTCGGAGATCCATCGGACCAGTAGGCAAACGTTGAGTCACCATCGCGCGGACAGGCCGGGCCTGCTACGGTGCCGTTTCCGCTCCGGCCCAAAGTCCCCGCAGCGTCCTTGGTCCAGCCAGACGGCTGGCCGGTGCTACCGGTTCCGCTCCCCGGGCAGCCGCCACCGTTGTTCGGATCGGTGAAGCTGCCATTCACCACGCACTCATCGCCCGGATCTCCGCACGCAGCATACGCCTGCGCACCGAGCGCGAGCACAATCAACACCACTGATAAACGCTGCATTCTGTTTCCTCCTTCTGAATGATGCAGGAACATGTTTTATGTGCGAGGCGGGCGCAACCAGCCGGCACACGCGTCACGCGCACCCAGAAACTCTCCTGAGCGGTGAAAACCTGGAACATGCGCGATCAGACCATGTCACTTCAGCCGGACGGGAGCACCAGCCAAAATCAGGTCCGAGTAACCTCCGCGACTGACTCGAACCGGTTCGTCTCGATTCTGCTGTCGTTCCGAGCCTGGCGGGGTAACGAGATGCTCAAGACGTTCACCCGCGCTCAGAATTAAAGTATCTTACCGGCGCGCACTGTCTGGCGTCAACCCCGCTGTTTGTCGGCCAGAAAGGTGGACAACTCCCGCGTAATCGCCACCTGAGGGAATCGGCACTTACTCCGACCAGCCGCAGGCCGGGTCCGCATAATCTTCGGGGCCGCTCAGGCAGCGCTGAAATACGCCGAAATCCGCCTGGTCGACGTCTCCATCCTTATCGGCATCGGCCCAGGAGCAGTCGGGAGCAGAGTGGGGAATCGCCGGCCCGCTGAGGCACAACTGGAACGCGCCGAAGTCGTCCAGATCGACGTCCGCATCACCGTCATAATCGCCAAAGACGATACGATAAAACCTCAGAACGGGCGGTGCCCCCTGGCCGAATAGCCCGCCTCCCTGGAACACGAGGTTGTAGTCCACGAAGAGATTCATGCCGATGATGCCGTCGAGGATGTTACCCTCCGGTGAGGCCACGTCCAGCAGGACTACCGGCACGTTGGTGTAGCTAAGCCATTCACCCAGCGCCGGGATGTCCAATGTATCCACGTAGAAGCCCGGTTTGAGCACGATCTGACCATCCACCCCCTGGATTTCGACCTGGAAATCAGGTTGGTTGGGGTTGAGCCGCAGTCGCGAGGCGACACCGGAGCTGATCACCGTCACCTGCGCGCCGGTATCGAGCATAAACCCATCGTTGGCGAATGAGATGTTACCATTATTGCTCAGATCGACGCCTGTGCTCTGGCTGATGAAGAAGAGACTCTGAAGGGGGAAACCCAGGAATCCCACCATAGACGGGGTCGTGGGGTTATCGCCGCCGCCAGGGCAATCACCGGGATAGATTTCGACGCACGGCATGTACTCGACGCCGAATCCTCCCTCCGGTCGGAGCTCCAACGCAACGGAATAGGGGTAGATGGGAATCTCAGGGTCGGACGAATCCCTGAAGAACCGGATAATGGGAGCCGTGTAGGTGTTGCCTCCGATGGTTCGGGACACCGTGCGGTGATTCTGAATCACCGCTGTCAGGAAGACGGCCATGGGGCTGCCAATGGCCGTGACGAGATCTGGAGCTCCGGGATCGGGCGGCTTGGCGACCACCGCAGAGATGTTCGACTCGCCCCTCAGGCCGCCCAGCGAGAGTGACAGCGTCGAAGGGTCGATCGCCCCCAGTCCATCGATGAACAGGGCCATCGGGATGCTTAGATTGGCCTGCACCGACCCGGTGACGCCCTGTACGGTGACCTCGTTGGTGGTCACAGCGCCCGCGGAAAACAGGCCCATCTGCTGGCCGGCCTGGTAGCCGATCACGCTGGCGGACGCACCCGTATCGAAGAGCCCGATAGCATACTGGCTGGCCGGGTCGGCGACGAACGGATCTCCGGTCATGCTGGCATGGGGAACGGCCGACGTCGCCAGCGGCTCATCCCGTTGGTCAGTGGCAACCACTGAAATCCAGGGTACGAAGCCGTCAATGGGCGGTGAGTCAATCATGGCGATGTAAACCGGGCTCGCGGTGGAGGAGGCTGAAACCCGGTTGCCGGATTTCGTGGTAACGGCCTGATGCGTCGGATCCGCCTGATCGGCCGGGTAGTGAATGGCGCGTACGCGCTGGCCCCCGGTGACCCGCCAGTTCACCGGCTTTCGTTGCCATCCAGGCTGAGCCGGGGTCTGGCCGTAAATGGTGGCCGTAAGGCCAAGCAATACGGCCGCGGCAACCCGAATGCAGGACAGAATTCGGCCAATCGGACTGGTCAGGTTCATGCATTCCTCTCCGCTGAAGCGGGATTGCGCCCGGGGAGGGGGCTCAGGCACCGCTACTCTATTCTAGCCACCGCACAGGCCCACATCCGCAGCAGCGATGGCTGAGACGTCATTTCTGGGAATGCCGGCCGACGCGATTATAATGGTCCGCATGTGTCCGGATGGCCGTTGTGTGGCCGAGCGGCATGATTTTCCGGAGTGCTTCATGTCCGATACGCAGCTTGTGGATAACCGGTTTCTGAGGCGCCTGGAGACGCTACGTCTGAATATGGAGCGTGTGTTCTTCGGCAAACCGGCGGCGGTGACCCAGGTACTGATCGGCCTGATGAGCCGAGGCCATCTGCTCATTGAGGACGTTCCGGGGGTGGGCAAGACGGTTCTGGCCCGGGCCCTGGCCAAGAGTCTGGCCCTTTCGTTTTCCCGGATCCAGTTGACTCCGGACCTGCTGCCGTCGGATATCCTGGGAGTGAGCGTCTACGACACGGCCACGGGCACGTTCGAGTTCAAGCGGGGTCCCATCTTCGCCAACGTCGTGCTGGCGGACGAAATCAACCGCACGACGCCGCGCACGCAGTCGGCTCTGCTGGAGGCGATGAACGAGACGCAGGTCAGCGTCGACGGTCGGACGTTCCGGCTCGATCATCCGTTTCTGGTGATAGCCACTCAGAACCCATTCGAGTTTGAAGGTACCTATTTCCTGCCCGAGAACCAGCTCGACCGCTTTGCCCTGCGCATCCGGATCGGCTATCCGGGGCGCGAGGTGGAGACCCGGATTATCCGGGAGCAGCCGGGGACGAACGTGCTGGACACGCTTGAGCCGGTCATGTCGCGCGACGAATTGATCGAGATCCAGGAACGGGTCCCGAACGTGCGGATTGACGACCGGCTGGTACAGTATGCTCTCGATCTTGTGGAAGTCACCCGCGATCACGAGCACCTGGAGGTGGGCGTTTCTCCGCGTGGAACGATCGCGCTGATCCGGGCGGCACAGGCCTCGGCGCTGCTGGCCGGGCGCGACTACGTGACGCCGGACGATCTGAAGTCGCTGTTTGTGCCGGTCTGCGCTCACCGGGTGGTCAGCAAGAGCTATCTGCACGACGGGCACACCGTCAGCGCGGAACAGATTCTTGGCGAGACCATCCGGAATCTGACCGTGCCGGACTGACGTAGCGCGACGGGTAACGAGCCGGGCGGGGTTGTCATGGCGATTCGGAGACGTCACACCTGGTTGACCACGCGTCGCCGCAGTTCGGCGCTGCTGGGCCTGAGAATCACCTTCAGCGGGCTGCTTTGCATGGTGATCCTCCTGCTCGTGGGTATGGCTGCGTTGAACAGCGAAGCCAATCTGCTCTTTCTTCTGTTCGGAATCGGCGCCGGCGTGGTGCTGGTGAACGCGGTGGCGCCGGTGGTGATGGTGCGCGGGTTACTGGTGGAGCGGGTGATACCCTCCGCGGTGGTCGCCGGGCGCACCTTCTCGCTGTGCTATCACGTCCGCAGCGTGCGCCGCTGGATCAAGCTCTGGTCGGTAGTTCTGACCGAAGCGCCGACCTCGGGTGTGCCCGCGCAGTTCCCTTTGGGCCTGGTGGACGGCCTGGGCCCGGGTCGGGAGGAACGTGTCGATCTGACCGGGCGATGCCTGTGGCGCGGCCGCGTCGAACTGCGCGGCGTGCGCGTCCTGTCCCGCTTCCCATTCGGGCTGTTCTCGTGCTCCGTGGATGTGGCCCTGCCCGCTGAATTGATCGTTTATCCCGCGCTGGGACGATTCCGGCGAGACCCCTGGCGGGATCGTCGGCTGTCCGATTCACCCTCTTCGCGGAACGCCCGCCAGCGGGGGGATCACCAGGAGTTCTATGGCGTCCGCGAGTACCGTCCGGGCGACAATCTGCGCTGGATTCACTGGCGACGTTCGGCGCGTACGGGCCAACTGGTGATCCGCGAGAGCACGCCGGTGCGTCTCCGGCAACTGGTGGTGCTGGTCGATCCCTGGTCTGCCGATGAGCCGCAAAGCCGGGAGGTTTCGGGGCGGTGGGAGTTCCGGCGGGCGCCGCGCGGGTCGGCGCGCGGATGGCCTGACCCTCGCGTCGAGCGGGTCATCAGCCTGGCGGCGACGGCCGTGTGCGAAGCGCTGGAACGCGGGCACCGGGTAGGGCTCATCGCCCGCGCGGACATGCCGGTGGTGATTGCTCCGTCAGGGGGGCGCATGCACCGCCAGCGGCTGTTGCAGGAGTTGTCGCTGCTCAAGCCCGGCGCGTGCGAGGCGCTGGACGCGATCGTTTCGCGGGTACGCTGGTCCAGTGGCTGGCACGGGCGTTGTATGCTCTTCGCCGGCACATTGGGCAGCACCCACGAGCGGGTGATCCGCTTTCTGACCGGCCGGGCGGAAGCGGCCCTGGCCATTGCCGGGGATTCTGAAGGCCTCGACACGCTGTTTGAGCAGGCTTCGGCGGAGAAAGGTGAACATCGCATGAGGAAGCTGCCGGAGGTCCCGTGTTGAGGACGCGCTCACTCTATCCCTCCCAGGCCATCTTGCTGATCGCGGCGCTGATCCCGCTGGCGCTGGCTGAGCGGCAGTGGGCGTACGTCATCGCGGCGGCCGTGGCGGCCCTGGTCGGCTGGCAGAGGACCGTGCGAAGCGATCGGCCGCTGCTGTCGACCGCGGGTACGCAAATCTACGTGGTGCTGGCCTTCGCTATGCTGGTCATGGAATACGTCTGGTTCGTGGCCATTCCCGTCATGGCCCTCTCGCATTTCATGGCCCTGGTGTGTATCTCCAAATTCCTCCAGCGGCGTTCTCTGCGCGATGACGCCCAGTTGATGATTCTCACGCTGCTTCTGCTGGTGGTATCCGCGATTGTCAGCGGCAACCTGATGTTCCCACTCATCCTGCTGGTCTTTCTCACCGTGGGCATTGACCAGTTGATCCGTTTCCATCGCGCTCTGGAGCGCTCCCGGGTGGACCAGGCGAACGCCGCACTTCATGGCGTGCAGCCGGACGGTGGCTCCACGCCGCCCGCGCCGCCGGCCTCGGCGCCCGGCATCTGTCTTGTGGTCGCGCTGGTGGGTATGAGCGTGGGTACGGCCGTGTTCGTGTTTTTTCCGCGGATCGGTTCGGGGATGTTCGGTCACCTCGAGGGCCGGGGCGGGGGGATGACCCTGACCGGTTTTGCGGCCGACATGAATTTCGACGCAGTAGGTCCGGTGCAGGAGTCCGACCGGCCGGCAATGCGTGTGCAGATCGAGGCCATCGGAGGTGCCGTGGTGAGCTCGCCGCTGTATCTGCGCGGCGCGGTTTTGGACCAGTACACGCGCACGAGACGCGGCGGCGAGCGGGGGTGGGGATGGCGGCGAACCGCCGACAGTGCTCCCTTTCGCATGATCTCGATCGAGGATGACACCGGCCTGGACGACATGGCATCGCTGCTGCCGGAGCATGGGCCGCACACCGACGGCCGTATGATCGTACAGCGGTACTGGCTGGAGCCGTCGGCAGGCCGCCAGGCCCATCTGTTCACCTGCTATCCCGCGGTCAGTATCGG
>BTUC01000376.1:0-7163 GCA_045863575.1 Phycisphaerae bacterium
CTCAGGCCCTGGGCGATGAGGATGCGCGCGGCCACGGTGCCCTCGCGGTGCAGCAGGCCCAGCAGCAGGTGCTCGGTGCCCACGTACTTGTGGCCCAGCTTGCGGGCCTCGCCGATGGCATGTTCAATGGCCGCCCTGGTTTCGGCGTTGTAAGGCCGACGGCCGATCTGGTCCGGGCTGTGGCCGGCCTCGATCTGGCGCTCGAGCTCCTGGCGGACGTTATCCAGGTCTACGCCGCTGTGGGCCAGGACCGTGCTGGCCACGCACTCGCCCTGGGCGACCAGACCCATCAGGATGTGCTCCGGACCGATGTAATCGTGCCGGAGCCGGTTCGCTTCGCGCGTGGCCAGAGCCATGGCGTGCCGGGCGCGATCGGAAAACTGTTCGTGCATACCGATGATCTCCTACTGCAATCCAGATGCCGGAGTTCTACTCCGTCTTCAGGCGAAGTTCTTCTCCGTCTTCGCGCGAATACGTGTGCGACTGCTGTGTCAGCTTGCTGTTAACCACATCTTCTGCGTCAGCATCCGGCAGACGTACCGTTGCCACTCCTCGCAGCGGGCAACAGGTCCGATCCGTCCGATCCGTCCGATCGGTCCGATCGGTCCGATCCGTCCGATCGCCGCTTTCAGCCCCGCAGGGGCTGTAGTCGATAGCCGAGGTGCGTAAGCCCTCGGTTCGCGGGTGGGCTGATGGGGCGGCAAGCCCTGATGGGGCGACAGAAGCTCGCGCCCATCTGTCGCCCCTGCGGGGCTCTCGCCGCTTTAGGCCCTCACTATCCTCAGGGCTTACGCCCTGGGCTATTGACTATCGCCCCTTCGGGGCGGCAGGCACGCCGCCGCCGATTTGTGGGGAACAGCAAGCTCACAGGGCAGTGGCATACCAGCCGCCCAAGCACTGCTGACACAGCAGTGGCACACGGAGCATCCAAGCACTGCTGACACAGCAGTGGCACACACAAAGCCGGCACGAGCACTGCCGACACGGCAATGGCACACCACTCCAGGCCGGCCGCTACAGCTCGGGACTCTCACCTACTGAAACGGCCCCTTCGGGCAGTGTAGCGGTGTCGAGAGCGGTTTCACAGTACCGCGAGTGGGCGTGAGACGTGCCGTCGCCCGGGAACGCCTCAATCAAGCGGTAGAACTCCTCGGCCGAGCACACCATTCGCATGGCCTCGCGAAAGGCCCGGCATGGTGGCAGTTTACGGGAGTACCAGCTCACCCGCTGGCGCATGGTGAGGCAGGCCGGCCGTTCGCCGCGGATGCGCAGCAGGTGCTCAAAGTGGCGGGTCATCAGTTCCAGCCGCTGGGCCGTCGTGGGCTCCGGCGGCGCGGGTGCGCCGCTCAGGAAGGCATGCGTGTCGCGGAAGATCCACGGGTCGCTCAGGGCCGCCCTGCCGATCATGACCGCTCGACAGCCGGTCTGCTGCATCATGTCGCGGGCGTCCTGGGGAGAACAGACGTTGCCGTTGCCGATGACGGGAATTGTCCGGACGGCCTCCACCACACGAGCAATGCCGTCGCGCCGAACCAGGCCGGCGAATTTCTGAGCGGCCGTCCGGCCGTGGACCGTCACCGCGGCCACACCGGCACGCTCCAGGTCGGCCGCCAAAGCCGGGGCCACGATGGATCGGTCATCCCAGCCCAGCCGCATTTTCACGGTGACCGGCACATTCACCGCCCGCACCACCTGCTCAGCCAGCCGGGCGGCGTTGGCGGGATCTCGCAGCAGGGCCGAGCCGCCGTCGCGCTTGCAGATCTTGTTCACGGGGCAGCCCATGTTGATGTCGATGATGGCGGCGCCCTGATCCTGGCACCACCGGGCGGCTTCGGTCAGCTCATCAGCCCGGGGTCCATAAAGCTGCATAGACAGCGGCCGGTCGGCCGGGTCGGTCTCGGCAAGTTGCATGGACTTGAAGGTCTGCCGCAGCAGGCCGCGCGGGTTGAGCAGATCGGTGCAGGCCAGCGCCAGGCCGCCCAGCGGCCGGATAGTCAATCGGAAGGCCAGGTCGCAGTAGCCGGCGATGGGCGACAGCAGCAGCCGGGTCGCTAACTGCACGTTGCCGATCCGCAGACCGGGATCGGCCTGGATTGCGCTCAGATTCTCCATGCGGCTATTGTTGCAGAGTACCGGAGCGGGGGCAAACGGGGGTCGGCATCGGTGAGTGCATAGCGCGAGGAGGCTAAAGCCACTGGGAATTGGTAAGGGCGTTGAAACGCCCTCGCGACAAGGAGGGACGGAGAAGGAAGAAATGGTTTTCCGCCGCTACACCAGTGCTAAAAGCACTGGCCTGAAGCCGCCTGCGGCGGGAGGCCCCGTAAACGGGGCCCAAGGTCCAAGGCTCCGTAAACGGGGCGGAATAGCCCGCGGCTATCACGCGGGTGGTGAGAACGCTCAGTGCGCGGAGCAATAACTGAGCTGGGCTGAGTTCCGGGTGGGCTGAGTCCCGGGTGTGCTGAGTCCCGGGTGTGCGGAGTTCCGCGCGGGCTGAGTTCCGGGCGTGCTGAGCTCCGGGATTGTGAACCGCCAAATGATCTCCGTATGATGTGCTTCCGAGTCGATCTGGTTTGCACGTGACTGCCATTTGGGTCGGCCAGTCCGTAGCGGACGGAGAACGGCACGAGGCCATTCAGCGTATCGAGCTCGGACGTATCGCCGGAGCCGCGTTTGCCCCGGTCACCCTGGAGGACACTTGGATGCGATCAATGTGGGTATCTGTGACCAGGACAGCACATCGGGTGGTCGGGACGGTGTTGACGGCAGCCATGGTAGTACTCATGCCAAGCCCCCAGGCAGGGGCCGAGGACCGGGTGTTTCCGCTCGTCGAGGATGGAAAGCCGGTCGTGCAGGTCCTGGCCGCCGGGGAGGACAAAACGCTCCAGGCAGCCGTTGAGGATCTGGTCACTTATGTCGAGCGGATCAGCGGGGCTCGGCTCGCCGTCACCCGTGATACCAACGACCTGCCCGGGCCCACGCTGCATCTGGGTGAGACGTCGCTGTTTACCAAGTCGGCCGCCGCCCGACAGAACATCAAGCTCGACGGGTTCGTGGTCGCGCCTGTGGGCGAAGACCTGCTGCTGGCGGGCAACCTGCCGCAGGGTACGGCCAATGGCATCTACACGGTGCTCCAGGATCAGTTCAAGGTCCGCTGGTATTGGGTCGGGCCGTTGTGGGAGGTCGTGCCGACGGCCAAGTCGCTGGCCATTCGCATCACGCCGAACACGTCTGATGGCGCACATCTCAACAATCCGGCATTCCATGGTCGTCTGCCCTGGGGGCAGCCGCCGTCGCCGGAGCTGGCCCGCCGGATGCGATTGACGCAAAAAGGCGTGAAGATGCCGTACGTCGGGACCAGCCACGATCTATCCAGCTTCATCAACCCGGAGAAGTACCCGGACCAGCCGGAATATTTCGCGTACTTTGACGGCCGTCGGCAGCTCGAGCACAGCGTGCACCCGTGCTTCACGCATCCGGACATGTTCGACATCTTCATGGGGCACGTCCGCGCGGGCGGCACCGGCTTTGGCGTCAACGACAACTGTACCGCCTGCCGCTGTGAGCGCTGCCTGAAGGTGGATGGCCAATCGCCACCTTACAACGGCATGTGGAACTTCTCGGAGAGCTACTTTCAGCTCATCGCCCGGATGGCCGAACAGACGGCCAAGGAGTTCCCCGACCGGCAGCTCGGCGTGTTCGCCTACCAGGTGACCAACTCCCCCCCCAGACAGTCGAACACATCGGCCAGAACGTCAGCGTCACGCTCTGCCAGGACACGGGTCAGCACTTCGACGCGGCGTACCGCGATACGGATCTGCGCATGTCGGCCGAGTGGACGAAAAAGGCCGGCCACGTGGCGTTCTATGATTACGTGGGCATCTCGCACTGGGTACCGCGCTACTTCCCGCATATCCTGGCCAACCAGATCCGGCACATCGCCCGCGCCGGCGTCGAAGGGTACGGCACACACAACGGCACGATGTTCGACAGCTCCATGCCCATGTGGTACGTGCTCTACCGGCTGCTCTGGGACCCGGTGCTGGATCCGGACGGGCTTATCGAGGAGATGATCGGCCATCTTTACGGGTCGGCGGCCGGGCCGATGGAGCGCTTCTACGAACATTGGGAACAGTGCTGGATGCGCCAGCCCAAGGGCCGCTGGTTCTGGGGGATGGATAACTTCCGCGGCGAGATGCAGATCTACCGCTGGGAGGATTTCGAGAAGGGGCTGGCCTTCCTGAAAGAAGCCGCCGCGCTGGCCGACAGCGAGCCGGTGCGACAGCGCATCGCGTGGCTTCGCGAGCGGTATGACTTCACGTACGCCAGCGCGCGGGTGTATACCACTTCGATGGAGGCCCTCCAGAGCGAACCGACCGACGACATGGATGCGGCCGTGCGCTTGTCCAACGCGGTGGCCGACACGTGGGTTCAATGGTCGGACGCGTTGCAGGCCGCGCAGGACCTGCCCGACACGCCGGTCTCCGGCTGGATGGGAAAGACCGGCTACGTGCGCGTGTGGGGGCTCAAGCAGCAGGTGCGCGACGCGGCCCTGGCGCCGCTGGTCCGTTGGGTCTGCGCGCAGGAAGGGCGCATGGATGTGGAGAAGCTGGCGTTCGCCGAGCGGATGCTGGCCGGTGTGGCCTTGATGAACCGCGAGCAGATCGAGCACCGGGTGCGGCGGGTGGTGATGGGCACGTACCGTCGCCCGCGGGCCGAAGCGCTGCTGGCGGCCGGCGTGCCGCGGACGAGTTCACCTCCGGCACTGGATGCGCCGGCGGCCGACTGGCCGGATGTGCCCATGGCCAATGCGGCACCATGGATGTTTCTGACCCGGCCCAAGGACGCAAAAATCGGCCCTTATGAGGAGCCGATCCGGTTCGATTACATCGATCCGCCCGAGCGAGACGAACTCTGTGCTCGCTGGCAGTGCAAGTGGGATGACCAGCGTCTGTACCTGCGCGTCGCGGCCCGCGATGAGAAGCACGTGCAGACGCAGACGCCCGACCGCATGTGGCGCGAGGACAGCCTGCAGGTCGCCTTCAACCCGCAACGGGACAACTTCGAGTTGGACGTCTCCTCGTGGGACTACATCTGGGGCGGCCACCATCGCAATGAGGTCGAGTTCGGCGTGGCCCTTCAGGACGGCCGTGCGGTCGTGCACGTGTGGCGCAGCCCGCCCGCCCTGCCGGAGGGCCTCAAGGCCGAGGAGTTGATCACCGCGCAGGCCGCTCGGCGCGGGCCGGAGATCGTGTACGAGCTCTCCGTCGACTGGCGGCTGCTGCCCGGATTCGAGCCCCGCGCCGGCAGGAGTTTCGGCATCGGCCTGGTGGTCAACGACTTCGACCAGGAGCACCTCTATGCCGAATACGGCGGCGGCGTCTTCAAGCCGCGCAGGCCGACGGAGTTCGCGGCCATGCGGTTGATGGACGGTACCGCGAAGGCTTCCGGTGAGAAGGTGGGAAAGTGAGGACGCGGGAAAGTGCTCGGGTGCCGCCTCGCTGCGCTTGGCCGCAACCCTTATCACGAAAGCGCGAAAGAGCGAAAGCCCGAAACAGGAGAGGATCTGGCCGGCTGAAAGCTGCGTGAGGCGTACGGCTTACCATGCGGCAGGTCTCGCCGTCCCCGGTGCATTGACGACGCTTTCGCGTGCGATCATGATCCTGCTTGAACTCTAGCGGGAAGAACCATGCCGCGGATCGATTTTCCATTGTTGTGCGCCCGGTGCGGGACGAGCCTGCAGGGGCTGGACTCGACCGGCCGCTGCCCAGGATGCAACACGGGCATCCACGACACGCTCAATCTCGACGTACTGGATCTGCCGGCTCAATCGGTCGCGGAGGATCTCGCATGCATCTTCTGCGGATACAACCTGCGCAGCCTGGGGTTCGGCGAAGTCTGCCCGGAGTGCGGGCGCCAGGTGCGCGACTCCATCGGCCTCCTGGCGATCGATCTATCACAGATGCGCATCGCCGACGATGTGTCCTGCATCAACTGCGGCTACAACCTGCGGACGCTGTCGCTGGGTTCCTTATGCCCGGAGTGTTCAAAGCCGGTCTCGGCATCGGTGGGACCCGACGAGCTGCGGTTCGCGAGTCCGGGCTGGCTTCGCCGCGTTCAGACGGGCCTCACGCTGTTGATCGTGGCTGGTCTTGGCATGCTCCTCACGATGATCGCAGCGTACGCCCTCGGCAGGAGTGGTGCGTTTGGCGGCTTTACGATGTTCGCACTGCAGCAGGCGGCGTGGCTGGTCGTGGCGGTGCTTGTCGTGATGGGCGTTTTCGGCGCTACCACGCCGGAGCCGAACCCCAGCGTGCGACCCGAGTCGAGTCTGCCGCGCCGACTGGCTCGCACCTGGGCGATCCTGCAGGCGATCTGCACGCTGGGAGCGATGCTGAGCTTCGTCGGCGGATTCATGCATTTCTTCCTCGTGGGCCCACTGCCCTTGCTGATGTGGATCTTCGGACTGGCCGCCCTGATCGGGTTATGCCTCACTCTGCGACGGCTGGCCCGGCGTGCTCGAGAGAAGGGCCTGACTCGCATGATCACGGTCTTCATATGGGTCAGCGGCGGCGTGGGATTCGGCGGGCTGGGGCTGATCCTGGTTTTCTTTTATGTCATTCAGCCCATAGCGGCGCCTCCGTCCATGGACGTCATGATCTGGGTATTCTGTACTCTGCCGATCGCCGCGCTGGTCCTGTACATCTTCGGTCTGATCATGCTCTTCCGCTGCCGGCGCATGATTGGTAGGGCCATCGGCAACCGTTTAAGGGCTTGAGACGATGCAGGAATCACCGCTGCTCACGCTGGCCGGGGCCGAGTTCGACCGGCTGCCCGTGCTTTCACAGATTCAGACCGATCGGTTCTGCGAAGCGTGCGGCTATAACCTGCGGCTGCAGGGTGTGCGCCGCGACCCGCACCTCGGACTGCTGGTCGTGCACTGCCCCGAATGCGGTCGGTATACACCGGTCGCGACCGGGTCGCCGGCGTGGCGGGTTTGGTTTCAGCGCTTCTCGGGATTGCTGGTGCTGGCGTGGGTGGCTGCGCTGGTGGGCGGGCTGATCCTGATCGCGATCGCGCAGGGGGCTCTCTTGATCGAGATGGTGGAGACTGTGGGCCGCCGGCCCTGGCGGGCAGCGTCGGGGTCTACGACCTTTCCGCAAGGC
>BTUC01000377.1:0-5290 GCA_045863575.1 Phycisphaerae bacterium
CAGTTGGCAATGATTCGCCGTTACTTTCGATTGCTGTTTTGAGACAGAGCCTAGTTCCCCTCTGCCGCTTCCACCTTATCCTTCGGCAGACTATCCCGGACACGCTTGAAGTATTCACCCACGCTGCGCTGATACGGCCGGGGGATCTGTTCCTGAGCGAGTGCATCGGACACCTCGCGCTGTGCCGAGATCACCGTCTCGACGAATTCCTTGGACACCTCGCCCTTGAACTGCTCGCCCTCGGTGAATTCGGTGTGAATGATGGCTCCGGGCAGTGTATTCACGCCCGCTTGCCGCCTGACGGTTCCAAAGGCGCCAGGTGTATTCGGTGCGATGCCGCCCTGGCCGCGGCCCAGATTGCCCATCCCGCCCCCCTGGGCGTTCGGATTCCCGGCCATTCCCCCCTGGTCCATGCCTTGCCCCATGCCTTGCCCCATGCCCTGGCCCATGCCTTGTCCCATGCCGCTACCGCCGCATGATGGACAGGCCTTGCCGTCTTTGGTTCCCGTTCCATTGCAGGCCGAGCAGCTCTTGCCCAACTGGTCCTTGAGCGACTGAAGCTGGCCCATGCTGGAAGCCAGTTGGTTGAGCTCCTGTTCCATGGACTCCATCTGCGAAAGCTGGTCGCCGGCCATGGTCAGTCCCTGCATATCCGCGGCCGACATGGGGGTGCCGCCCGCCTGCTGGGCAGCCGCCGCTGCGTTGGCCAGGGACTGGGCCAGTTGGCTGGCGGCATTGCCGCCGGAGGAGCGTTTCTGAATCTGCTGCATCAGCTTCTGCACCTGATCCTGCTTGAGGCCCTGCTGGGCAAGCTGCTGCGCCGCCGCCTGCATATTGCCTGCCTTCATCTGCTCGAGGACGTTCTTCATCTGTTGTTCATTGAGGCCTGCTTTGGCCAGGTCCTCCTTCATCTTTTTCTCGTCCTTGGCGATCTGGTCGATCTTGGCGGCCAGTTTCTCCAGTTCAGCCTTGAGCTGCTCGGCCTTCTCCTTTTCCTCAGGCGTGTTGGCCTCTTTCGAGAGTGCCTCCTTGATGTCTTCGATGGCCGCCTGGGCCGACTCGAGATTGCCCGAGGCCAGTGCCTTGCTCAGTTGCCCGACAGGCGACTGGCTCTTCTGCTCCGCGGCCAGCCGGCGCATCATCTGCTTGAACTCCTGGGCGGCGGCCATGTCCGGACTGTTGCGCTTCTCCTCGAGCTTTTGTCCGATCTTGTCCACAGTTTTCATCGCTTCGCGGCGGAGGTCGGCGGGACTCTCCAGCTTGGCATCCTTCAACGCCTCCAGCGCATCAAGCTCCTTCTTGAGCTCCGGATTCTTCTCGCGAAGCTCACGGATCTGGGGGTCGAGAATGGGCCGGATCACCGCCTGGGCACGGTTGACCCGATCGTCCTGCCGCTTGGCGTCCTGCTGCTTTTCCTGCGTGCCCAGCAGATCCAAAGTCGGGAACAACCAGAAGAACAAAAGAGCCAGCAACATGGTGACGCCGGCATACGGCGCCGAATCGGGTACGCGAACGGGCAGGTGGTGTGGCACCGACAGGCCACGGCTGATCCGCTCGGCGTCGGAAACGACCGCCTGAGCGAAAGGGTCCTCCAGGCCCTGGCAGTACAGGCCGGTGCTGAGCCGTTCCTTGAGCCCGGCCGCCCGGTCCAGATGGGCGGCCGAGGAGACCAGGTCCTCGCGCCGGAACCAGGTCCACGCGGTGGAAGCCAGCAACGCCGTCAGCGCGAGCATCCCTGCCAGCCATCCGAAGAACCGGGCAGGTGCATCAGAGACGACCAATGCACGCTCGATACACACGGCCCCAATGAACAGACAGGCCGCGCCGGCCACAGACCAACCCAGTGCTCCCAGCCACCGGTTGACCAGAAGCTGTCGCTGAGCCCGTAGAGCGGATTTCCGGAGTGCGGTCATGGGCGTGATCCCCGCGAATGCCAACGGCGGTTTTCCGTCCGTCTTGCCGGTCCGAATGTACCAGCACTGTAGTATTCTAACACGGCGCCTCGCGATTTCGTAGCGGCCAGCCTGGGGTGCTGCCCCTCGGGCGAGCAGAACGGCCGACATTCCCGGGCGACCGCTAACGGTCTATCGGTATTGTCGTCCCACAAGCGGTTGTCTTACAGCCCATTACTGTGCTTCCCGCTGGGCGTATCGCACCGCCTGCTTGATCCAGCCTAGCCGAGCCAGAGGGAGTAGCCCGTAATTGGCCACGCTGAAAGACTGCACGCCCATGGCCGCCGCCCGTGAAAACGCCCTGACCAGCATGGCCGAATCCCCACAATGGGGGCTGCACGCACTGACCCCCACCTCTACCCGGCTCACGTCGCCGGCCTCCTCGGCGGCCGCCCCAATGCCCGACTCGACATCGTCCGTGTTCGGCTGGGCAGGGGCCGTGATCAGCCCATCGCAGTGGGACGCCAAGAGTCGGAAGTCGCTGCCCGTACTCAGCGAATTGCCTTTTCGATGCAGAAGCAGCCGGCACGTGCAGGCCTCCCGGAGCATGCCCAGCAATTCCTGCACCTGGCGGCACCGCCACTGTGCGTACGTCGCCAGCGCCAGATCCCGCGCGAGCAGATCCTCCACCTGTCCGGGCACAGGTTCGCCGCTGGCCAATGCTTTCTCCAACAACACGGATGCGGAGCGCACGGCCGCGGCCGCATCCACGCCGTCGCGTGTGGCCATCTGCCGACATGATTCGCAGAAGCACAGCCCCAGCAGCCAGCCACCCACCGGCCCCAGCTCCGGACAGACCTGCTGGCAGGTGTGTGTTGTGCCCGCTGGCGGAAATGCGGCTGAGTCCATTTCGAGCGCCTCGAACCCATACTGTTCGGACAGGTCGCGCACCAGGGCCCGCAGGTACTCGCGCACATCCGGATTGGCAGGGCAGAGCCAATCCGGGTTCACATCGCCGAACACATTTTTTACGGCGCAGAAGTCGAAGCGCCCGGCCGTGAATGGGCTATGGCAGCAGACCAGCCACCCTCTCAACACCAGCCCGCGCTGCGCACAAGCCTCCGCCAGGGATTCAAGCGGGTTCGACTTCCGCAGCCAGGTCGCGACAGCAGGGCGGATGCGGGTGGCGTCGTACCCTTGCCGATTCGGCTGGAACTGGACGCCACCCTCGGAGCGGAATACTCTCGGCTCCACGCCCCTGTGAGGGCGCAGTTGCACTACCGTTGGACAGCCGACGGCCACGCTCACTCCCGTGACACCTGCTTCGCCCTTCACGCGGTCGAGGACGTTCTCTACTCCCTCGTCCACCAGATCCCACAGGTAACACCACAGATTTGCCTGAAACATGGTGGTTCTCACCGTCCGTTACTGCGTCAGCGGGTCCATGACGATTTTGACGGCGGCCGGCCTCAGGGGAGACTCCGTTGCGCCTCCGGTGTCGGATACGCCAGCTTCTCCGCTGTAGATCCCGAATTGATCGTACCGCAGTTCGCAGAGGATCTCAGTACGCAGCGCGGAGAGTTCCACGCGATCGGCGAGGCCCTCGGCCGCGGCCTCGGGCGAGGCCAGGGCGGCCCGGAGCAGGGGACCGGCATCGATGCGCAGTACCCCCGGGTTGTCTGAACTCGGGTTTGGGGAAGGAGGCGGACCGATCTGTGTGCCATCCAGCAGAACACGAACCTGTTGACCGCTGCGCTGAATCCGCAGAGGTGGCGCCGCCAGCGGCACCCGGCTGCGCGGGGCCGGCGGGGCAGCAGGTGCTGATTCGCCGGCCCGCACCTGTGGGGGGGCGGTACGCGCGGGCTGCACGTCCAAATAAACCATGCACGCATACGGACCGACGGCATTGGCCTTGCGGTTCTCGTCGACTCTGCGGATATAATCCTGACGGGAGTTCTCGTCCGGAAGGCCCCTGTATTCGTTGGTCTCCGACGGAGTGAGCCCGGCCAGCTCAGCCAGCAAGACTGTGGCCCCACCGGAGATGTTCTCCTTCTCGTGACCGGTCAGCTTGATCATTTGCTGTGTGGTGAGGGCCTGCTTGATCGCCAGGTTCAGCCGCCATCGTTGCTTGGGATCCAGCCCCTTTCGCATCTCGGCGATCGCCCCCAGGGCCAATTGCAGGGTGCGCTCATCTGGACTGCTGAGCCGGCCGGCGAGGAAGATCGGCGTGGCTTCACGGGTCCACAAACGCTTTTCCCGAGCCAGATACACGATGAGGTCATGCACGCGCGGGTGTACCCGCATGTTGCCCGCGGCTTTGTCCAATTGATCGTTAAGCGCGTCGAGCCGGCCGGTCTGCAACAAGGCCACGGCCGCCTCGCGGGCCACATCCCGGGAGGCAACGGGATTCACAACCAGCGAGGCGAGAACATTCTCAAAGCCACCTTCAGCCGCCGGTTGCCTTGCGTGGTAACCTGGCGGCCTGACCGGCGCCTGGTAGGGCGGCTTGAACTGCGTCAGGGCCAGCTTGAGAATCGCCGCACAAACAGCGGCGTCACTCTGCACGTCCGGAGAGCAAAGCGTGGCCGTGAATTGCGTGAAACTCGTGGCGGTTTCGACAGCGGTGAGATCGGCAGTGGCCAGCAGCTCCAGAACCTGCCGCCGGACGGCGGGGCTTTGCCTCTCCTTCATGGCCAGGGCCAGAACCGGATCGTCGTCGCCCTTGACGATCACCCCGACACCCGCGAAAGTCGCGAGTATCTTGCCGATCAACTCGGGGTCCGCCTGGTTGAGCAGCAGTCGCAGCATCGCGGACTTCAAGGCCGCATCTTCGATTCCCGGGGCGCGCTGGAGAACGAGTTCCACCGCCTCCCGGCTGGCCGAACCGAGCAGGGCCAGCCCCTGCTCGCAGGGTTCCGTCAGGATGAGGTCAACGGCCTGCTGCCGCGCCTCCGGAACCGCACTGTTGAGACACGTGCCCAGCAGCGCGAAGACAGACGGCGGCGCAGGTGATACCGGCACGCCGGGAGCTGCCCCCGCGGGTGCTGCCGGAAGCTGAGCAGCGATAAACGGGCTTCCCGCCAGCTGCGATTCCTCGCGGGCCATCTCTTCGGTCTTCTGGTCTTCCTGGAGGTCGACGAAGTAGGCTCGGATCTCCTTGAGCAGGTTGAGAAGCAGATCTGCGTTCTTCTCTTGTCGGACTGCATCCAACACCCGCTGGTCCGGGGGCTCTGTGCCCTCGATGAGCTTATCGAAACTGATCTGGCGTACGTGCCCGTCGGCGTGTCCCAGCGCCTGGAAAAGCGCGATCCCGATGCCGGCGGCCAGAGGATTGCCCTGTGCAGGGTCGGTCCCAATCTGTCGCGCAGACGACCGGATCTGCCCCAGCTTGCGTGCTG
>BTUC01000377.1:5300-7132 GCA_045863575.1 Phycisphaerae bacterium
GGCAGCGACGACCGCTTCGCTGGAGTTGGTCTGGCCGGCCATGTAGCCGGCCAATTGAACCGGGTCCTCGGTCCCGGTGCCGCCCACCGGTCTGCTCAATTCGCGCAGGAACTCGGCCTCGAGCTTCAGGGGTGCATCGCCCTTGTACGTACATTCAACGCTCTTGAACGCTGTCGGGACTTCAAAAACGAACGCCGCGTACCCGCTGGGCGGGCGGTCCTGCTTGCCCAGGGGCCCGCTGGCTCGGGCAGGCTGGTGGTCCCGGGGGGCTCCCGGTTTCGGGAGAATGATCGGATGCAGCCGATTGTAAGCCGCCAGCGTGAGCTGCTGGCCTTCTTCGGGGGGCAAGATTTGGAGTTGCTCCCACAGCGGATCGCTGCCTGTGCTCAGTTTGATCTCTGTTGCCGCTTGACGCGCGGCGATCCTGCCGCTCTGTCCCGGGGACTGGCTTTCCAGGAGCGCAATGCCCATGCTGGTGCATCGCTTACCTTCATCGGTGGTTACCTTGACATCCGTCTTGCTGATGAGCAGACGCATCCCGTTCGTGGCGTACGCGATCGGCAGGATGAGGTACTGGTGGTCGTCTTTCCGCGGAGTAAGCGTCAAGCCTTCGTCCTGGATGGAACTCACCAGCAGAGGCTGAGTCAGGCCACAAGTCAGGTTGAACTGTACCGGTCCCCCGCTGAACAAGTGCCACTTCTCGGCCAGGGCTCTGGCCTGAGCGTCGTTCTTGTCGATTTGCAGGGCGGCTGACAAGGTGTTGCGGGCGGGCCCGCTCAACCCCGCCTCGTACAACCAGACGGCCAATTCCACGCGGGCGGCGACGTCCTTGGTCGGCAACCGGCGTTCGCGCATTTCGCCCGCTGGCCGAACCAGAACTCATGCCAGCTTCGCGGCGACTGCCGGCTTGTGTCGGTCAATAGTTCCTTTTTCAGGTTGCAAGCCCGTTCCACGCACATCACCGCTGCGGGAATCTGCCGGGTAATGAAGAACGTCTTGGCCAGATCGAACAGCTCCTCCGCGGTTCTGGCGGCCTGAATCTCCAGGAGCTGATCCGCGGGAACCGGTTCCCCGGCCTCCATCGGCATCGGAGGCGCTTCCGGCTGCGGCGCTTCCGGTTCCTGGTCGTCGGACGGTTCTTCGTTGGCGGGCAGCACGGGCCGCAGAACCTGCCCGGGGGTCCGGATCTGCCCCCACGCTGGAAGCGGCTCCACTGTGCCGAAAGCCAGCCCCAACAGGGCCGGAACGAGAATCCGTCCGATGCGCACACGCGAAATGATCATTGCTGGTCTCCGCCGGTTGTGGGACTCTCCCGCATGGCTCATTCTAAGCCCCGCCCAGCAGTCCTGAAACCGGCGCGAGCCCGGCCGCACTCTGTGGCGAGATCGGGGCGGCGTTTCACGGCGGGGGAGCCTGCCCGAGTGCCAGGACGCGATCCATTCAAGGGCTACTTCGCGGAGAACCGGTAAACAGTCGTCTGTTGGTAGGTTTTACCCGGTCGCAGGATGGTTGATGGAAACTTCGGCTTATTCGGAGAATCCGGATAGTGCTCCGCCTCCAGGCAGAAGCCGTTGCGGAACTCGTAGGCGTTTCCTGATTTGCCCACGTTGCTGCCATCCAGGAAGTTGCCGCTGTAGAACTGGACGGCCGGCTCGGTGGTGTACATTTCCATGATCCGGCCGGACTTGGGCTCGTGCACGCGGGCCGCCAGGGAGAGCTCTTTGGAATTCCGCTTGTTCAGGACCCAGCAGTGATCCCACCCGTTGCCGAATTTGACCTGCTCGTGGTCCGCGCCGATGCCCTCACCGATGGGCTTGGGCGTGGTGAAGTCA
>BTUC01000378.1:0-7116 GCA_045863575.1 Phycisphaerae bacterium
ATCGATTCGTGGATGGCCTGCTCCGGCGTCATGCCGTAGGTCAGGTTGTTCAGCGACTGGTGCACGATGAGAATCGCGTTGTTGACCACGATGCCGAGCAGAATGACAAAGCCCAGCATGGTGACGACGTCGAGTTGCTGGATCGGCTGCACCGGATCCTGAAGGCTCATCCAATAGACCAGCTTCAGCCCGGCAAAACCCCCCACCGCCGCCAGCGGCACCGTCAGCATGATCGAGATCGGGTGGACAAACGACTCGAACAGAGCGGCCATCAGCAGATAGGTAATCAGCAGGGCCAGAAAGCCGCGGCTCTGCACCAGGGCCAGGATCGATTGAGCGTTCCAGCCGGTCCAGCGACCAAACATGGCCGCCCGCGTCTGCACCAGCTTGTCGGCATTACCAGCCAGCGAGGTGAAGATCGACGAATCGATCTGCCCCGCTTCGCGCATTCGACCGATGATATCGTTCTCGAGCGTGGTCATGGCCGACTCGAGAGCCACGCCGCCAAGCAGGCGGATGCGCAACGTCACACCGGGCATCTCCTCGATGTGGTTGATCTGCTGCGGGGCCCCCACCTCGGCAAAGTTGACGACGGATTCCAGCGGCACAATGGCTCCGGATCGCGCATACACCGGCACCGCGCGAACGTTCTGGACCGGGCTCTGGTCGGGGTTTTCGAGCTTGACGACCATGTCGATTTCGTCGCCTTCGTCGCGGAATCCGCCCACATAGGCGCCATCGACCGCCGCCTCGACCACAAAGCCGATGTCGCGCACGGTCATGCCGATGTCGGCCGCCCGGGCGCGGTCGGGGATAGCCCGGATCTCCGGCCGCAGCAGGTTGAAGTTGTTCGGCTCGGGCTGGGGCATGCCCAGGCCGGCTTCCATGCAGGCCACGAACAGCTTCCCGGCCGCCTCATTGACTTCGTCGAGATCCGGGCCGCGCACCTCGAGGTCGATGGTATTGCCGCTACGCACACCGCCGAACAGGCCCGTCTGGAAGAACACGGCGAATGAGCCGACCGTGCGCTTCGAGGCATAGGCCGCATTCGTCAGCACCGCTTGCAGCGGCTTGACGTTCAGCGGATCCTTGCTGGTCGCACCCATGAAGCAGGTGTTATTGAAGTTGACAAAGAAGAAATTCTCGATGGGAGCCGGTTTTACCTTCACGGTGGCCGCGCCGGGTCCGGCCGCCGCCCCGCCCAGGGGCAGTTCGACCGGCGGCAGTGCCTCGGCCTCGGGAGAACCAAGTTCGGCTTCCCAATAAGGCCGCAGGTAGGCCTCGATGTCGTGGGCCATGGTCTCGAATTCGTGGGGGCTCAGCCCCGGCTCGGTGATCAGGAAGCCGAACACCAGATTGCGGTTGCCGCTGGGGAGGTAATCAGTGGGCGGCTTGAGATAGTACGAGCCGAACAGTGAGCCGAGAACAAACAGGGCGATCACCGGCAGCTTCACGTACCAATGCCGGCCAGCCAGACTGACCAGGTCAGCCACCGCCCGCGACATCCTCCCGCCTTTATGTTCCTTCAGAGCGCTCTTGGCGCCGCCCAACACGCGTGCCGAGAGCGTGGGTATGACCAGTACGGATACCACCATCGAGAGAAACACGCCGGCACTGATGGCGATGGCGATGTCGCGGAAGAGCTGGCCGGCTTCCTCTTCGATAAAGATGACCGGAATGAACACGGCCATGGTGGTGAGGGTACTGGCCAGCACGGCGCCCCACACCTCCGTTGCGCCGTCCTGGGCTGCCTGGAAGCTGGACTTGCCCATCTGGCGATGGCGGTAGATGTTCTCCAGCACGACCACCGCATTGTCCACCACCATGCCGACGGCAAAGGCCATGCCCGCGAGCATGACCACGTTCAGATTGCGGCCCAGCATGGTGACGGCCAGGAACGTGCCGATCACCGAGATGGGAATCGACACCGCCACCACACCGGTGGCCCGGAAGTTGCGCAGGAACAGCAGCAGCACGATCGCCGCCAGCATGCCGCCGTAGATGAGGTTGTCGCGGACCAGGTCGATGGACGAGTTGATGTAGACCGTCTCGTCGTAGACCTGCGTCAGTTCCAGGCCCAGCCCGCGAGGATGAAGGATCTCCTTGTTGACCTTGTCGATCTGTTCGCGGAGACCGGCCATCACGGAGATGACATTCGCGCCCGTCTCCCGCCGTGCCGGCATGCCAAGCACCGGCTCACCTCTCGAGCGCACGAAGCCGGTCCGCTTCTCGTGAGTCTTGATGGCCCGACCGACGTCCCGGACATACACCGGTCCCCCATCGCGGTAGGCAATCACCGTGTTTTCGATCTGGTCGACCGTCTCGTACTCGCCCACGGTGCGGTAGATAAAATCGCGCTTGCCGGTGGCCATGGTACCGGCAGAGACGTTGGCGTTTTCGCCGCGCAGGGCCTGCTCAAGGTCTCGAAGCGTGAGGCCGCGGGCGGCGAGGCGGGCCGCATCGATGAGCACCTGGACTTCCCGCTCGCGTCCGCCGAACACGTCCACCGATGCCAGGCCGTCCACGCGCTCCAGGATGGGCTTGACATGGTCCCAGACGAAATCGCGCATGGTGGAGACGTCGCGGCCGTCCTGTGCCCTGAAGATCAGCCACGCGATCGGCGTGGCCAGCGCGGCGTCCGCCGCCACGATGGTGGGTCTCTCCACCTCAGGCGGGTAATTGCTGACCTGGTTGAGCTTCTCGTCGGTATCGCGAAGGGCGACGTCCTTGTCCACGCCGACGAAGAACTCGAGCTCGACCTCGGCCTGGCCCTCGCGCGCGGTGGAGGTCATCTTGCGCAGATTGGGGACGCCCTTGAGCTTCTCCTCCTGTCGTTCGATGATTTCGCGCTCCACCTCGCGGGCGCTCTTGCCCGGCCAGAGCGTCGTGACGGTGACCCGCGGCTCATCCACGTTGGGCGTGAGCTGAATGGGCAACTGAAACAAAGCCAGCACGCCGAACAGGCACATCAGCAGCACGCCCACGGCGACCTTGACCGGATTGTTGATAGTGAAGCGGATGATATCCATGGTTATTCAGCCGTCAGCGTTCAGCACTCAGCAGCCAGCATCTCAGTTGTTCAAGGCGGCCACGGGTTGGGTGGTGGCGGGCTGTGTGGCCGGATCGCCCGCCGGAATGGGAGCGGCCGGTTGAGGCCCATAAATGCGGTCGTGGCCCTTGACGGCCACGGGCATACCCGGCTGAACCGAGCTCGAGTCAATGGCCACCCAGTCGCCCAGGCTGGCGCCCAGCTGCACGGGAACGGGCATGCCGACCTGCCCCTGACCGGACGGCGACGGGCCGACGACCACGACCATGTGCGTGCTGCCTCGTTGAAGGATCGCATCCCGCGGCACGACCACGGACTCCCGGGTGGGACCGGCGGGCACACGGGCACGGGCGAACATACCGCTCTTCAAGGTGCGTTGGTCATTGGGGATCTCGATCTCAATCGGGAAGGTGCGCGCCCTCTCGTCCGCCTGGGGGATCACGTGTCGAATGGTTCCGCTGAACATGCCAGCCACTGCATCGAAAGTCACGCCGATCTCGGCGCCGACCCGGGCGGCCGAAACCGCGCTCTCCGGCACGTCCACGCGCACCTTGACGCGTTCGAGGTCGATCATCTCCACGACCGTGCCCCCCACGGTCACCCAAGAACCGACGTCGGTGTATTGCCGGGTGATGTATCCCGTGAACGGGGCACGGATGACCGTCCGTTCGAGATCGTCCTTGAGCCTGGCGACCATCGAGCGGCCGGCCTCAACCTGCATGCGGGCACGGGTAATCTCCTCCTTCCGTGGACCCGCCACGGCCAGATCGTAATCCGCCGTGGCCTGGGCCAGGCGGAGGCGTGCGGCCGCCTCGTCCGCAATGGTATCGTTGTATTCCTTGAGGCTGGCCGACTGCTCGTTCCAGAGCCGCTGAACCCGTTCCAGCTCGCGTTTCCACCTCTCATGGATGGTGCGGGCCTCCTCCATGGCGGCTCTGGCCCGGGCGAGCTCCTCCTTGCGCGTGCCGGCTTCCAGCTCAGCGAGTTGAGCCTGCCATTGCTTCAGTGTCGACTGGGCTTCCTCGTAAGCGAACCGCCGGGTTGTATCCCGGAGTTTGCAGATGACCGCCCCCTTCTCCAGCCGATCACCCTCATCCACCGGGAACTCTTCCACGAGTCCGGCCACTTCGCTGGCGATAAGGCTGCGGGTCAGCGGCTGCACGGAACCGATCACCGGCAGCGTCTGGCTGACCTCGCGCTTCTCGGCCGGGACAACCACCAGCGGGGTCGCAGCGCCGGGGGCTTGCGCTTGAGCCGTGACCGTCAAAGCTAGGGCCAGGCATACCCCCACCCACCCGATGCGTTCCAGCTGCCTGCTGAAGCAATCGCAAAACGCTGAACCAGAAACCTCGGCCACGCTGCTTCCAGAGAAGATACTCATGCAGAACCACCCACCGCCCGAATCGCGGACGCCATCGTGATGTCAGTCGCTGAAATAGGAGCTTCCTGTCGATAGCCGTGCGATACGGTAGGCGCCCGGCCAGCCCTACTCGATGCTTAACACTGGTGAATTATAAGCGCAGCGCAGAAGGGTTCAAGAAAATCCGCGCGCGGCTCTGTGCACAAGGTATGACGATGCCGCCGGGCCCGAGGAGCCCTAAGTCCACCGACGGGGCGTCAGGAGGCCCTGAACCGTCGCGGCCAAACCGCGAGAAGGACCAGCCCCGCAAAGCCGACAAGTGAGGCGAACTGGCCCTGACGCACCGCGGCCGGGCGATACCGCAGCTCGAGCCGATGCTGGCCACTGGGGATACGAACGGCGCGAAGCATGTAGTCTGCACGCACGATCGGCACCTCCTCCGCGCTGTCGAGTCTGGCTCCCCAGCCCTCGAGGTAGGGCTCGGCAAGAAGGAGCACCGCGCTTTGGGATGCTGCCGTTTCGAGCAAGAGCCGATCGGAGTCGCAGGCCAGCCAGCGCACTGAAAAGTCTCCCCGCAGAGGTTCCATCGGCGGGGTATCCGTGAGCTGCCTGCGGTGCACATCGGAAGTAACCAGCGTCATCCGCCGTGGGTCGAAAACTTGATCATCCGGCAGACGGCCGGTGGTGATCGCCTTCAGAACTGCTTCCTCGTCGTCCAGCACCCGCACTTCCCCGACAAATCGCGCGTGCGGCAACGCGCGGAGGTTCTCGAAAACCCGCAGGGCGCCGTCCTGGTGCACGACCTGATAGCGCGAGGAATCTTCTAATGCAGAAGGAACCTGCCCTCCGGGCGGTATCTGCACCAGCACATAGCGGCAGGCCCACAGATCCAGCGCGCGGCTCTCATGGAGGAGCGACTCATCGCTGACCAGGCCATCGTGTTTCAGACCGGCCAGCATGTGGTGGTAGCGGGCCAATTGAAATGGGCCATAGCCATTGAGACTTGCCAGGCGCCGCAACATGTTGCCCTGCGGATTGACGGCGTATTGCTCACCCCAGGGGCCGAACAGCAGATATCGGGGCGGAGGTGACACGCCGTCACCCGGCGGTGAAAGCAACCTGGCCAGTTCCGGCGCGAGCGGTTGGACCTTGTACGTGCCGTGATGCCGCCAGCGCCATGCGCACAGGTACCCGGCAGACCCCACATCGATGAGGAGAATGACCACCACCGGCCAGAGGGCCCGGCTGCCCGGCTGCGCGGCGTACCGACACAGTAGCCATGCCGACAGCCCCCCCACGAGGACAGGCACCAGGAACGCCCAGGGCGCCACCATCCAGGGGCGCTGCCAGTACCAGGGCCGGCCCGAGGAAATGCCGACGCCGTGGTGCAGATGCACGGTCGCGTACTCGTACCCCCAGATGCCGGCAAGGATCACCGACACGACCAGCAGGATCACACCCCATGCACCGCGACGGCTGAACCGCCGGGCTCGAAGCCGGGTGGCTTCGGCCAAGGCGTCCAGGCCGATGCCCGTGATCATGGCCAGACCCAGGATCACGCCGATGAGATGCCGTCCCGCGGACTCGAAGGCGTTGTATACGGGTACATGGAAAAGCAGGCGTCCGACCGGAGTGTCGGTATTCCAGGCGAGCACCAGACTGATGGCGGCGATGGTCGCCCACATGCGCCCCATTCTCACCCGCCCGCCTGGGAGGCAAATCGCAGCCGGTACCAGCATCCAGGGCAAGAGCCCGGCATAGCCAGCGGTCTCAACAAAGTTCCAGTCACCCCACCAGGTGTAATCCAGCGGCGTGTGGGCCTGCGTGCCGTACAGGTACGGCAGCCAGAGCAACGGCGTGTAGGCCAGCGGGAAATGGTAGTTCTGGAACAGCCAGAGCTGGGGTTGAAGGCTGCGGCCGGTTTCGCCGCTGAGCGCGAATGTGGGGAGGATCTGGACGCCACAAAGCAGCACGGCCACGATGCCCATGGCTGCCAGACCGGCCCAGACCCGCCAGCCCCGAAACTGCCCCTGGAGCCGCAAGGACACGGCGAGCAGTCCCGCAATGATGGCGGTGTAGACGACGATCTGGGGATGCCCGGCGAGGAATTGCACGACCCAGAGCAACGCGCCGGCCACCAGCCACCATCGCCCGCCTTGCATGCACCAGCGGTGGATCACCAGGCAAATCCAGGGGATCCAGACCGCCGCGTTGACGATGGACACATGACCCATGTGGGCGATCATGAAGCCACTGAAGACGAACACCAACGTCCCGGCCGCAGCCGCCAGCGCGGAGACGCGATACGCCCGCAGTAGAAGGACCATCCCAAACACGGCGATCACATCGCCGACCAGGAGCACCGTGTTCATGGCCGGCACGGGTTCAAGGCACAGGTACAGCAGATTGGGGGGATAGAAGGCACCCGCCTGGCAGTCCGCGAGCAAGGGCATGCCGCCATAAACGTAGGGGTTCCAGAGCGGCCAGCGCCCCTCCCGCCAAGCCTCGGCGACCAACTCGCGCATGGGCAGGTAATAGGTGACGCCCTCGCCCTCGCCCAGAGACCGTCCACGCAGCGCCTGGGGAAGAAAGTAGCTGACCGTCAGCAGCGAGAGCAGCGTGGCCGTCCAGAGGTAGACCGCAAGTCCTGGCCGGGCGTGCTCCGTTCTCGACGTAAACTGCTGGTCGTGTTGAAGCTCGAGGAGCA
>BTUC01000379.1:0-7068 GCA_045863575.1 Phycisphaerae bacterium
TCTTCTCAGGCCGGCAACCCTGGAAACAAGATGCAGTTCACCGAATGGATACGAATGATGTGAACCAAGAGTGCTCGGACGCTCAACGCGCCGTGATTGACGGGCAGCAATCGCGGCATCATCATCACCGAATCCGCATCTGGTTTCGCCAGAGAACTGGTGCACGGTAGCACCGGAACATTCCGGTCCAGGGCTCCGATTTTGCCGTTGCCGATCACCTCCCAAGCGCCCCCGACAGGCGTGTCGGCCCTTGGCTGCTCACACCCATCTTGATTCTCCTCGGCGATCAGCTTATGATGATTTCAGAGTATACTGAAAGTTCAGGAGCTCGCCATGCAAGATGCCATAGAACGATCGCGGGCCCTGTTCATCCGCCGTTGGGGCGAGATGAGCGGGTATTGGGGAATCAATCGGACGATGGCCGAGTTGCACGCCCTGCTGTACATCTCGGCCGAGCCGCTCAATACCGACGAGATCATGGAGGCACTCCAGATTTCGCGCGGCAACACGAGCATGAACATCCGGCAGCTCGTCAACTGGGGGCTGGTCAATCGTGTGCACGTCAAGGGCGACCGCAAGGAGTACTTCGTCGCCCAGACGGACGTGTGGGAGATGTTCGAGACCATCGTCCGGGAGCGGCGGCGCCGCGAGGTGGAGCCGATCATCGAGACGATCAACCGCTGTCGCCAGATGGTGGCGGAACAGATGCCGGCCTTCAAGGACGAGCAGCGCCGCGAGGCCAAGGTGTACCGCGAACGGTTGGACAACCTGGCCGAGTTTCTCAGCGGAATGAACGACCTGCTCAACCTGCTACTGGGCATGGGCCGCGGGGGAATCGGTCAGTTGGAGAAGACGCTCACCGGCGCGGCCCGCTGAGAACCTGTTTGCCCGTGTGCCACTGCTGTGCTTGCCACGCCGAAGTCGTTCGCGGAGGCGGTTCGGCAGCGCCTCGAGGCCACGGACGCTCCCTCGCTCCCGGCACTGCTCACAGCACAGAGCAGTGGCACACATTGCACGCAGACCGGTGCTCCATGCCCCCCGCTTTGACGCTGGCTGCGCGGCCTCTTTACAATGTGCCCGTGCTCATCGCCCATATACGACACGCTGACGGCAGGTTCGAGACGACCGAGTCTCTGATCGAAGCCGCCCGCGTCCTGCGTGAAACCGGAACGCAACTCTGGGTCGACCTCGAGGCGCCCGACGAGTGGACGCTGATGCTGCTGGGCGAAGCGTTTTCCTTCCATCCGCTGGCCATCGAGGACTGCATCCACGGTGAGCAGCGATCGCGCATCGACCCCTACGAAGGCCACATCTTCATGGTCATCTATGGGCCGGTGCTCAGCGCGGAGCATTCCTTCGTGGGTTCGCGCGAGCTGGCCATCTTCTGCTCACCGCAGTACCTGGTGACCATTCATCACCAGGAGATGCCCTCCATCCAGACGATCAAGGCCCGTTGCTGCCGGGACCCGGAGAACGTGCTCGGCCGCGGCATGGACCACTTGCTACACACCGTGGTGGACGGCGTCATCGATCATTACCAGCCGCTGCTGGACCGTATGGAAACCGAGGTCGTGCACATGGAGGAGGCGGCTCTCAGCGAGCCCGAGGCCGACCTCCTTGAGCGGATTTCGATGCTCAAGACAGAGCTCGTTCAGGTCCGTCGCTATCTCATCCCGCTGCGTGAGTCCATCGGCCAACTGGCCCGTGGAGAGTACGGCTTCATCGGTAAGAACATCCGCCCCTACTTCCGTGACGTGCTGGACCACCTGGTGCGGACGACGGAGATGATCGACCTGTATCGGGAACTGGTGCTCGGAGCCCGCGACGTCTACATGTCCTCCCTGTCTCAGCGGACCAACGAGACGATGAAGACGCTCACCATCTTCGCCACCATGATGCTGCCATTGACGCTCATCACCGGAATCTATGGGATGAACTTCGAGCGGCTCTGGCCCCCCAGCGACAACCCCTTCGGTTTCTGGATCGTCATCGG
Organism: Phycisphaerae bacterium; assembly: GCA_045863575.1. Taxonomy (GTDB): domain Bacteria; phylum Planctomycetota; class Phycisphaerae; order UBA1845; family PWPN01; genus JAAXZI01. The sequence continues at coordinate 1,994 of BTUC01000379.1, forward strand.
GCTTATGACCATGTTGAGCGCCATGCTGCTGTTCTTCTTCCGTCGTTGGCGGTGGCTGTGACCTGTCAGCGGGCTGCTCGCAGGACTGAAGCGGCCGACAGTGCGACCACCGGAAGGTGAGCCCAGGCGGCTAGCGCAGAGACCGGTGCCCAAGGCAAACCGCCGGCCAGAGGCTACTTCAAGGCAACGGCCGGCACAGAGGCCGGCCGCTACCTGTACCCTGCGGGTCAGCCCCATTGTACCGGTGCGTATGTCAACCGACTTCGCGCTTCTGGAACAGGGCCACCCCGATGCACAGCCAGGCCGTCACGATCAGCATGGCGTATCCAAAAGCGGTGCCGACGTACTGCAAAGTGATGGCATTGTTGAGCGTTAAGGCGTCGGCAACCCACAGGAAAGCGAAATTCGGGGAAATCCAATAAGCCACTTGGGCCACCGGGTTGGCTGCCGCCGCCTGGCCGAAGAACGCATCCGAAACCAGACCCACCAGCAGAACCACCATGCAGATCAGCAGTGTGGCCACCTGCCCAAAGCGCGTGGAGGCCGCCACCGCGACCGAAGTCAGGATCATGATCATGGCGAACACGAGGAAAGCCGCGCCCACGAGCTGACCGTCAGTGAAATCCTTACCGAATTGCTGAATCTGCCAGTGGGGATCGATGAGCGCCACGAGGATCAGTGCCAGCGTCATCAGCGGAACTGCCAGGGCGATCGCCAGCGACGAAAACTGTATGTCGTACAAGTAGTTACAAAAGGCTGCGATCAAGATGGAGAAGAGCACGGCGCAAAGGCCAAAAACAATCACCGGCAGATCGAAATCGTCGGAGGCCCGCTCCAGCACTTTATGCCGCATGGTCAGCAGAAACACGATACCGCAGAGGTAGAAGGCGACGGCCAGAGCCCCGATGAGTCCGATAAACTTGCCCGCCAGGAAGGCAGGACGGCTGATCGGCTTGCTGATGACGGTCAGAACGGTCTTATTTTCGATTTCACGCGACAGAATCCCGGCGGCACTGAAGGCAGATAAAAACAAACCGGAGAGCAGCAACGTAGAAAGGCCGAGGTCTTTCAGCATCTTGTTGTCGCCGGACAGATTGGGATTGGTGGAATCCACCTCGAGCGAGTACATGCTCAGCCCGACATTGAGCACCAGCAACCCGGCGGTCACCAGGAGCAGGACGCCATAGATGGGCTGACGAATGGTTTCGGTGAAGCTGTTGACGATAATGCCCCAGATCTTTGTCAGCATGGCGATTGTGTCACTAACCGTTGTGGAAATCTTAACTTACATCGTCGATGCCGGACACGGGCAACCCAAGCGGCCCGGCCGGCTCCCAGGGCTCCGATCGCTTGGCAGCGTGTGGAGCTTATTGTAAAGTACGCCGCTTGGCCGTCCACTGGTCGGCGGATTTGCCCGCGAGCGCGAAAAGGCAGAGCCGTCGAACCACCGACCCGGAACTGGTCAGTCTACCGAGAAACAAGCCGTGATTGTGAACCAAAGACCTGAACGTCGAGCTAGAAATGTCGCTTTAGCGGGCCTCATTTTTGAGGTCCTGCTGGCGGGCTTCTTCCTGATTCTGTGGGTCTACAGCCACTCGGACCCGATGCGGGCCTTGGCCCTGCTGACCGGGGTGGGGTCCGTGATCTGGCTGGCGCTGGTGCTGGTTTACCACCAGCGGGCCCTGGTTCAGGACGAAGCCTTTGAAATCGAGCAGCTTCGCCGGGAGCGGGACAGCGGCCTGACCGGTGGAGCGTTATTCGATACCGAGGGCGAGCAGTTGTTGCTGGCGCGTCGTCGGCTGACCTGGATGTACCGGTGGATGCTGCCGGTATTCACGGCCATCACGGTGGTGGCTTTGCTGAGCGCGGCATTGATGGGCTGGGGATGGAGCCTCTGGGCCCCGCTCAACTCGGATCAATGGCAACCGACGAAGAACCTTCAGAGCGGTCTTCTGATCTGGTTTGTGGGTGGCGCGGCGTTCGCCAGCTTCCTCTTCTCGCGCTATGCGGTGGGCATGGCCCGGCAGGCCGAGTCGCAGATGCTCCGAGCCGGCGCGAGCTACCTGATGGGCATCACGCTGGCGGCGGTCGCGACCGGCGCCACGCTGGCGGCGCTGCACTACGCGGAGACGGCCGTCCCCGAACACGTCCTGGCCAAGGTGCTTCGCGGGCTGATGATCGTCCTGGCCATCGAGTTCACGTTGAACTTCGTGCTCGACTTCTATCGCCCGCGCTCCGCCAACGAGGAGCCGCGGCCGGCATTCGACAGCCGCCTGCTGGGGCTGTTCAGCGAGCCGGGCGGCATTGCCCGCTCCATTGCGGACGCGATCAACTATCAGTTCGGTTTCGATGTCTCTTCGACCTGGTTCTACAAGCTCCTCCAGCGCTCGGTGGTTCCGCTGGCGGGCTTCGCGGTGCTGACGCTGTTCCTGGCCAGCAGCACAGTGCTGGTCGATGTGGACGAGGAAGCGGTAATCGAGCACTTCGGCGAGCGCAAGACCTGGACGGACTCCACCGGTGCCGCGCAGAGTACCTTGGGACCGGGACTGCATTTCAAGTGGCCGTGGCCTATCGACATCACCCACAAGGTGGCCACCTCGCAGATTCACGAAATGAAAATTGGCCTCGAATCTGCGGCGTCCCATGACGCACAGGATAAGAAAGATGAGCTGATCCTCTGGACCAACAAGCATTCCCAGGAGCCGCACCTGGAGGTGCTGGTGGCCACGCCAAAGCTACAGGAGTATTTGACTTCGTCCTCCTCGGCTACTCGGCCCGCCGCCATGACGAACGAGCTCGTGCCGGCCGTTGACCAGGCCGACGACCGGCCCGGCTTGCGCCGGGAGGAGAGCCGGGCCGTGCCGGTGAGCCTGCTGCGCATCGCGGTGACCATCCAGTACCGGATCACCGATGCGTGGCACTGGCTGAAGGAGTACGAGGCACCGCAAGAGATGCTGGCGGCCCTGGCTAACCGCGAAATCATGCGGCAGTGCGCCAGTGCGGACGTGATGGGCATCATGGGTGGTCAGCGCGGTGAGATTGAGGCCAATCTGCGCGAGAGCATCCAGGCGGCGGCAAACGCGGCCAAGTTGGGTGTGAACATCGTGTTCCTGGGACTCCAGGGCGTTCACCCGCCAGAGCCGACGGCCGAGGCCTTCCAGGAGGTGGTCGGCGCCGAGCAGAAGCGCACCGCCAGCGTCAACAGCGCCTGGGCCGACTACAACAAGAAACTGTCCAAGGCCGCCGGCGAGGTCCGGCGGGCGGAGGAACTGGCGGTGGCTATTGAGCGCATGAACCGTCTGGACGCAGACGAGAACGCGAATCCCGAGGTGCGTGATCAGGCCCGCCGGCGCGTCAAGGAGCTGTTCTTTGGCGCCGCCGACCGCAACCTGGCCCCCATTGGCGGCGAGGCGGCGGGCAAAATCGCCCAGGCCCAGGCCCAGCGATGGAAAGTAGCCAACGACGCTCACGCCGAATCGCTGGCCTTCGTACAGGCCATGGCCAACATGCGGGCCGCGCCGGAGGTTTACCAGATGCGCCGATACCTGGATACGCTGGTGGAAGGCATGGGCAACATCCGCAAATTCGTGCTGGCGGCGAGCGGGAACTACGAAATGCCCACCTTCCAGTTGAATCTCCAGGAACCGATGAACGCCTCGATGGATGTGGCCGTCGATGAGGCGAACCGCTGACGGTTTGGAGAACAAGAGGACAGCCGCCAGCGGAGCGGTCGGCGGTAATCGTAATAACCGATGGGAACCGAGTAGTCTGAAGATGATGGAGAGAACTGGAACATGAAACGCAATCTGCCCTCGATGATCGCCGGCGTGGCGCTGGTCCTGATCCTGGGGCTTTATATGATCACTTACCAGGTCCGCTTCAACGAATCCGCCGTAATCTCGACTTTCGGCAAGGCCACGGAAGAGGACGTGGTCAAGGAGGCGGGGCTGAAATGGAAGTGGCCCTTCCCCATCCAGAGGGTCACGATCTACGACCAGCGTCTACAGACCACCTCTACGCCCGGCGAGGAAACCTCGACCAAGGACGGCAAGACCATTATCGTGACCACCGCCATCGGCTGGCGCATCGATGACCCCTATGTCTTCCGCAAGACCTGCACCAGCATGAAAGACGCGGCGGACAAGCTCATCTCGCGTGTGCGCAACGATCAGAAGACGGTGATCGGCCACTACGATTTTGCGAACTTCGTCTCCATCGATCCACAGCAGCTTCAGTTCGAGGAGATTGAAAGGGAACTGCTGGCGGCGATCCATGACTACGCGCAGGACAAGTTCGGTATTGACGTCCAGACCGTGCGCATCGAGAAGCTGGCCCTGCCACAGAAAATCACTGAGGATGTGTTCGCCGCCATGAAGAAGGAGCGGCAGGCGATCGCGGCACGGTACACGAGCGAGGGCGAATCCAGGGCCAAGCAGATCCAGGACACGGCCGAGGGTATCGCCGGCACCATCCTGACGTTTGCGGATCGCAAGGCGGCGGAGATCATCGCCCAGGGGCAGGCGGAGGCGGCCAAGTACAACGAGACGTTCCGCCAGGATGAGAAGCTGGCCGTGTTTCTGCTGAAGATCAAGAACCTGGCCAAGATCCTGGAGAAGCGGACCACCCTGATCCTGGATGCCGACCAGCAGCCTCTCGACCTGCTGCGGGACATGGCGGCGCCGGCCGCCCCCCGCGTGAGGGAGGCGCAGGCCAGTCCCACCACGCGCCCGGTGGACCGGGTGTCACAGAACCCGGCTTTATTGGGCGCGCTGCCCGACATCATCGAGCCGCGGTGAGGCGCCGGGGATTCTCAGGACGAGCCAGTGTGAATGCGAGAACGAGAGAACTGACAAAGCGAAACGACCGACGCCGATCCGGCGTGGAGCGATGAACCTTGGCTGACCGATTCCAAACACCCGTGCTGGACGACCACGAGCATCACCTCGAAAGCGGTGACGGGCACCATCACGACCACGCCCTGCACGTGCTTGACGAGGAGCCGCTCGATCCCGCCAGCGAGTCGTTGTCCAACGCCCTGCGGGCCAGCTTTCGCGTGCTGAAGTTCGTGATGCTGA
>BTUC01000380.1:0-7044 GCA_045863575.1 Phycisphaerae bacterium
GTTTGCTATTGCGCTGATCGCTTTGTCCCCGGTCGGTCCATCGGCTACCCGTGCGGAGCGCCCGCGGGTGGAGATACCCGCCGACTTCCCGCGCTTCGTGGTGCCCGGCCATGAGCCGGCCATGGAGACACTACGCGAGCTGTACTGGATTCACTATCAGCGCGGCGGGCCGCTGGCCACGCTCTGGGACGAGTGGCTGTCCGGATCCACGCTCTGGCCGGCCACCGCGCATGAGAATCGGATGCAGACCATCCGGCAACGTTGGGCGCAGACTCTTTCCAGCCGCATCATGGACGCCGAAGGCTACGTCGCTACCCACCAGCATGCCTCCATTGCCCACCAGCAGGGCTGGCCCTTCCCCTTCTGGGCACAGGGCGCGGCCGTCGGCGCCCAGACCTGGGGCTGGCATTTCTCGCTTCAGGGCGTGCCTCATGGCTGGCACGGCACGGAGGAGAAAAAGCAGGACGGTTGGGAAGTGATCGGCGCAAAGGATCTGGGCATCGCCGACCACGCGTGGAATCTGGAGCCGACTTCCGCCGGCGCCGTCGTGCGGACGCCGCCCCTGATCATCGACACCGCCCAGGCGCCCTTCATGCAGCTTCGCTGGCGGGCGGAGAAACTTGGCTCCGCCCAGCCCTACATCGAGTGGATTACCGAGCAGGAGCCCGACTTCTCACCCGCCCGGCGCTTCTATTTCGAACCGGTCGACGGCAAAGGCGTGGTCTCTACCATGATTCCCGTATGCCGCTCACCGGAGTGGAAAGGCCGCGTTACCCGCCTGGGCGTGAACTTCGACAATCCGCCTGGAGCCAAGGTCGGCATCCAGGCCCTGTTCACGACGTACGACACGCGGCACAACATCAACAACCAGAACTTCATCCGCGGCTGTTGCCAGTACTTTTCGTGGACGCGGGACCTGAACTTCCTGCGGGCCAACCTGTCGCGCATCCGGCTGGCCATGCTCTATCTCATGCACGAATTGGGTGGGCTCGAGAAGAAGTGCATCCTGGCCGCGTTTCCGGGGCACACCGGCCGCAGCGGCATCACCTTCAACGACAAAGGCGAAAAAGTCATCCGCCCCGGCGACAGCATCGGCCATAACTACTGGGACATCCTCCCGTTCGGGTACCAGGACGCGTATGCGACCATCCACTACTACGCTACGCTGCATCACCTGGCCGTCCTCGAAGAGCAGATCATCGCCCACCCCGAATGGAACCTCCCGGGCGGGCCGCTGGGCCGCCGGCCGGACCTCCTGCGTCAGCACGCCGAGGAGGTGAAGAGTCACGCCGGCCGGCTTTTCTGGAACGCTCAGACGGAGCGGTTCATTCCCGGCATCGACGTGGACGGAAAGTCATACGACTACGGTTATACGTTCCTGAACCTGGAAGCGATCCACTACCGCTTCGCCAATCCCGAGCAGGCCAGGGCGATCATGTCCTGGGTATCCGGCGAGCGGATTGTCGAGGACGATACCTCGACCGGCGAGGATATCTATCATTGGCGATTCGCTCCGCGGGCGAGCACGAAACGCAATGTCGAATGGTATCACTGGGCCTGGACGTCGCCCGAGACGATTCCCTTCGGTGGCCAGGTGCAGGATGGCGGGGCCGTGCTGGGGTTTTCCTATCACGATCTCATGTCTCGGCTGGATACCCGCGGTCCGGATGACGCCTGGACTCGCTTGAAGGAGATCATCCGCTGGCACGAGGAGGTCCAGGAGGGCGGCGGCTACCGTGCTTACTACCAGGATGGAAAGCGTGGCTCGCTACAGGGCGGTGGAACCGCGGGCGGGCTGGGCGTCGATCAGGAATTCTTCGAAAGCATCCTGGTGCCGCAGACGGTGCTGAACGGGTTCCTGGGCTTCAAACCGCGAGCTGACGGTTTCGAGATCAACCCACGTCTGCCGAAGGACTGGCGGGAGCTGAAGGTCACGCGCATTCATCTGCACCGGCTGGTTCTGGACGTGGCGGCCACAACGTCAGGTATAACCGTCGAAGTGGAAGGTGTGCCTGCCTGGCCCCTGCGCGTCTATCCTCCGGCGGGGAAGTGGCAAGTGGTGAGTCCCGGCCCCGACGGGCAGGAGACGCGCTCGAGTGTGACCTTGGGTGCAGGCGAAGGCGTGCCCCTCAGGGCCGGGCGACTGCGGTTGGACCGGCGGTGATGGTCCTCCCTGGCTTCGCCTCACGCCGGGTGTCAAGACTTCAGTGTTTGTCGCAGCCGGCCTGCGTGCCGGCCGTCAGAATGGCGCGTGACGGCAACGGCCGGCAGAGACGCCGGCCGCTACAGAGAAACGTGAAACGCCCCCGGCTCAGGGTCCGGGGATGCGGCGGACCTTGATGTTGCGCAGGGCCGCCTTTGTTTCCCAGGAGGAGATTCCGAACGGGCGGCAGGGCTCCTGCTCCCACCAGACCGAGAAGGTCCGCCCGGCGCGTTCCAGGTTGACGACCTGGTCGTCGTTGATCCAGGCGCCGATGCGGTCGGGTGTCACGCGAAGGCGGATCTCATACCAGCGGCCGTTCTCGAAGTTGTAGCCCTCGGTGGTTTCGTTTTCGGCGGCATGGGCGCCGTCCACGTTCGAGAGCCCGACCACGCTGCCGCCCCAGCCGCCCAGAATCAGCGTGCACGGTTCCTCCCCCACGGGGAAAGTCATGCCGCAGAAGAAGTCATAGCCGTCCACGCGCATCCCCTCGAGCGATATTTCGTAGTCGTCGCGCGGGAAGTCGCGGGTGCAGCGGATGCCGGTTTCGCGGTTGCCGGTCCCCAGAATTATCGTTCCGTTCTCGACGTAGACGGGGCCGTGGTCGTCGAACGCTTTTTCGGTGAGCACCTTCCAGCCGGTGAGGGTGCGGCCGTCAAAGAGCTCAACCCATTCGCCCGGGTTGGCTGCCAGGACTGAGCCGGTGGATGGGGCAGTACTCGGGGCGGCGACGGCGTGTGGCTGGGTGCAGTCCTGCTCGGCTGTCCGGCAGCAGGGACGGTCTGAGGCGCATCCGACCGCAGCGAGCAGACCACCGCAGAACAAGCCACCCGCATAGCCCATCAAATCGTTCGTCTGCCGAATCACGGATGACTCCTCCGAGTGCCTGAGCGGCCGAGGGCCCACGCGGACCCGGCCAGACCGCCATTATACCTCATCAGGCCCGACCTCGGCACGTAAGCTTTTGCTTTTGCCGCCATGAGAAGTAGATCACTCTCAGGTAGAGCTTCTAGCATGGAACAGAGAGCCATTGGGAAACCAGCCAGCCACTGAGTCTTCTGGGAGGTCGTCAGCCATGAAAACGCGTGAAGGGTCGCCCGACGCTGCTCACGAGGTAGCCACCCGCCGCTACCGTCTGCTCCGCTTCCTCCTGCTGCCGGTCATGGCTGCTTCGGTCATGGGAGGAAGCTGTCCGCTGAGCGATTCTCCGCGCACGGACGCAGTGGTCATCCTGGGAGGCGAGGGTTTCATTCCGCTGGAAGGGACGATCGTGAGCCCCCCGGATCTGGACCTGCCACTCGGCGGGGGCTCGCCAGGTGGTAGTTCAGGGATCGCTCCGGCGCCGGCGTTTCCGGCGATCGGCCCGGGACGGTAATCCTTGAATCCTTGCGTATCGTTTCCGGTCTGGGGTTTGGACCGTGGTCCTGTATTCTCGAGGTTGCCCCGATGAACGTGAGAAGCAGATTGCTGAACACCGTCAGGCTGATAATGATCGCAGGCACAGGTGCGTGCCTGATGGGCAGTGACGGCTGCTTTGCAGGCACCGATGGAGCCGGCCAGCCGGTCTTCTTCCCCAGCCTGTTTTTCCCGAGCGATCCGGTGGCTCCGGTTTTCGATCCGGTTCCGCCCGGGGTGGTGCCGCCTGTGCCGCCTCCCACGCCATCCGTTCCTCCGGTGCCGCCGACGCCGCCGGTTCCCCCCACGCCTCCGGTGCCGCCTGTGCCCGAGCCGCCGCCGGTGATTCCTCCGTTCTAAGTGGAACCCCCAGAATCATTTGCAGGATGGGACGGGCTTCCAGCCCCGTGTTTGACCGGCAAGATGCCGGTCGTTTGCGGACTGACGTGCGGGCCTGGTATTTCCGTTGCTACGTTTGGGAGCCAGTGGTAAGGTGATCTCAGAAGGACACGGCCGCCCGGCCTGCTCCGTCGCGGTTTCCATCTGCTGCGCATCTGGAGTGGCTTGCATGCGTCAACACGCCCGTCTGCCGTTCGCTTTTACCCTGATCGAGATCCTCGTGGTGGTGGCGATTATCGGACTGCTGGTGGCGATCCTGATCCCATCGCTCGGCAAGGCGCGTGAGCAGGCCCGACGCGTAGTCTGCCAGAGCAATCTCTGTCAGCTTCAGAAGGCGAACGTCTTCTACCTCCAGACGTTCAAGGGCATTTTTCCTCCGCACCGGTTCAAAGCGAAGGCGGGGGAGTCGGAGGTTGACCCGAACGGTGAGAAGCACTGGTTTCATCTGCTCGAGAAATACTCCAAATCGCGAGAGATACCGCATTGCCCCACCCTGGGTACGCGTTCCCAGAAGGATGCCAATCTCTGGTCGTGGAAGTACGACTCCAGGAACATCGGGTACGGCTACAACGCGTTCTTCCTGGGCCTGTACAATCATCCAGATATGGAGCAGGCCGGACACATCACGGGGCGGCTGTGGTGGCGCGAGGGTTGGATAAAACAGCCAACCGTGAATATCCTCATGGCCGACAGCAATCCCAAGCCGGACGGCGATTGGAGCAGTACGCTGTGGTGGCCGTATATCGCCGCGCAGCAAGAGGGCGTGAATGGCACGCGCCACCGCAGCGGCAGCGGCAGGGACGCGGAAGCCGGCAATATCGTTTTTAACGACGGGCACGCCGAGTATCGCCGCACCCGCTTCATCAATCCAAAGTTCGACCTCACCAACGAATTCATCCAGTACTGGGACCCGTTGCAGCGGCGGAAGCCTTAACTCGGCCCATCGGTCGTTCCAGCCTCCTCTCCGGCAGGCTCGTGGCTCGATTGACGGAGCTATCGGAGCCCTGAGCGCAAGCGAGGGGGGACTGCTCGCGGAGGGCGCCCCTCACGATTCGGCCCCTCACTTGCGCTCAGGGCTCTGAAGAGCCTCATCGCTCAAGCTGCCACCAGCCCTCTACTGCCTGCCCGCTGCCCCACGCATGGGGTTGACCCTGCGACGGTCCATCTGTTACCTTGGAATCAGTTCGGGACCGTCATCATCCCTGGGCCTTCTTCTGGTATGAGAGCCTCGTCGTCCTCACGCTGCGCCCTGACCATGTTCGCAGGTGTCTGCTGCGCGGCCATTGCCGCAGCAGCGGAACTGCCTGACAAGCCCGGCTACAACCGGCACGTCCGGCCGATTCTGGCCGATACTTGCTTTGTCTGTCATGGACCCGACAGTGGCACCCGGCGGGCGAAGCTGCGGCTCGATCTTCGCGAGGAAGCGGTCAGGCAGCGCCGAGGCCGACATGCCATCGTGCCCGGATCGCCGCAGGCCAGCGAAGCCATCAAACGGATATTCTCAGACGACGAGTTCGAGCGCATGCCGCCGCCGGATTCGCGGCTCAGCCTGACTGCCGAGCAGAAGGAACTGCTGCGTCGCTGGGTGGAAAACGGCGCCGAATACGAACCGCATTGGTCGTTCGTGCCGTTGCCCGGCCAAGTATCTGCTCCCGCAACAGCTGATGCCCTCTGGCCAAGGAGCGAGCTGGATCGGTTTGTGCTTGCCCGGATGCAGAACGAGGGCCTGTCGCCCGCGCCGGAGGCCTCGCGCGAACGGTGGCTGCGGCGCGTGACCTTCGATCTGACCGGCCTCCCGCCGACCCAGGAGCAGCTTGACGAGTTCCTGGCCGACAACGCGCCCGAGGCCTACGAGCGCGTGGTGGACCGGCTGCTGAGCTCGCCGCGTTTCGGCGAAAAGATGGCTGTCCACTGGCTCGATGTGGCCCGGTACGCCGACTCGTTCGGCTACCAGGCGGATCTGGATGCGCACGCCTGGCCATATCGTGACTGGGTAATCGCGGCCTTCAATGGCAACTTGCCGTTCGATCAGTTCATCACGCAGCAACTGGCCGGCGATCTGCTGCCCAACGCCACGACTGCTCAACGGTTGGCCACCGCCTTTCTGCGTGTGCACCGCAAGACACAGGAGGGAGGCAGCATCGAGGAGGAATTCCGCCAGGACGGCATCTCCGACCGCGTGCACACGGTGGGCACGGCCTTCATGGGCCTCACGCTGGAGTGCGCCCGCTGCCACGACCACAAGTTCGACCCCATCACCATGCGCGACTACTACGCGCTGGGTGCGTTCTTCAACAGCATCGACGAATGGGGGCTGCTCCACGGCAATGGAGCCATTCAACCGCATCCGGTGCTCTATCTGACCACCCCGGAGCAGGACGAAACCCGTGGTCGCCTCCGTCACGCGGTGGCCCGAGCCGAGCGAGATCTGATCGGTTTGTGCGAGTCGCGCGCGTCCGAGTTCCGCCGCTGGTTGGCCGGCCCGCACGGCGAATCGTCGCCCCTGCCCGACCTGGAAGGCCGCTACAGCCTCGACGACGCACCCGAGAACAAGCTGGCCAACGCGGCCAGGCCGGATCAGCCCGGTACGTTCAGGCCGGCCAACCGGCTGGTGCCCGGACGGGTCGGCCAGGCGGTTAATTTCACCGGCGACGACAGCATCACGGTCACGCATGCGGGTTGCCAGCATATGGAAGATCCGGTATCGGTAGCCTTCTGGCTGATGCCCGGCGAGGAGTATCCGCGCGCCGTCGTGTTCCATAACTCGAACGGCTGGGATCCCGGCTACAACGGCTACGAATTGCTTCTCGAGGAAGGGCGTTTGCGTTGGATGTTCGCCCGCGAGTGGCCGGGCAACTGCATTGCGGTGCGCACGCGCGAGGCCCTGCCCGTACGGACCTGGACCCATGTGGTGGTCACTTACGACGGCTCCGCGCGGGCGGCCGGGTTGCGCGTCTATCTGGATGGCCGTCGGGCTGAGGTGGAGGTCCTCCGCGACCGGCTCGTGAAGGACTGCGGCGACGGCGGCAGAATTGATTTTGGCGAGCGCC
>BTUC01000381.1:0-7040 GCA_045863575.1 Phycisphaerae bacterium
TCCCAGTGAGGCCAGTCCCGTGACGGTGCCGGCCCCCGGGCCGGAAGGTTCATGATAGAAAGGAGAACCCGATGATTCGCAAGTCCATGAGTCTGCTGCTGGGCGTAGCGCTGGCAGGTGCCTGGACCGCCTCTGCGTGGGCGGCCGACGAAAAGGCGGACGACAAGAAGCCCGTATCGATCACGGGCAAGGTGGTTTACGATGGCAAGCCGCCGCCGCAGATGAAGATCAACCCGGCCGTCGATGCCCATTGCGCCAAGGAGCACGCCAAGGAACCGCTGCTCCGCGAGGAGTGGGTGGTGGGCAAGGAAGGCGGTCTGGCCAATGTGCTTGTGATCGTCAAGAGTGGGCTGCCCAAGAAGGAATTCGCCCCTCCCAAGCAGCCGGCCATCCTCGATCAGCAGGGCTGCAAGTACACGCCGCACGTGGTGGTGGTCCAGGTGGGTCAGCCGCTGAAGGTGATCAACAGCGACGACACCAACCACAACGTCCACGGCCTGCCCGAAAAGAATCAGGAGTTCAACTTCGGACAGCCCAAGAAGGGCATGACCAAAGATATCGAGAACCTCACCAAACCGGAGATTTTCCGCATCAAGTGCGACGTGCACGCATGGATGGGCGCATGGGCCCACGTGGTCGAGCACCCGTTCTGGTCGGTGACCAACGAAAAGGGCGAGTACGCCATCAAGGACCTCCCGGCCGGTGAATACGAGATCGAGTTCTTCCATGAGGGCGAGTCGTTCAAGACCCAGAAGGTCAAAGTGGAAGACGGCAAGCCCACGAAGGTTTCCGACGTGAAGCACAAGTTCCAGCGGAAGCCTGCGCGGCGCCGGTGAAGTTTGGCGTTGAAGAAGACACAGGCAAGCCTCGGCGCGCCGCTCGGACGGCGCACCGAGGCTTGCGGACAGGCTTTGCAGACAACGATACACTCTCACCGGAGAGGGCGCGAGCGTGAGCAAGCGGTACTGGATAACGAGAGCCCTGCTATGGGCGGGTCTGGCATTTGTCGGGCTGAGCGGGACGGTCTTTGCCCAGACGCAGTCGGTGACCTCGGACAGCTGGTGGCTGCCGACCAACGCCTCTGAACATGGCGAGCGGATCGACTGGCTGTTCACCCTGATCTTCGCCGTGACCGTCACGGTCATGATCGTGGTGTTCGTCTTTCTGATCGCGCTGCTGATCAAGTATCGGCATCGGCCCGGCCGGAAGGTCGCGTACATCCACGGCAACCACCGGCTGGAGGTGATCTGGACACTCACGCCGGCCGTTCTGCTGGTGGTCATGGGCATCCTCAGCCTGCGCGTCTGGGCGGACGTGACCATGCGCCGGATCGACCCGGCGGTGGAAGACATTACCGAGGTCGAAGTGCTGGCCCAGCAGTTCCAGTGGAACATCCGCTATCCCGGCCGGGACGGCCGGTTCGGCACCCGGGATGACATCGGAACGTTCTACCCCGCTGACCCGATCAAGCCCGCCATCGCCGGCCTGATCAACGTGCCCGTGGGTAAGACGGTCCGGGTGCACCTCATGTCCAAGGACGTGCTGCACAGCTTCTTTCTGCCCAATATGCGCCAGAAGCGTGACGCGGTGCCTGGTTTGCGCGGCGAGCTCTACTTCAAGCCGACCAAGGTGGGCGTCTACGACATCGCCTGCGCCGAGTTGTGCGGTCCCCAGCATTACTCGATGAACGGCAAACTGATCGTCATGCCGCAGGAGGAATATGACGCCTGGCTCACCGAGCAGTTGGACGTGATCTCCTTCCTGGTCGGCGACGACATGGAAGAGGAAGAAGAAGCAGAGGAGGAGACCTCCGACGAGCCCGCGGACGAGGAGTCGGAGGAGGAAGGCGCCGCGGAGGAAACCGACGCTTCCGCTGAAGACTCTGAAGACGAGTCCGGCGAAGAGACGAGCGCCGACGACAACGCGGACGAGGCCGCCTCCGAGGAGAGTTCTGCCGTTGAGGAGTCCTCCGGAGCGGGCGCAGACGATCAGTAGCGGATCAGGATACGGGCCATGGGCCCGTCAGAGAAGTTGGCAGGGAACCTATGACGACGATATCTCAACCTCATGTGCTCCCCGGTCATCACGACCACGCTCATGCCCACGAGCCTGGCTTTATCGGCAAGTACATCTTTTCGTTGGATCACAAGCAGATCGGGCGGCAGTTTCTGTTCAGCAGCCTGTTCTTCTTCATCATCGGCGGCGCGTTCGCATTGATGCTGCGCTGGCACCTGGCTTATCCGCAGGGGGATATCCCGCTGGGGGCCTCCCTGCCCTCGAGCATGGTGGCCAAGGCGCCCGCCCACCCCAGCGTGTGGAAGCCAGGCCACCCGGTGAAGTTCTATGCCGACTACGAGGGGTACCCGGCCGGCAAGGAAGCGGTGTTCAAGGAATTCACCAAGGTAGAGCACCCCACGCCGTATCGCCTGGAGCCGATCACCGCCCTGGTGACGGTGGACGAACAGGACGTGGAAGTCCCGGTCAGCGAGCTGGTCAGCAGCAAGGACCACTGGGCGGTGCGCGACGAGTTCTATTCCACTCTGTTCACGATGCACGGCACGGTCATGATCTTCCTGGTCATCATCCCGCTCCTGGTGGGGGCGTTCGGCAACTTCTGCGTGCCGCTCCAGATCGGGGCCCGGGACATGGCCTTCCCGATCCTAAACATGGTCTCGTTCTGGATGGTGCCACCCGCCGCGGCGGTTCTGATGTTCGGCACGTTCCTGGTGGCCGCGGATGGGACCGCGGCGGGGCCGGGCTCAGGCTGGACCTCCTACCCGACCTTATCGGTGCTCTTCCGCTCGAACGGCCAGAGCTGCTGGCTCATCGCCATCATCATCCTGGGCACCAGCTCGATCCTGGGGGCGGTCAACTACGTCACCACCATCGTGAAGATGCGGGCGCCGGGCATGGGCCTCTTCCGCATGCCGTTGACGGTGTGGTCGATCTTCATCACCTCGATCCTGGTGCTGTTCGCCACCCCCGTGCTGGCGTCCGCGGCGTTGATGCAGCTCATGGATCACCTGGGGGCGACCAGTTTCTTCATCCCCAGAAACACGACCCTCACCGGCCAGCCGGTTCCGCAGAGCGGCGGCGGCCAGCCTCTGCTCTGGCAGCACCTGTTCTGGTTCTATTCCCACCCGGCCGTGTACATCATGATCCTGCCGGCCATGGGCATCGTCTCTGATGTGCTGAGCACGTTCGCCCGCAAGCCCATCTTCGGCTATCGCCCGATGATCTACGCCATTGCCGCCATCGCCGGGCTGGGCTTCATCGTCTGGGGCCACCACATGTTCGTCTCGGGCATGAACCCGGCGCTGGGCGCGTCGTTCGCCCTGGCCACGATCATGATTGCCCTGCCCTCGGCCATCAAGACGTTCAACTGGCTGGGCACGCTCTGGGGCGGCAACATCCAGTTCACCACCGCCATGCTCAACGCGATCGCGTTCGTGGCCATGTTCGTCATCGGCGGGCTGTCCGGCATCTTCATGGCTTCCACGCCGGTGGATATTTTCATCCACGACACGTACTTCATCGTGGCCCATATCCACTACGTGCTCTTCGGCGGCAGCGTGTTCGGCGCCTTCGCGGGGATCTACTACTGGTTTCCCAAGATGTTCGGCCGCATGATGAGTGAGAAGCTGGGCAAGGTCCATTTCGTGCTCACGTTCATCACCTTCAACATGACCTTCTTCGCCATGCACATCCTGGGCATGGGCGGCATGCCGCGGCGGTACGCCAATTTTGACAAGTTCATGTATCTGGATCACCTGCGGCCCATGAATGAGATCGTGACCATCGGCGCCTTCCTCCTGGGAGCGGCACAGATTTTCTTCGCGATCAACTTTGTGTGGAGCATTTTCAAGGGGCCCAAGGCCCCGCGGAACCCGTGGCACGCCAACACGCTCGAGTGGACGGCCCCGTCGCCTCCGGGCCACGGCAATTTTGAAACCACCCCCCAGGTCTACCGCGGGCCGTACGAGTACGGCTCTCCGCTGACCGAGGAGGACTATCTGCCGCAGACGCGCAAGATCACCGTGGAGACATAAAGGCATGAAAAACAACCTCGCTACTCCCGGCTACACCTGCTCTGCCCAACGTCCGTCGAGGGTCGGCCTGCACCGCTATGCCATCATGGTCATGGGCGCGACGTTTCTGCTCATCGCCGCCGGCGGTAACGTGACCAGCAAGGATGCGGGCCTGGCCGTGCCCGACTGGCCGCTTTCGTTCAACTCGATCAATCCCAGCGGGTGGACGTCCAACATGGACGGCACGCGTCCCGGCGTGCGCGACGAGCACTTCCACCGGCTGGTGGGGGCGTCGGTCGGGCTGCTGGTGATCGGGCTGGTATTATGGCTGCAACTTCGCGAGCCGCGGGCCTGGGTTCGCCGCCTGGGCTATATCGCGCTGGTGGCCGTCTGCATTCAGGGTCTCATGGGCGGTCTGCGCGTGACCGAGCAGTCGCTGGCCCTGGCCATCGTGCACAGTTGTTTCGGGCAGGCGTTCTTCTGCCTGCTGATTGCGATCGCGCTGGTCACCTCCCCGAAGTGGCCCGGTGAAATGCTGGAGCCGGACGATCCGACGGCGCGGCCGCTGCGCTTCTGGACCGTCTTGCTGGTGGCGATGGTTTTTGTGCAGCTCATCCTGGGCGCGCTGCTCCGTCATCTGGGCAGCGGATCCATCGCCATCTGGCATATCTGCGGAGCGCTGGCGGTGGGGGCCTGCCTGATGCAGACATCCAGTGTGATCTTCACGCGCGGCACGGCCGAAAAGAATCTGGGAGGTTGGACGATCCTGCTGTTTATTCTCTTCGGCCTTCAGATCATGCTGGGCGTGCTCAGCTACGTGGTGGTCATGCCGACGCCTGCCGCTTCCGCGATGACCTTCATGCGGACCTATGTGCCCACTGTGCATGTTGCCGTGGGGGCGTCCATTCTGGGCATGAGTTTCGCCCTGGCGACGCGCGCGTACGGGATGACCTCTTTCATCCCGTTGGCCATGCCGCGGACCGCGGGGGAGGCGTGCGCATGAGTACGGGCGTGGAAGCGAAAACGATCGCAGTCGCACTGCCGCGCGCCGCGGGCGTGGCGGATTACATCGAGCTGCTAAAGCTCAGATTAGCCTCGCTGGTGCTGGTGACCACATTGGTCGGTTTCTGCCTGGGGTTCTCCGGCCCTTACGACGGAGTGTTCTTTGCGCGGTTCGCCTGTCTGGCCGTGGGGACGCTCCTGGTTGCCGGTGGAGCCATGGTGCTCAACCAGTATATGGAGCGGCATACCGACGCGCTCATGCAGCGCACGCGCACCCGGCCGTTGCCCGAGGGGCGGATCACGCCCGGCGAGGCGCTGATCTACGGTGGATTGATTTCCGTGCTGGGGACGGTCGTCCTGGCGACCACGGTGAACCCGCTGACGGCCGTGCTGGGGTTGCTGACGCTGGCGTCGTATCTGCTCATGTATACGCCGCTCAAGACGCGCACGCCGCTGTGCACGATCGTGGGCGCGATCTCCGGTGCGATTCCGCCGATGATGGGCTGGACGGCCGCCACCGGTCGGATCGACATCGAGGCGTGGCTGCTGTTTGCGATCCTGTTCGTGTGGCAGATGCCGCATTTTCTGGCCATCGCGTGGCTGTACCGTGAGGACTACGCCCGCGGCCGTCAGTTGATGTTGCCGGTCGTGGATCCGAGTGGCACGAACACCTCGCGGCAGATGGTGTCGTTCAGTCTCACCCTGCTGCCGGTGACGCTCATGCCGTCGGTAGTGGGCATGGCCGGGGCGGTGTATTTCGTCGGGGCGGTGATGCTGGGCGTGGGTTTCCTGGGATTCGCGATGGCCGTCGCCGCGGGCCTGACGCAGACGGCGGCCCGGCGGATGTTCATCGTGTCGATCGTGTACCTGCCGGCGTTGTTGGGCCTGATGTTGTTGGACCGGTAGGCCCGGTTGTTGCCGGCCAGTGGGCCGGGCGGATCGGGCCGTCGAACTGTTTGGACCGCGCCGCATCAGGCGTGTGCCACTGCTCTGTGAGCAGTGTTTGAGTTCAGGAACCGCCGGTGGTGTCCCATCACTGCTGACACAGCAGTGGTGCACAGAGTGGTTGGCGGGTTTTGGCCCTGACGGGCTGGCAGGCGCGAACAGCGGGCACGGCCTGCGCAACGGGAGATGTATTCATGGCGGAAGTCGCAGTTTCAGCCAAGGCCGCGGCACACGAAGCGGCCCCTTCGGCACACCTGGTGGAGGAGGCATTCGCCCCCGCGCCGCCGGTGCAGAACTACAAGTTCGGCATGTGGCTTTTCCTCACCAGCGAGGTCATGTTCTTCACCGGCCTGCTGGGCAGCTACCTGGTCTACCGGCTGTCTGACTCGGCGGGTTTCACCGAGCAGGCCAAGCTGCTGCACTGGCAGCCGGCGGCGCTCAACACGATGGTGCTGATTTTCAGCAGTCTGACCATGGCCCTGTCCATCCACTGGGCCCAGGTCGGCGACCGGGCCAAAACGAAGCTGTTCCTGACCATTACCATCTTGTGCGGCTTTGCCTTCATGGGGATCAAGGCGTATGAGTACGCCGGCAAATTCGCTCACGAGCCGCCGATCCTGCCTTCGACGCACATTTTCTGGGCTTGTTACTTCACGTTGACCGGTATTCACGGCCTGCACGTGATAGGCGGCGTGGTTCCGCTGATCTGGGCTGCCATTCGCGTAAGCGGCAGCTCTGACGTACGCCGTAACGCGGGCTTGCTCGAGTGTCTCGGGCTGTACTGGCACTTCGTGGACCTGGTGTGGATTTTCCTGTTCCCGTTGTTCTATCTGCTGCACTGATCGCCGGCCGCCGGCGGGAGTCAACGAATATGAGTAGCTCATCCTCGGCATCGGAACGTCACGGAGCTTCGTTGCGGATCTATTACACGGTCTTCGCCAGCCTGGCCGTGCTGACGGTCATCACGGTGGCCGTCTCGCGCATCCACATGGCGCCGGTAGCGGCGGTCATCCTTGCGTTCATGATTGCCATCAGCAAGGCCTCCCTGGTGGGCGCCTATTTCAT
>BTUC01000382.1:0-7038 GCA_045863575.1 Phycisphaerae bacterium
AACGGCTCCGCCCCGTGATTGATCAGCACGACCGAGACCTCGCCGCGATAGTCGCTGTCGACCGTGCCCGGTGCGTTGAGCACGGTGACGCCGTGCCGGAGGGCCAAGCCGGAACGGGGCCGCACCTGTGCCTCGTAGCCGGCGGGCAGCTGCAGCGCGTTGCCGGTCGGGACCCGCGCCCGGGCGCCCGGCCGCTACACGAGCCGAATGATCGCTTCTGACGCAGCCGCAAGGAACGCCGCGCAATTACGGGTAACCGGACCCACCGCGCGGCCTTGAGCGCATCGTGGTCACAAGGGCCGTCCGGAACGGCCGGTCCGGGCATGGATACCCATAATGAACGCAGTATTTCGCCTGCTTCGAGCCGCCGGGTCGCTCTGGTTTGCGGCCGTCATCATGATGCTCCTGCTGGTGGCCATGGCCTGTGCCACGGTCTTCGAGTCCGCTCACGGGACCGAGCAGGCGTTGGCGGTGTTCTACAAGGCCTGGTGGTTCCAGGCACTGCTGGGGCTGCTGGCCCTGAATGTCCTGGCTGCCGTGGTGGTGCGATATCCCTTCAACCGGCGACAGGTGGGATTCATCCTCACCCACGCATCCATCCTCGTCATTCTCGGCGGTGCACTGGTCACGCAGTACTGGGGCGTCGAAGGCCAGGTGGGCATCGCCGAGGGCCAGACGGTTCAGCACTTCAACGCCCGCCAGGACAGCTTGAGTATGGCCAGGAGCGGGACGCAGGCTGCGGCCGTCGTTGACCTGGACACCAGCGTCTTCAGTGGTTTTCAGCCAGCAGATAAGCCGGCCGCGCCGGCGGTAGCGCTGAACGACGTTCGCGTTGAAATCGAGCGCTATCTACCGGACACCGCAGAACTCGAGCAGGTGGTGAACGATGAGTCGAACGGCCAGCCGGCCGTCGAGGTAGCCCTGTCCCCCACTGGATTGGACGAAACCGCATGGGTTTTTGCAGGCGGCAGCCAGATGCTGGGCGGTGTGGCCGCGTCGTTCCGACAGGTCGCCGATGCCCAGGAGTGGCAGCAACTGACGGGGCCTGGGCCCTCGAGCCGACCGGCCCAGGCCGCGGCCGTCAAGGTCGAACTTCAGGGTGAAACCATCCAGATCCCTCTGGAGGAATGCACCGCCCGAGCAGTTCCCGTGGGCGATACCGGCTACACGATCCGCGTCCTGCACTATTTCGCCCATGCCATCGTGGGCGCGGATCACCAGATCCGGAATGCGTCGGACCGCCCCATCAACCCGGCTGTGGAAGTGGAGATCTCGGGGCCCGGCGGCACATTCAAGCGCATGGCGTTCGCCCGCTTTCCGGAGTTCGCCAGTTCCCACGGCTCGCAGCAGCTTGAGGGACTGAAGATTGCTTTCCTGGCCGGCGAGACGGCACACGGCTTGGAAACCGGCGCCACACCCATCGAGGTGCTGAGCGGCCCCGCCGGCGAGCTGTACGTGCGGTTTTCGCCGAGTGGCGGGACGCCGAGTGGACAGGCGCTGGTACCCGGAACACCCGTGCCCTCACCGTGGAAAGGCCTGTCCTTCGCAGTCTTGCGCAAGTTCGACCGGGCTCGCCTCGAGCGCCTTATCGAGCCGGTCAGCCCCGTGCGGAAGGAGCGCGAGCCGGCCGTGCGGGTGCGCATCAGTGCCGGTGAGCACACCCGCACCATGTGGTTGCAGAAGTACCGCGCCTATCCCGTGAACGTGAACGGAGCATCCTATTCGCTGGTCTTTGCGGACAAGCAGGTCCCGCTGGGGTTTAACCTGAAGCTGGATCGGTTCCGTGTCGGCTACTATCCCGGCGAGCGCCGACCGCGCTCGTTCGAGAGCCACATAACCATCTTGGACCCGGCCACTGGGCGCGAGCAGAGCCACGTGGTCAGTATGAACCACCCGGTGAAGCACGGCCGTTACACACTGTATCAGTCGAGCTATCGCCAGAATGCGGGTCAGTCGGTCAGCTTTCTGAGCGTCTCCTGCGATCCCGGCCAGCCGGTCGTATTCGCCGGGTACAGCGGTCTGATGCTCGGCATGCTGCTGGTTCTGGCCAACCGGGTCGCCGCCCGTCGGCGTCAGGCAACGCGCTTGACCGGCTCTAAGGATGAGGAACGAGGCTCGCGCATCAGCAGGCTCGAACCCGTTCACGCGGTGACGGCCGGAAACGGCAGCAATGGACACGCACGACGGAAGGCTCGCGCTCCGGTAATGGACCGCACATGAACAGGCCCGCAGAGAACCGAATGCAACGAGCCGCGGGCTTCAGCCCGCGCGTCCGCTCGAACTCGGAGAACGGCCGATTGCCCGTGGTCCAGGCCTATTCAGACGATCGCCCCCAGAGAGGTTGAAACCGATGCATACGTATCGAACCGTCTTGACCTGGACTGTTCTCACCTCCACGAGCATGTCGCTGGCAGCCGCGAACCTGCCCACGTCGATCGACCCGGCGGCCGTGAGAGCCATCCCCGTCCAGCACGACGGCCGATGGATGCCGCTGGATACGTTGGCACGCGACACGGTCGAGTCGGTGACGGGTACAGATTCGTTCCAGGGCAGGAGCGCCGTGCTCTGGCTGCTCGCCTGGTCCTTCGACGCACACTGCTGGATGCGCGAACCGCTGATCCCTATTCCCAATGCCGAACTGCGGGCCGAGTTGAATCTGGATACCTCCCGGAACACGTTCTCCTACGCCGAGTTGATCGGCCATCACAAACTCCACGAAGTCATCGAGAGCAGCTCCCGCCTGGAGAAGGGACAGAAGCCCGACCCGCTCCAGTCGAAGGCCGGCGACATCAATGAGAAGCTGCACACGCTCCAGCAGGTTTTCGGCGGGCAGGCGATTCGGCTGATCCCTCATGCCACCGATCCGCTGGCTGCGTGGCGGGCCATCGAGCCGTCAGCGGCCGGCCATCAGCACGCAGCGGCTGGGGACCCCCCCCAAGCCCCCCCTTCTCAAGGGGGGGAGGAATCACTCAGCACTCAGCACTCAGCACTCAGCACTGACCAGGCCTGGGCGGCATTGAAGACGTCTTTTCTCGCGGATGATGCGGCCGGGTTTTCGGCCGCGGCCGAGAGCTTGAGAGGGGTGCTGGCGCAACTGCCCGCGGCATATCGGCCCGATGCCAAGACACTGGCCGTGGAGCTTCGCTACAACCGGCTCCGACCGTTCCGCACCGCCTGGATGCTGATGGTCGGCGGCGCGGTGCTCGCGGCCGGGGCCATGATCGTCCGCCGCCGGTGGTTCGACCTGCTCACCATCGCGGGGTTGATCGCCGGATTCGGCATGCTGACGTATGGCTTGTCGATGCGCTGGCAGATCGCCGGACGCATACCGGCGGCGAACATGTTCGAGTCTCTGCTCTTTCTGAGCTGGGGAATGGGTGCGTTCGCCATCGTCTCCATGGTCCTGCTGCGGCACCGGCTCGTACCGCTGACCTCGTCGGCCATGGGTGCTGTGGCCCTGATCCTGGCCGACTGCCTGCCCATCGACCACTACGTCCGGCCGATCGCGCCGGTACTGCTGGACACCGTATGGATGTCCATCCACGTGCCGGTGATCATGGTATCCTACTCGGTGTTGGCCCTGGCCGTTCTGATCGCCCACCTGCAACTGGCTGCACTGGCGGTCGCGCCGCAGAAACGGCAGTTCACCGCCACGCTGGACACGCTCCACTACTGGTACGTCCACACCGGCGCATTTCTGCTCATCGTCGGGATCATCACCGGCAGCATGTGGGCCGCGTTTTCCTGGGGCCGCTACTGGGGCTGGGACCCGAAAGAGGTCTGGTCGCTGGTGGCGTTCCTGGGCTACGTCACCATTCTGCACGTGCGGATCGATCACGAGCGCGTACCGCGCTGGGCGTATGGCGCGGCCATCGGCCTGGCTCTGCTGATGTTCGCGCTGGTGATTCCCAAGCTCGCGCCGATCACGCCGGTGAAGGTGCTGACGCTGACAGCCACGGGAGCGGCTATGGGCCTGTTCGTGCTGGCCCGCTCACCGTTCACCACGGCCGTGAAGAGCATCCTCGCCTTCTGGCTCATCGTCATGACCTATGTGGGCGTGAACTACGTGCTGGGCACCGGCCTGCACAGTTACGGCTTCGGCACCGGGGCGGTGGTCCGCTACCTGTTCCTGACCGCCGGCATCGACCTGGCGCTGGTGGCCCTCTGCTGTGGCGTGTACCTCGCCCGAACCGCCGGCCGGCCGCAGCGGGTGCTCGCAGTAGGCCTTGCCGTAGAAAATCAATAAGCCAGCAAACACGAGCAGGAAAGCTGCTGCCCCGAGACCCACGAGCGTTTGGCGCTTACGGGCCGTGTGCAGTGCCGCGACCAGTTCGTGGGTATTGTCGGTCTGCTTGGCCACGGCCTCGATGGAACGTGCCAGTTCGTTGATCTCCCGCATGTTAAAGCTGTGGAACACCCGGCGAAGGTGCGAATGCGTGTCGGCCGTATGGTGATGCATCTCCGAGAGGGCCAAATTTCGGTAGCCCATTCCTTCCAGGTCAGTGAACCGCTCGGCGGATGAATCGATCCGCTCGGCGGTCTTTTCCAGCGCCGCCTTGATGTCCGCCACGACTTTCATGGTGGCGGCCTGGTGACAGAGAGAACACCGGCCGGCCTGCGAACGGGGCCGCGTGTCGATGATATCCACGGAAGCCGGCTCGATCGCATGGCTGCCGCGGCCGTGACAGTAAAGGCAGGATGGCTCGCCGAAGTTGCCGTGCGGACTGCCCAAATGCTTCTCCATGATCTCGGTGTGGCAGCGGCCGCAGAAGTAGGAGATGGACCGCCCCCGTACGCGGCTCACAAACTCGCCCTCCGGCCCATGCAACTGCAGAAACTCCGGATTGCGGGCCAGATGAGCGGCCTCCTTCCAGGCCTGATCCGAGGGAAACTGTTCGCGCTTCAAGGAGGCGTCCCCCCCATGGCAGCCGTCACACGCCACATTGGCCTGAAAGTGAACGCTGTGCGCCCACTCCAGATCGACGATCTCACTCGAGCGGCCGGCGACGTTGCGATGGCACTGCACGCAGGCATTGTCGGCATAGTCTTCCATGGTCACGGCGGGAGTCGTCGTGCCGGCGGCATCATGGGCGTGATCGTGAGCCCCGGCCGCCCCGAGCAGAAGCATGGAGAGCACCAACGGCATCATGGCAATGATTCCTTACTGTCCAGGACCCGCCGGATGATCCGGCGTTCATGGGCGATGAGGGCATAGAACAGCACCAGAGCGGTCGCGAACATGACACTGAACAGAGGTGAAGGCGGCCAGATGGCCCAGAATGTCAGCCCCACGAACGAGGCGATCACCAGCGTAACCAGCGCACGGTGCCCGCCGCGCGGCCGGCGATGAGCCCACTTTCTGGCCCAGAACGGCAGCAACAGCAGCGCCACCATGGCCGGACCCTGCGAGAGCACGCCGATGGTCTTGCCGGAAATGCCCATGAATTCCTGAGGAGGAAGCTTCAGGTACTGATACACTGCCAGGAAGTACCACTCCGGCCGGATGTGCGCGGGAGTGGCCCGTGGATCCGCCGGCTCTTCCTCTTCGATCAGACCGGCCAGCCCGAAGTGGTCCAGCACGACCGGCAGGACCACCAGCAGCATGATCACGGCCAGCGTGCACAGCACGACCACCAGCATGCGCAGGATTTCATTGGGAAAGAATGGCTCCAACTGGTCGGGCCGGTATTGTTTGCGATAGTCAACGGCCATACAGCACTCCTCTCGCACGCTCTTACAGCGGCCTGGAAATCCCGGTGCGGCGGATCATGGCGAAATGCATGCCCATGAAGGCGCCCGCAATAGCCGGAAGAATCCACACGTGCATGGAGAAGAAAAAGCCCAGCGTCTCGCCCGAGATGCTCGGCCCCCGACGAGCCCAGGTCACGATCTGCTCTCCGACCACGGGCACCGCCCCGGGGATCTCCGTGCCCACGCTGGCCCCCCAGTAGCTGAGGTTGGTCCAGGGCAACAGATAACCGGTGAACGCCATGAACATGGTCAATCCCAGCAGGAATACGCCGGATACCCAGTGCAGCTCGCGCGGGGCGCGGTAGATCTTGTAGTAAGCCACGCGGGCCATGTGCATCATGACCAGCACGATCATCATGTTGGCCCCCACGGCGTGTACCCGCTGGATGAGCCAGCCCATGGGAACGTTGCTCTTGATGAAGGTGACCGAATCCCAGGCTCGCTCGGGATCGGGTTTGTAGTACATGAGCAAGAGCACCCCGGTGAACACCTGGACCATGAAGGTCAGAAAGGACAAGCCGCCCAGACAGGCGGCCCAACTGAGCGTGCGCGGGACCATTTTCTTGGTGACGTTCTTTTCAACCAACGGGGTCACCGCATAACGGTCATCGAACCAGCGGAAAACAGATCGCAAAACACTCATTTGAAAGCCCTTTTCTCCGTGTACCGGTCACCATCAGACCAGCTTGAGCACGCCCTCTTTTACCTCGAACTTGATCCGTTTGAGCGGCGTGTTCACCGGACCAGAAACCGGCCGTCCCTGATCGTCGAAAGCGGCCCCATGGCAGGGACATTTGAACGTTCTGCTGGTGCCGTCCCACTGGACAACGCAACCCAGATGCGGGCAGGCGCCGTTGAAGGCCTGCGGGCCTTCGGACGTGCGAATGATCACCACCTGCTGGCCGCCTTTCTCGCTCCAGACTGCCTGGTCGGCGGTCAACTCCTCCACAGGCACTTCCACCGACTCCTCCTGATGGGTGGAGGTCGGTAAACGGAGGAAGCTGACTACCGGATAGCCGACAGTCGCAACGGAAACCGCGGCCATGCCGCCGATGGCCATCTGGCACAACCGCCGGCGGTCATTGGCGACCGGCGGACCTTCGCTGTTCGGAGGTGGTATCGTGTCGCTCATTGGACTTCTCGACTTTGGGGCCGGCCGTAGAGGCTGACTTCGGCGGCCCGCTTGTAATGGTTTAATGCGGCTCCCGTATCGCCGGTCTTTTCCGCCACCACGCCGGCGAGGTAGATCACCTGGGCATCATTCGGATGCCGGCGCAGCAGCTCGCC
>BTUC01000383.1:0-7037 GCA_045863575.1 Phycisphaerae bacterium
GTCGGCTTTCCGCTCGGCGGTCGGCAGCGGTTCCTGCTCATCCCGATCACGGTTCAGATCATAGAACTCGCCTGGTCGGTACAGCTTGTACTTGTGGTTGAAGGCCAATTCGCGTGCTCTGGCGATCGTGCCGTCCTGGCTGTACCAGCAGTAGACCCATGGGCGCGGCTCACCCCGCTCGCCGTGGAGCTGAGGCAGAAAGCTTCGCCCGTCAATCTTCAATTCTGCCGGGATGGGCACATGGGCCGCCGCGCACAGCGTGGGCAGAAAATCGGTGCTGTCCACCAGGTCGCCACACACGCGGGCGGTCGGGATGTGTCCCGGCCAACTGGCGATCAGCGGCACGTGCATACCCGCGGCTGTGGTACTTCCTTTACCGCCCGCGACCACGCGCTCCCCCATCATCGATCGCGTTCCCCGGCCGGTGCCGTTGTCGCCCAGAAACAACAACAAGGTTTTCTCGCGCAGGCCCTGCTCATCCAGCGTGGTCACCAGTCTGCCAATCAGTGTGTCCATGTAGGCGACCATGTCGGCGAAGTGCTCGGGTTTGACGTGAACGGATTCGCCGATGGCCTTCGGGTCCCAGTTTCTGCTGTCAGGGGTCGGCTGGTAAGGGCCGTGCGTCAGCATCATGGGATAATAGAGGAAGAACGGCTTGTCCTTATGCCGGGCGATGAAGTCGCGGGCATGGGCATTGATCAGGTCAGGGCCGTACTCGCCGTTGCGGTAGTCCTGCTCGACGCCGTTGATCTCCAGCCCGGGGTTCGCGTAGCGTGGCGGCCGGCGGGTGTGTTGCCAGAGATAGTACTCGTCGAATCCCAGCTTCCTGGGCAGGTCCACCTCGCGGCCCAGTTGCCACTTGCCGGCGATGCAGGTGGCATAGCCGCCCCGCTTGAGCAGATGGGCGAACGTGGTCGCGTTCGGGTCGATGGCGCCAAAGTGGAGGTAGTTCCGGATATTGTAGATGCCGGTCATGAGCTGCACGCGGGTGGGCGTGCACAACGGCTGCGCGTAGCAGTGTTCAAAGCGCATGCCTTCAGCCGCCAGGCGGTCCAGCACGGGTGTGCGGTAGGAGGTGCCGCCGTTGGCGCCGATGCACTCATAGCCGAGGTCGTCGGCCATGATCAGGATGAGATTGGGTTTCGGCGCAGCGGGCTCCGTGCCGAACGCAAAACCGTTGAGGAGTATCAGCAGCGCCACCGTGGCGGCGGTAGACGTGAATCGCATCGAAAACGGACGCATCCATTCTCCTTCCACCTCATAGACAGGCGCATCAAACGATCGACGCAGCTCCTGGGGTTCACCCGCCCGGGTTTGAGCCCCAGGACGTGTCGTGGATGATAACGCCCGGAGGGGCGCTGTGCATGCCGCGCGCGGCGTGAAGTGGATCAGTCCGCGGGTTCGTCCAGCAATCGAGAGAGCGCCTCGCGGTAATGCTTCAGGGCCTTGTCCTTGTCGCCCTTTTTCTCGTAGAGCAGCCCGAGGTAATAATTGCTCCGGGCCGGGTCCGGGTTGAGCAGGAGTGATTCTTTGAGCAGAATCTCGGCCGCATCGAGCTTGTTGCTCCTGAAGAGCACGATGCCGCGCATGAGTTTGCCACGGCGGTTGTTGGGATCGGCCTGCAAGACTTCACCGATCAGCTTGTCCGCCTCCGCGTTTTTCTTCTGGAAGAGGTAGAGCGAAGCGAGATCGAGGCCTGCTTCAGTATTGCCCGGATCCACGCCGAGTGCGGACTTGAGCTCGTTCTCCGCATCGGCGAGCAGTCCTTTTTCGCGAAGCAGGCGGGCGGCGGCGCGATGCCGGGCTGCCCGGTCGGACAGCCGGTCCGGCTGAAACTTCTCCACTTCAAGCCGCTTCTTGGCTTCGGCATCGTCAATGAGTCCCAGCGCCTGCCTGGCGTGGGTATCCAGCACGTGGGCAAAGTCGGACTTGTGGCCGGCGATGACGTGCGCGAGGTTTCCATCGCGCCCGACGATGATGGTGGTCGGCGCCACGATCAGGCCCAGCCGACCGTAAAAATCCCGGTTGGGGTCCAGTGCCAGCGGCTCGTGGATGCCGGCCTTGTCGCGGAACGGCCGGAAGTAGTCGCCACGCTCCGTGTCCGCGGTCACGAAGACGAGCTTCAAGTCATCGTGCCGGATGTCCCGGAACACTTTGTGGGCCTCGATGGCCGTCTCTTCGGAACTGCGTTGCTCGGCAGAGACGAAAACCAGCAGCAGGACCTTGCCCTTTGTGGAATCGGCGGCCAGGTTCGCCCCGTCGAGCGTCTTGAGCGAAAAGGACGGTACGGGCTTGCCCGGTTCGACATTGCGAAGGCGGTCGGCCAGCGCGGCGGCGGCCCAAGCCAGACTCACGGCCAGAGCCAGCAGGCAGGTGATGCGGACGGCGCGATTCATGATTTCTTTCCTTTCGCATCCGGGAAAACGGGCCCGAGCGTGGCTGGTCGGGTGGCGGCCGATGGCGGATCAGCAGGCGCCGCGGAGGTTGGCTTTGCCTCGGTCGGCCAGATGGCCGGCTTTTCCGGTTGGCGGTAGACCACCGGTTGAACGCGGTTGTATTCGTACGGCAGGTGGCAGCCCGGCGCGCATTTCCCTCCGGCCTCGGTCTTCTGGTAGTTAATGGGGAGCATCCAACCGCCGGTGCCGAACGGAACGGCGTCGCGGATGTGCTTCTCCTTGTTGCTGGCATGCGTTTCATGGCAGGCCCGGCAAGTGCGGCCCTTGGTCTGCTTGTTCACGTGAAGGTAGTGCAGGTTGGTGTCGCCGTTGCGGAAATCGGTCAGCGACGTGGTCTTCTGATCGTGAACGAGC
This sequence comes from Phycisphaerae bacterium, assembly GCA_045863575.1. GTDB lineage: Bacteria > Planctomycetota > Phycisphaerae > UBA1845 > PWPN01 > JAAXZI01. Next base: position 2,811 of record BTUC01000383.1, read on the forward strand.
TGCCGCTCGTGGCAGTTGAAACACAACGCGTAGCTCTCCTCCTTAAAGGGGGCATAAAACTCCGGGGGATACTCCTTGATCAGCAGGCGAAAATGTGGTCCTCCGTGGATCAGATGGCAGGCCGCGCAGTTGTTCTGCGCCACCGGCCCGTGGAGGCTCTTGCCCGTGGACAGCACGGCCTTGATGTCGCCCAGCTTGTGCCCGTCGCCCAGGTCGATCTCCCGGTCATGGCACTCGAAGCAGAGGTCCACCATGCTGGTCCTCAGCACGCCGGGAGAATCGCTGGCGTGGGGCTCGTGGCAGTTCAAGCAGGCCCGTTCGGTGGTGACCGCCTCGTGCGTACTCTTGGCGGTTTCCACGGTGTGCTTGATGTCCTCGTGGCAGCTTTCACACAGGGCGCGGGGCTCGCGCCTGAGCATCATCTTGTGGTCGGAAGCGTGGGCGTCGTGGCAGGCCTGGCAGTCGGTGGCCACCGGTCCGTGGACCACGCGCATCTTCTCGATCTGCGCCTTCGTTGTGACGTGGCACTGCACGCACAGTTCGGGTCCCTTGGCCGAGAGCAGCTTGGGGAACTTGGAGGCGTGCGGCGCGTGGCACGCGCTGCAAGCCCCGGCGGCCACCGGTCCGTGAACGGCCGGCTTGTTGCCGATCACATCCTGATGGCAGTTCTTGCACAACTCGCTGGCCGTCCTGGCCTTGAGCAGGTAGCGGTTGGCCCCGCCATGGGCATCGTGGCAGGCGACGCAGTCCCCGTCCGCCAGCGGCTTATGCACGATCACCGCCTCATTCGTATCCACATCATGGCAGAAGGCGCACATGGCCGAGCGGTCGCGGGTCGGCTTGAAGGTATGCTCGGCCTCGCTGACCACCGTATGGCATGCGTCGCAGGCGTTCACGTTGACCGGCCCGTGAACCACCTCGTGCTTTTTGATGGCCGGGTGGCACTCGGCGGTCACACAGCTTTCGCGGGGCACCGCCTTGTTCGGCTTGGCGGCCTTGCCTGCGTCAGGCACTCCGCTCTGCTGGCCGGCGGCCCCGCCGGCTGGCAGGAGCAGCCCGGCGCAGAGGGTAGAGATCCAACGGATGCGTTTCATCGAGCACCTCCTGGGGATGGGGAAGTCGAGCTATTGGCCGGAGCCCGTCGACGGTAGGTCAGCGGCTGGTGACAGCCTGGCGCACAGCTTCCGCCATCGGCCGCGGGCACAAATCGGATCGGCATGGCCCACTGCGAGCCTTCGAACGGAACGTCGGCGGCGACGTGCTGGGGCGATCCACTGCCGTGGATCGCATGACAGGTCTTGCACGTTCGCCCTTTGTCCTGGCGGTTCACGTGCAGGTAGTGAAGGTTGACGTCGCCATCGCGGAAATCGGTCAGGCCGGTGGTGCGTTCGCTGAGCACGAGCTGTTTGTCGTGGCAGTTGAAGCACAACGCGTAGTTGTGTAGATCGAACGAGGCATAGAAGCTTTCGGGAAAAGTCTCGCTGAGCAGCCTCGCGTGAGCCGCGCCGTGGGCGTTATGGCAGGCGCTGCAATTGCCGGATTTGACGGGACCATGCAGGAAAGGCGCGGTCAGGCTGGGCCGCATGTCCGGGATAGTCCGCCCGTCCGCGGTCTGCACCGCCTGGTCGTGGCAGGTGAGGCAGAGCCGATCCGTGCGGTCGCGGAGCAGGTCCGGCCGTCCGGCCGCGTGCGGGTCGTGGCAGTTCGCGCAAGCTTCACCGGTAAACACCGCCGCGTGGGGGGCACGGGCGCCCTTCACGCGCTTCTCCACGTCCGGGTGGCAGGAGAAGCACAACTGCGTCGTTGCCGCGGTGAGCTGATGATCGTGATCGGAGGAATGTGGATGGTGACAGTTCGTGCAGCCAGCGGCCGCCGGCGCATGCACGTGCGGTGCGTTCTCTATGGCGTGACGGATGTCGGCATGGCAGAGATAGCAGTGCGCTGCACCGGCGCCCCCGCGGAGCAGGCCGGGGGCATTAGCCTCGTGCGGTTCGTGGCATGCTGTGCACTCGCCTGCCGCGAAGGGGGCATGCACCGATGGTTTTCTTGGTATCACGTGGCCCTGCGCGCAGACCAGCTCGACCGACGGAGACGTCAGCAGAAACTTGGTGTCGGACGCGTGAGGCCGATGGCACGACGTGCAGCCGGTACCCTGCAACGCTTGGTGCTGATGCGTGCGTCGGCCGCTGATCGGGTGGCAGAATGTGCACGTCTCGTTTCCCGCTCGTTTGAGAGGATACTCGTGTTCGCCGGTGTCCTGGTCGTGGCAGGAGGAGCAGTCGCCGGCGCCAATGGGGCCGTGAACAAAGCGGGCGGTGGCGAAACCGGCGTGGCACTCAGCGCTGACGCAACTGGTACCTGGCGGTAGAGGTCCGGAAGGTCTGGGAGCGGGGGGGACCACCGGCGTGCGCGTCTCCTTCAGGGGTGAACCAGGCGTGGCCGCAACAGCATGGCGCGCGACGGAATCGGCCGGGAGCTGAGCGCCGCGCGGAGCGTTGGGGGATGGGTCGTCATTGCAGGCCGTGGAGAGCACGAGGCTCATCACCAGCCCACCGATCTCGATCGCCCTTGGCCATACCCGCAGACGCGCTGTCATGGCCCCGCCCTCGTGGTAGCCGAGGCGGGTGCCGGCTCACCCGTGATCTGACGACACTGCTCGATGGCCACGTTGAGCAGGGCGGTCGCATAGTTGACGTTGTGCACACCATGGCCGAGCTTCACAAGCCGGATGTTGTGCTCCGCATCATCGAGACGCCGGCGGGCGTGGAGGCGCTGCTCGGCGTTCAATGTCGCCTGGGAAAGATGCTCGCGAGCGTGTTCGCCGGCGACCTCCGCCTGGTCCAGCAGGGCGGCCAGCGATTTCCGCCACTCCTCCAGAACCCCGCTGTATTTCGTGCCATGACAGTAGTCGCAGCTGGCCTGAGCGGCGGTGAAAGTCTGCCCGAGCACGTCCGCCGCCTGATCAGGACGCGAACGGGTCTGATGGCAGGCGATGCAGTCCACTTGCGCCCGGAACATGGGGCTGGGCATTTCGGGTACCCCGCGGCCACCCACGCCCCGATAGAGCTCCGCGGGCCCGCCGTGGGTCTGCTCGTGGCACTGGCCGCACGCCCCGCTGTTGGCCAGGACTGATTCGCCGTGCTTCGGGATCCCGGCCGTCAGGTGGTGCTCGATCTGAATGTGGCAGCTCGAGCACTCCACCTTGTGATCGCTGACGTGTTTGCGATGGATGAAGTCCGTCTCGCCGTAGCGGGCGAGCTGCTGCGGCTTATTGTGACAATTCCAGCAGAGCTGCCGCGGCACGGCGCCGTCGCCGTTGACCGAATCCGAGTGACAGTTCTCGCAGGTCACCCCCCGTTCGAGATAATCGGCGTGATTGAACATGCCCGTGGCCAGGCGGATCTGCTGCTGGGGAGCGTCGTGACACGAGCGGCAGCCGCCGAGCACTTCCTCGTCCCGGCCGTGGCGCAGCCCTTTGAAATGGCAGGTGAAGCAGGTGTCCAGCGTGACCACGATGTGCTGTCCCTGGACGAGCTGGGAGTGACAGGAGACGCACCGGAGCTGCTTGCCGCGGCGGAGATCCTGGATATGCGGCGTGTGATCGAAGCGGATGGTGACGTTGTCGCCGCGCTGATTGACCACGTCCCAGGCGACTTTGCCTTCGAGAAGCCGCCGCTCGTGGCAGCCGCTGCGCAGACAGGAGGAGTCGTGAACCTCGGCGTGCGGCTTGGAACCGTAGGTGCGGGTGACGTAGCGGGCCACCTGGCTGGTGGCCTGGAATTTGCCCTTGAGCGTATTTCGCCAGCCCGGCTCGAAGTGGCAATCGGCGCAGGGTACCCCTCGATGTGTCGAGTCGTGCCAGGCCTGGTAGTACGGCTCCATGATGTGGCAGGAGCGGCAGAACTCCGGCTGCATGGAGTATTCGGCGAAACCGGCGCCGCCGACCACGAGGGCGGCGCATACGAAAACGAACCAGCCCCAAAGCGTTAGCCCGATGGGCAGCCACTTGCCGGGTCGGCGGCGGATGCCAAGCAAACGCCAAATCCGGCGGCGGGGCTGGCCGGACGTGGGATCTGCGTTCGTGGAAGGCTCCAAACCGTCGCTCATCGAACTCTCCTAGTGCGCCTCCACATCGACAGCGTCAGTGTCTCGCAGCGGCCGCCCTTCGTGCTGTGTAGCGGCCGGCCTCCGTGCCGGCCGTTCTGACTGGTGAACGGCCGGCCAGGA
>BTUC01000384.1:0-7006 GCA_045863575.1 Phycisphaerae bacterium
AGGGTTCGTTGGCTGACACGCCCCCCCCCCGGCCCTCCCCCGGAGGACCGGGGGAGAAAGAACGGAGCCCCGAGCGCGCGCGAGGGGGCGGGAGCGGAAGGAAGCATTGCGAAGAATGTCGCGATCGGCGGGTTGGCCGCGGATTGGCCTGCCTTCGGGTGGGTTAAATGGCGTCAGCGGGATGCCACCTATCAGGCTGCCGGCGGGTTGCATTGAGGTTTTGGAGTTCGATCAATGGCTGATACGGCAACAGCACCCAAGGAATTCAGCGCCGAGACACGAGATCTGGCCCAGCGCATTGTGGGTTTGACACTCAAGCAGGCTCAGGAGCTGGTGGACTGTCTGAAGGAAGAGCACGGCATCGAGCCGGCCGGCGGCGGCGTGGTCATGGCCGCGGCGGCGGGCGGCCCTGGCGCGGCGGCGGCGGCGCCGGCCGAGGAGAAGACGTCCTTTGACGTGATCCTCAAGAGTGGCGGCGACAAGAAGATCCAGGTCATCAAGGTCGTCAGGGCGCACACCAACCTCGGCCTCAAGGAGGCCAAGGACCTGGTGGACGGCGCGCCCAAGCCGGTCAAGGAAGGCATCCCCAAGGACGAGGCCGAGAAGATCAAGAAGGAGCTCGAAGAATCCGGCGCGACGGTGGAAATCAAGTAATTCCCCCGACGACCTCGGCCGGGCGTCAACGCCTGGCGTATGGACTATAATCAGGTTCGTTGACCTGAACGCAGGAGGTTCAAGCTCCTGCGGACGTGCTGTCGGCAGCGTCCTTGGGTTTGAGATCTGGGGAGATGCAGATGCGGCAGCCCGACCGCAGGGGCTTGAAGCACGAACTCAACCTGAACGAATACCCCGCCCGGGCGGGATTGGCCGATGTGCCGGCGGCGATGCCGGCGGGCAGGACCATCGGTCGAACGGATGGCTCGGTGCAGGGTCACGTCCTGAAGATCACTGGTGAGGCGATTTGCCCCGCCGGCTTGGAATCATGGCCGGCTGGGGCTTTCTGTCGTGGCCGAGCGGACCTCTCGCGGCGCACAGCGGGGCGGACGCGCCCCCGGCCGCGGGTATCCGCACAAAAGGAAACGCTTTCATGCTCAAGTTGAACGAGATCCGGAACTTCAGCAAGCTGGGCGAGGCCCTGCCCATTCCGCCGCTGACCCGCATCCAGACCGAATCCTACACGCGTTTTCTCCAGTTGGACGTGGAGTCCGGCAAGCGGAAGAACTTCGGCCTCGAGGGGCTGCTCCGGGAGGTCTTCCCGATCACCAGCTACGACGGCAACATGTCGCTGGAGTACGTCTCGTACGAGCTGGGCAAGCCGCGCTATACCCCGGATGAGTGCCGCCAGTTGCGCCTGACCTACGGTATGCCCTTCAAGATCAAGGTCCGCCTGGTCCGCAAGGACCGCGATGAGATCCCCGAGGACAGCATTTATCTCGGCGAGCTGCCCATCATGATGGGCGGCGGAGAGTTCATCATCAACGGCGCCGAGCGCGTCATCGTCAGCCAGTTGCACCGCTCGCCGGGCGTGGACTTCATCAAGCAGCAGGCCGAGGGCGACCGGGCCCTGCACGCCTGCCGCATCATCCCTGAGCGGGGGAGCTGGATCGAAATCATCGTGACCAAGAAGGACCTGCTGGCCGTCCGGATCGACCAGTCGGCCAAGATCGCGGCCACCACGTTCCTGCGCTCCATGGGGCCGGAGTACGCCACCAACGAGGCCATCATCAAGACGTTCTACGGGGACAAGATCAAGAACGTCCGCTCCGCCTCGCTCAAGCCCGAGATGTACGCGGTCAGCGACGTGGTGGACCAGGACTCCGGCGAGGTGCTGGTCAAGGGCGGTTGCCAGATTGGTGATGCCGTCCAGCGGATTCAGAAAAGCGAGATCAAATCGGTGGCCATCATCGATCAGGTTTCTGACCCGCTGATCCTCAACACCATGGCCGAGGACGGCTGCACTGATTACGAAAGCGCTCTGCTCAAGATCTACGCCCGCCTCCGGCCGGGCAACCCGCCCCAGAAGGAGAAGGCCGAGAAGCTCTTCCACGAGAAGTTTTTCGACGAGAACCGCTACCGGCTGGGCAAGGTGGGCCGTTTCCGGCTCAACCGCAAGTTCGACCAGAACGTGGATGAGTCGATCATGACCCTGCGCGTCGAGGACGTGATCAACTCTCTCAAGTACCTGCTGCTGCTGCGCAGCGGGGAGAGCGCCTACGAAGTCGATGACATCGACCATCTGGGCAACCGCCGTCTGCGGACCATCGACGAGCTGGCCGCCGAGGAGATGCGCAAGGGCTTCCTCAAGCTCCGCCGCACCGTTCAGGAGCGCATGAGCCTGAAGGACCCCGAGTCACTGGGCCGCATCGCCGAGCTGGTCAACTCCAAGAGCATCAGCTCGAGCATCGAGTTCTTCTTCGGCCGCGGCGAGCTCTCGCAGGTGGTGGACCAGACCAACCCGCTGAGCCAGCTCACGCACGAGCGGCGTCTCTCGGCCCTGGGCCCCGGCGGTCTGAACCGCAAGCGGGCGGGCTTCGAGGTGCGCGACGTGCACATCAGCCACTACGGCCGGATCTGTCCGATCGAGACGCCGGAAGGCACCAACATCGGCCTGATCGCCTCTCTGTCCATTTACAGCACCGTCGATGACTACGGCTTCCTGGTGACGCCGTACCGCAAGGTGGTGCGGCACAAGGTGAACGGCGAGGTTGCCTACCTGAGGGCCGACGAGGAGATGCGCGCCATCCTGGCCCCGCCGGAGGTGGTCAACCCCGAGTCCCACAAGCTGATGGACGGCGCCGTGCTCGCCCGGGTGAACGGAGACCTGGCCAGCGCCGATTCCAAAGACATCAGCTACGTGGACATCTCCCCCAAGCAGACGGTGGGCGTGTCCGCGGCGCTCATTCCGTTCCTGGAGCATGACGACGCCAACCGGGCCCTGATGGGTTCAAACATGCAGCGCCAGGCCGTGCCCCTGCTGGTCACTGAGCCGCCGGTGGTCGCAACTGGTATGGAGAAGCAGGTGCCGGAGAACAGCGGCATGGTCATTCGCGCCCGCCGCGGCGGGACGGTGACGGCCGTGGACGCCGCCCGGGTGGAGATCGACGGTACCGACGAGTACCCGCTGCGCAAGTTCCAGGGACTCAACGAGCGCACCTGCCTCAACCAGAAGCCGATCGTCAAGCTTCACCAGAAGGTCAAGAAGGACCAGATCCTAGCGGACGGACCGGCCTGCCGGAACGGCGAGCTGGCCCTGGGCCGCAACATCCTGGTCGCGTTCATGACCTACGACGGCTACAACTTCGAGGACGCCATCATCATCAGCGAGCGGCTGCTCAAGGAAGACACCTTCACGAGCATCCACATCGACGAGTACGACATCGAGATCCGCGAGACCAAGCTCGGCCGTGAAGAGTTCACGCGGGATATTCCCAACGTCTCGGAGCGGGCCCTGGCCAACCTCGACGAGAACGGCATCGTCCGCATCGGCACCCGCGTGGGCCCCGGCGACATTCTGGTCGGCAAGGTCAGCCCCAAGAGCAAGACCGAGCTGTCTCCCGAGGAGAAGCTGCTCCACGCGATCTTCGGCCGCGCCGGGGAGGACGTGAAGAACGACTCGCTGGAACTGCCGGCCGGCGAGGAAGGCGTGGTCATCGACACCAAGTGGTTCAGCCGCCGTATGCATCTGACCGACGAGCAGAAGAAACAGCTCGCCCGGCAGATGAAGGATTACAAGAAGTCTCAGGATGACAAGGTCGCGGACATCTTCCGGAAGATGTGCGACGAGATCGAGACGACCACCGGCCAGATCATGGTCGACCCGGCCACCAAGCAGAAGGTGGGCAAGTCGGAGTCGACGGAGGTCATTCTCGAGCAGATCGAGGGCTTCACCGGACAGGTGGCCACGGGCCAGCTCGAGTGGGTCAAGCCCGCTTCGGCCCGCCCGGCCGCTCAGAAGGTCGTGGATCGTTTCTGGCCGCGCGTGCAGGAGATCCTGGAGGAGCGCGACCGCAAGCTCGGCCAGATGAAGCGCGGCGACGAGCTGCCTTCGGGTGTGCTCGAGATGGTCAAGGTATACGTGGCCACCAAGCGGCAGCTTTCGGTCGGCGACAAGATGGCCGGCCGTCACGGCAACAAGGGTGTGATCGCCCGCATTCTGCCCGAGGAAGACATGCCGCACCTCCAGGACGGCACGCCGGTCGACATCATGCTCAACCCGCTGGGCGTGCCCAGCCGTATGAACGTGGGCCAGATCCTGGAGACGCACCTGGGCTGGGCCGCGGCCGTCCTGGGCTTCCAGGCGGTCACGCCGGTCTTCGACGGGGCGCCCGAGGAGGCGATCCACGAGGCTGTCCAGCAGGCCAACGAGCGCGTCCGGCAGCGGAAGGGCGACTCCGCTTCCATCCAGCAGGCCGGCGACTCGGGCGAGCTGCTCGTCGAGATGCCTCGTGGCGGCAAGCTGCGGCTCATCGACGGTCGCACCGGCGAACCGCTCGATCAGCCGGTCACCGTGGGCTACATCTACATGATGAAGCTGCACCACCTGGTGGATGACAAAATCCACGCCCGCTCGACCGGGCCGTACTCCCTGATCACCCAGCAGCCGCTGGGTGGCAAGGCCCGCACCGGCGGCCAGCGCTTCGGCGAGATGGAGGTCTGGGGACTGGAGGCTTATGGTGCTGCCTACATTCTTCAGGAGTTGCTGACGGTGAAGAGCGACGACGTCGAGGGCCGCACCAAGATCTACGAGTCCATGGTCAAGGGCACCAACACGCTGGAGGCCGGTACGCCCGTGTCCTTCGACGTGCTGTGCAATGAAATCAAGGGGCTGGGCATGAACATCCAGCTCGAAAAGACGCGGATGATCTGACCGTTGATGCGTGGAAGGAGAATCCAGATGGGCCAGGTGGATTACCAGGTGGTCTCGCCCGAGAACGTGGACGTGGAGGAGCTGCTGGCGTTTTACCGGCGGCAGAACCACGGATTGATCGACTCGGCCGAGAAGCTCCGGCAAATGGTCAGGCTGTCCCAGTGCGTGGTGACCGCCCATGAGGACGGGCGGCTCATCGGCATCGCCCGCGGTGTCGCCGACGGCGTGCGTGGTTACCTGGCCGAGTGCAAGCTCGATCCGGCCTGCCAGGGCCCGGCCGCGGTCACCCGTACGGACGGCCGCGTCGAACACGACGAGCGTGGCATCGCCCGCGAAATGGCTTTGCGGGTGCTGGAGTCCCTCCGCGAAGGTGGTGTCGAGCGGATTGACGTCACCGCCCACGGCACTGAGGAGGATTTCTGCGCCGAGCTGGGCTTCCGACGGGCTCGGGGTGTCGTGGCGATGCAGCTCGATCTGCGCGCCATGGATGTCATTCCATCGGCCGAGCGCAACCAGGACAGCGCACTGATTTCTCGGTCGGCTCCGAAGTCAATGGTTGGCTCAGCCATGGGTGGTGTGCAGGAGCCGGTGGGGAGTGCAGAGGTCTTACATGGCAGGTTGGGATAAAATCGCGCGTGCGAATCTGAATGCCGCCCAATCGCTGAACAGCGGCGGGGGGCGATCGTCGCCCGAGGAGTCGGCTCGCTCTGTTGTGAGCCGCTCGTATTACGCCGCGTTTTCCGCGGTGACATACGCGTTGCAGGGGCACGTGGTCTATCCGCAAGGTCGGGAGACGCCCGGTCATGGAAAAGTGCCATTCTTGATGCAGAAGCACCTCAAGCAACACTTCGCGGACCATCGGTTGCGGGACCTGAAGGCGGCTGTTCGGCGTCTTTACACCGCTCGTCTCGATGCCGATTACCGTTCAGTGATATCGCCGGGAGGGCTGGTCGGCCGGGATGCGCTTCGCGCTTCCAAGGTTCTAAAGGAAATGGGGGTACCGGAATGACGCCGGTTGAGGGCACCAAGCGTGTGCAGATCGCGGACCTGGTCCGCAAGTATCTGGAGCCGCATCAGCCCCACAATTTCCATCTGGATGTGGTTCCAGATGCTATTCAACAGGAGGACGACTGCTACTACGTGGTGGTCGAACCCAGTCGGGAAGATGCCCGCTCCTATGAGTACTACGGCAGGCTCGCGGAGGCGGAACTGGATCTGCAGGAGAAAGAGCAGTTGAACGTATTGCTGGTACCTGTTTTACCTGGTTGAGCGCCACCGGAACAAAGCAGACGACGATCCTTTTTGAGGAAGGACCGATACAGATGGCCGACAATATTTACGATCGGATCAATGACTACGGCAGCGTGAAGATCGCGCTGGCCTCGCCCAACGATATCCGGAGCTGGTCCTTCGGGGAGGTGAAGAAACCCGAAACGATCAACTACCGCACCTACCGGCCGGAGAAGGACGGCCTGTTCTGCGAGCGCATCTTCGGACCGGAGCGCGACTGGGAATGCGCCTGCGGCAAGTACAAGGGCACCAAGCACAAGGGCATCATCTGCGACCGCTGCGGCGTGAAAGTGACCCACTCGCGCGTGCGCCGCAAGCGCATGGGCCACATCAACCTGGCCGCGCCGGTGGTGCATATCTGGTTTTTCAAGGCCATGCCCTCGCGGCTGGGCGCGCTGCTGGACATGAAGACCTCGGATCTCGAGAAGGTCATCTACTTCCAGGACTACATCATCGTTGATCCGCTCGGCTCTCCGCTCAAGAAGAAGCAGTTGCTCAACGAGGAGGAGCATCGCGCCGCCCGCGAGAAGTACGGCGAGGGCGGCTTCGTGGCCCAGACCGGCGCCGAGGCGGTCAAGACCCTGCTGGGCGGGCTGGATCTCAACAGTCTGGCGGTCACCCTCCGCGAGGACCTGGAGAAGACTTCCAGCAAACAGAAGATCAAGGATCTCTCCAAGCGCCTGAAGATCGTGGAGAGCCTGCGCAAGAGCGGCAATGAGCCCGAGTGGATGGTCATGGAGGTGATCCCGGTCATCCCGCCGGACCTGCGCCCGCTGGTCCTGCTGGAGAGCGGTAACTTCGCCACCAGCGACCTCAACGACCTCTACCGCCGCATCATCAACCGCAACA
>BTUC01000385.1:0-6943 GCA_045863575.1 Phycisphaerae bacterium
GAACCGTAGTTGCCCACACCATAGCCGGGCGAGGTCTGATGCCCGTATCCCGCCTCTCCATAGCCCTGACCAGGAGCGGCGCCCGCACCCTGAACACCCTCCGGCTGATCCTGGCGTTCCCGCTCACGATGTGCTCCGAAGGAGGGCTGACCGTGCTGCTGTTCTCTCGGGTTTTCACGCGGAGGGCTCATGGCGGGTTCCTCCCTTCTGGGGTTGAGGAGACTCTGGTCGGGGCACACGGGTCAGGTTGTCGACGTCGGAACCAGCACTGGGGCCAAAGGCGGCCGGATCATGCCCATCCGGGCCCTCACCGTGGCCGCGGCCGGAGTGCTCATACTCTCTGGCCTGATCCCCAAAACTCGTTTCCGGTGGGTAGGGCTCACCCGCCGAGTCCGGCGGCACCTGCTCTGGGGACGGCTGATTGTGGGGGCGTTTTGGCCACATGGTCGCTCTCCTGGGGAGACACAAGGCTTAACGTTGAAAACTTCGCAATGCCTCGTGCTCCGGCCCAATGCGGAAAAATTGTCGTGGCCCTCAGTTTCCTAGCCTTCACCGGAGGAGAAGTCAACCGAAGGCTTAGGCGGCACAGCAGGTTAGGAAAGAATTAGAGGCGTCACGCGAGGGACCTGACGGAGACCGGAACAGAGGGGGGCCGCCCAGACGAGGAGGGCGCGCAGCGATCACGCTGACGCTCCTCGCCCGGCAACTTCCCCCGCTCTGTAAAAGGGGCGAGTTGCTCACTCAGCACTCAGCACTCAGCACTAAGTACTCAGCACTCATCGCTCACGCATCGTGAGCCGCTGGACGGGTTGAATGAGGGGGAGAATGACTTGGGATGGATGGTCGCGACTGCAAAGCACCTCGTTGTGCGCGGGCAGGACGGGCGCCATCGGCCAGCCGGGGAAACCGGTATTGAGGTTCACGTCGAACCGAGGGTAATTGCTGCTGCTGATGGCCACCCGGATGCGATGGCCCTTGTTGAAGATCATGCTGGTGGACCAGAGATCGACACCGATCTCGGTGGGCTCGCCGGGCTTGAGGAGTGCAAGACGGTCGGGCCCCTGGCGGTGACGGCAACGGCCGAGACCATCCGCGATGAGCATGCTTCGGCCATCCGGATAAACGTCCGTGAGCTTGACGGTAAAGTCAGTGTCCACCCGATCGGAGATAATGGTCAGCTTGGCGACCAGACGACCGGTCACCTCGACAGGTTCGGGCAACGGATCGCTGGTGAAGACCAGCACATCCGGCCGCGACTCCAGCTCGCGCTGGTCGTAGGGACCGGAGGGCAGGACCAGGAGACAGCCGCCCTTCGTTGGAACGGGGTTTAGCGGATCGTAATTGAAGGTCTTGCGGGCGGTAAGGCTTTGCGGCGGGGATGCCCTCAGCGAGCCATCCGCGTGCAGGTAGAACGATGTAGGCACGGCCGGCACCGGCCAGTTGTCGGCCGTCTTCCACTGGTTTCCGGGGGCGTTCTTCTCGCCGATGGCCCCCATGGTGTAATACTGGACGGCCGGCACTTTTTCGATGCCAGTATCGACCCCTTTAAGGTAGTAGTCGAACCACTCGGTGCTCCCGCAGCCATGAGGGAGCTGCTGCGAGTTAGGTGGGAAGTTGAACTCACCCACCGGCCGCCCGTTGGGACCGCCGTGGGCCCAGGGACCAATGATGAGCTTCTGGTTACCGGCCGTCGAACGCCCATCGCCATACTGGCGGCTCACGAAACCGTCGATCGTGCCCTGCTGGAAGACATCGTACCATCCGCCGAAGTGCACGGCCGGGATGTCGGTGGCCGGCGGGTGGGCGATTGAATCGAGGTCTTTCCAGTGCTGGTCGTAGAAGGGGTGAAGCACGGTCAGCCAGACATTATCCGGGTCAAAGCCACCGTCCGTCAGCCAGCCAACCACCAGAGAGGCCCGCAAGCCGCCTCCAGCGTAAGCCGCGTGATGATAAAGACTGGGGGCGGCCACGAGAATGTACTGCGCGAGCAGGCCCGGCGGATTCGCACCGGCCAGCATGCACTGTGTGATGCCCATGGCTGAGGCGCCTTCGGTGCCGATACGTCCGTTGCTCCACGGCTGCTGGCGGATCCAGCGGAGCGTGTCCGCACCGTCCTGGTGCTTGCCCCACCCGCAGTCAAGGAAGGCCAGGTCCTTGCCTTCCGAGTCAAAGCGCCCGCGCATGTCCTGCAACACCATGACGTAGCCTTGCTGGGCCTGGGCGCCGTACTCGCGGTTGTAGCGAGTCCGGCCGTACGGGGTGCGTATGAGCCGCACGGGCCACCTCGGGCCTCCGCGCAGCGGGAGGTAAACGTCGGTCGCCAGCTTCGTGCCGTCGGACATGGGCACCATGACGGTGAGATCCGGTCGCGGATCCGCACCGGGCGCGGGGCTGCTGAAGGCCGCAAGACCAAGCAGCAGCGCGACACGCATGCGCCTGCTGGACAAGGATGGTTGACTGATTTCGAGGAAGTTCATGCGGTGATTCTCGGTCTCCGGACTGGTGCGTCGGCAAGCGGAGCCCGCCGGGAAGCGCTGGGGCTTCGGCGCTGCCGGGGCGATTTTACCGATCAGCCCCAGGGGCCGCAAACACCGAAAAACGGCGGTTTTAAACAAACGTGCTGTTGGCCGGTCCGGTCTTATTCCGTATACTGATGTAAAGAAGGCACTTCAGTGCCGGCGATGGGCATCTTACCGCGATCGAGCACACATGGGGATTCTGGATTACCTCAGCAACCTGTTCTTCTCCGAAGCCTATCGGCCGTGGACCATCCCCATCGAGATGCTGCTTATCGGCGTAGTCATCTACGTCGTGCTGAGGTTTCTGCATGGTACACGCGGCGCCCACCTGTTGCAGGGCCTGGTAATCCTGTTGGTGGTGGGCTTTCTGGTGGTTCGCGTCCTGGCGGACCAATTCGGGCTCGAGCGGATCGCCGTCCTTTATCAGCCGTTCGTCTGGACCGCCCTGCTGACCACCTTGATCGTCTTTCAACCGGAGCTGCGCCGCGGCCTCATGCGCATCGGTGAGACCCGCTTCCGCCGAAGCCGCCAGAGCGAGCTCGACGAAACATCGAAAGCCATCGCGGCAGCCTGTGCCCAGCTCTCCAAGAATAAGATCGGCGCGCTCATCGCCGTTGAACGCGATATCGGCCTATCTGCCCTGGCCGAACAGGGCGTCAAGCTGGACGCGGCCCTGACCCCGGAGCTGCTCAACACCATCTTCTGGCCCGGTTCGGCCCTCCATGATCTCGGCGTGATCATCCAGCGTGGGCGGATCGCGGCCGCGGGGTGCCCCTTCCCGTTGGGTGACATTGAAGGCATGGACCGCACCCTGGGCAGCCGCCACCGGGCCGCCATCGGTCTGAGCTTCGACTCGGATGCGTTGGTGGTGGTGGTCAGTGAGGAAACCGGCTCCATTTCGATTGCCCAGAGGGGTCACCTCGAGCGACATATCCCTGCGGACCGGCTTTATGGGATGCTGCGCCGGCTCCTGGCCAGCCCTCGCGTCGGCGAGCCAGAGCCCCCGGCGCCGCGCGCCAGTGACGAGGTCGACCTCGCGGCCTCGAAGCCTGAGTCCAAGCTTGAGCAGGAGCAAGTCAGTGTAGACCGCGTGGCCGGCAAATCACCGGTGACCGGTGAGTTGGGCCGAGCCAAACGGCCGGCGGAGGCGGCTCCGGTATGAGACTCCAGATTCGCCTGCTCCTCGAAACTTTCGCCCTCACCGCTCTCATCTGGACGTACGCCGATCAGGCCGGCTTTGAATCCTGGGACGGCACCATCCTGGTGAAAGTCTCCGCGCCCCAGAACATCGTCGTTCGCATCAAGGGACCCCGGGGCGACGTGCAGGATTCCATCAGCCTGCCCCTGAAACTGCGCGGGCCCAAATCAGCCATCCGCCGCCTGGAGCAGGACCGCGGCGCCGGGGGATCCCCCCTCACATTGACGCTGACGATCAGAGAAGACCTGGAAACGCAAACGCCCCACACCCGAGACGTGCGCGACGAGATCAGCCGGTTACCCGCTATTCGAGATCGAGGCTTGCAGGTGGCGGACCTGCCGGTCCAGGCCATCACCTTTACACTGGATCGCTATGTGGGAGTAACCCTCGACGTGGATACCGATCCCGGCGTGTTCACCGACGACCTGGTCAGCAAGCCGGAGATCCGGCCGCGGTCAGTCGTCGCCCGCGTGCTGGAAAGCGAGCTGCAGAAGCTCGGTACCCGGGAGCCGCGGCACGTTGTTTCCATTGAGGAAGCCATTCGGACGCGTGCGGACGAGTCTTCGCCCACTTTCAACGTATCGCTGGGTACAAAATGGCAAGGCATAGACGCTACCTTCAAACCCGAACAGGTGCGGGTCACGGTGCGTCTGGCCAAACTGTACGAGCAGCAGCATCTGACCCTCATTCCCCTCCAGGTGCTCCCGCCGCCGGGAACCACCAACTGCGACTTCGAAATCGAGTACCAGACCGACGCGGATCTCGTCCAGGACATCGACGTCCGCGTTCCCATCGGCAAGACTCAGGCGTTGATCAACGCAGACGTCTGGGCCGTATTACCGCTGGAGAAAAGCGACATTCCGGGGGCGGTCCAGCCCAATCGGCCGACGGCCAGCGCCCCTGCCCCCACCGAGGGCTGGACCCAGCGCGAGATCCGGTTCATATTCCCGCAGGGCTTCGAGGACGTCCGTCTCGAGGGGCTGCCGCGGATAGTGAAGTTCCGCGTAAAGCAGAAGACAACCACACCCGGCCTCCTGGCCCCCCTCGAACCGTTGCCCTGAGTCGGCCAAGTGTCCACCGACAGGAACCCTGGTGGCGAATGGCCGAGCCCGGGCAGCGGAAATCCCTGTCGTGCCCCGATCGGATATAATGGCTTCATGACCAGAGAAGAGCTTGAACAGTATGCGGTTTCGCTGGGCCGCGCGGCCCGGCGGACGGGACGGCTGCTGGCGGTGACGTCCGGCCGTCAACGAAACGAGGCCATCCGCGCCATGGCCGATGAGCTGGTCGCGCGAACCAGCCTGCTGATCGCGGAGAATGCCAGGGACGTAGCCGCCGGAGAAACGAACGGGCTGACTTCCGCCATGGTTGATCGGCTGCGGCTGGACCCGGCGCGCGTCCAGAAGATGGCCAAGGCTGTAGCCGAGGTGGCTGACCAGCCGGATCCCGTGGGCGAAACCATCGAAGCCCGGGTCCGGCCGAACGGCCTGCGCGTTGAGAAGCGGCGGGTGCCTATCGGTTCGGTGGCCATCATCTACGAGGCCCGTCCCAACGTGACCTCCGATGCGGCCAGCCTTTGCCTCAAGAGCGGCAACGCCTGCATCCTGCGCGGCGGGAAGGAATCGTTTCACTCCAACATGGCGATCGGCCAGGTGATCAGCGGCGCGCTCAAGAAGGCTGGTCTGCCACCGGAAGGCGTGCAGATCGTCAACACCACCGAGCGCGAGCTCGTGCCGCTCCTGCTGAAACGCGAGGAGGACATTGACCTGGTGATTCCGCGCGGCGGTGAGTCGCTCATCCGAGCGGTCGTGGAGCAGTCGCGCATCCCGGTCATCAAGCACTACACGGGCAACTGCCACGTGTACCTGCATGAGGACTGCCTGCTGGAGCTGGCCGAGCCGGTGGTGGTGAACGCGAAGTGCCAGCGGCCGGGCGTCTGCAACGCGGCCGAGTCACTGTTGGTGCATGCCCGGGCGGCCGGGCGCCTGCTGCCGGCGGTGGGGCGGAAACTGATCGCGGCCGGCGTCGAAATCCGGGGCTGCGAGCGCACGCGAAAGCTGCTGCCAGAAGCCAAGCCGGCCACCGAGGAGGATTACCGGACCGAGTACCTCGAGCTGGTGATGTCCTGCAAGGTGGTCGACTCCCTGGAGCAGGCCATCGAGCACATCAACACGTACAGCTCGCACCACACCGACGCGATCCTGACCCATGACGTGCGGGCCGCCGACGCATTCGTGGCCGGGGTGGACTCGGCCAACGTGATGGTCAACATCTCCACCCGCTTCAGCGACGGCGGTGAATACGGCCTGGGAGCAGAGATCGGCATCAGCACGGACAAGCTCCACGCCCGCGGCCCGATGGGCGCCGCCGATCTGACCACGTACAAGTGGGTGGTGAGCGGATATGGGCAATTAAGGGGCTGAGAGCCGGCGGCAAGTTGAGGCCAGATGATCATGTCCGTCATCACTCACGAGACACTGCAGGATCGGCGACCTGCCTGGGAGGTTGCCACCTTGTTTCCCGACCAGGGGCACTGGGGTGAGGGAGACTATCTGGCGCTGAGCCATTCCACCAACCGTCTCGTCGAGCTCTCAGCAGGCCGCATTGAGATTCTGCCCATGCCCACGATGACGCATCAGTTGATCGTTCAGTATTTGAGCAACCTGCTGCTGGCCTTCGCATCGACCCGCAAGCTGGGCAGAGTCTTGTTCGCCCCGCTACGCGTGCGCCTGCCGAACGGTAATTATCGCGAGCCAGACGTGGTCTTCATGTTGTCTGAGCATGCGAACCGTATGGGCGACAACTTCTGGGACGGCGCGGACCTGGTCATGGAAGTGGTCAGTGAGGACAACCGCGAGCATGACCTGGTCACCAAGAGAGCTGAGTACGCGGCCGCCGGAATTCCCGAGTACTGGATCGTCGACCCCGCCGAGCGGAAAATCACAATCCTGAAGCTGCAGGGCGACCACTATACGACGCATGCGGATGGCGGCCCGGGCCAGAAAACCGAGTCGGCCCTGCTGTCCGGCTTCTCGGTCGAAGTCTCGGCCGTTTGGGCTGCGGCGGCTGCGGACTAATTCGCCTTTTCCAATCGCCTCCGGTGGACTATCCTAATCGGGCGGGAAGATCGGCTGAGTGCCTGCCTCAGTAGGGTGTGTGCCACTGCTCTGTGAACAGTGCCGGCGCAGGAGGAAGCACCCGCGTCGTCCGACACTGCTGACACAGC
>BTUC01000386.1:0-6934 GCA_045863575.1 Phycisphaerae bacterium
TGGGCGCGCACCTGCCGCTGTCGCAGGGTTACCCGGTTCCCACGCCCGTGTCCCTGGCGATCATCAGCGCCGCGCTGCTGGCCGGAGTGGGTGCCTCAATCTACGCCCGTCGGCACTCACGCGAACCAGCGGAATTGGCCACGGAACAGCGAGAGGAAAGGCCGGCCACCCTCTCGCCGGTTGAGGTCTGAAACTGCCGCGTCCGACCGCCCCTGCCTGAAGGCACGGTCAAGAGCATGCCTCGCCGCGCAAAACGAGGCCGGAACTTGACTCCGCGTGGGGCGGTCGTTTTTTTGAGCCGGTTTGCGAAGAAACGCCGGGGCAGCGGCATCTAATTGGATGGCGAGGCGAACGTGCCTGCCACGTGGATGAAATCAGAGAACAGAAAGGATACCCTTATGCGAACGTCCGTCTGGGCACTTGCGTCCTTGTATGCTGGCTTCCCTTTGATGGCCGTGGCCCAACACAGCCATGATCACAGCCAACACGATCATGGCTCACCAACCGCTCAAAGGGCCTCCAGTCAGCATGATCATCAGGCCCATGGCCAGGCCGACAAGCCAAAAGGTGCCCCTGCCCAAGCCCCATCCATGGGCTCCGCCCCTCTGAAGCAGACCACCTGTCCCGTCACCGGTGAACCCGTCAAAGCCGACAGCTTCACGACCTTCGAGGGGCGGAAGGTGTTCTTCTGCTGCGATGATTGCATCGAAAAGTTCAAAAAGGCCCCGGCCAAGTACCTCCCCGCCCTCTACAAGCAGGTGTATCCACAGCGCATCCAGGCCACGTGTCCGGTCATGGGCGGTGCTGTCGACCCGGAGGTCAGCGTGGAGCACGAGGGCCACAAGGTGTATTTCTGCTGCGAAGGTTGCGACAAGAAGTTCAAGAAAGAACCCGCCAAGTACCTGGCCAAGCTCAAGGAAAGCTACACCACGCAGGTTCACTGCCCGGTGACGGGTAACCCGATTGACCTGGCTCAAAGCCTGGAGGAGAAAGATCGGACTGTGTACTTCTGCTCCGAGGCTTGCATCGCGAAGTACAAGGCCGATCCCAAGAAGTACGCGCAGGCCCTGCTGCCCGAGGTGGGAGTAGTCGCTTATGGCCTGACGGCCAAGGACGACATCGTAACTGCCCCGGTCTGTCCGGCTGACAAGGCCCAGTACAGGCGTGGCGAAGTTCAGTCCACCGTATACCGGGGCAAGGTGTATTTCCTGTCGAGTGAGGCTTGCGCAAGAGCCTTCAACGCAGATCCGTCCAGGTACGTACGAGGACTGAACAACACCGCAGCGCCCCCCAAGTCGCCAGTCCCGGCACGGCCGCAAAGCTCGGCAACGCCCAGGCCGAGTCGCCACCCCGGCCACTGGGATGAGGATGTTCATACAGGCCACCCGGCCAGCATAGGAGGGCATGCCAGTCATGCTGGCGGCGGCGGGCACGGCTGCAGCCCAGGGTGCCATTGATCGACGGTGCACCCTGTCCGGGAGAAGAGGTTGTGCAGAAGATGAGCACAGCAGCATAGGCGCTACACGGCGTGTCGCCAGAGCTGATGCGGCGCCGGGGTCGCGCTCCCCCCACGATCCCGGCGCCGCTGCCTGTCGCACGACGCTGCTTGTCCCTCGCAGGCCGCACGCCGTCCCTGGCACGCCGGCGTCGACCTGCACCCGCGGCGTGGACGCTGATTCATGGCCGGTGGGAACGCGAGTGTCCCCGGGCCCATTTCCGAGGACACCCGCTCGCGACCCCCTCTCCAGCTATTCATCTCCCGGCGGACCGCTCATCAGGGCGGCTGAGTTCTGCCAACTCAATCTCGTCCCGGTTTGATTTGAGTCCCCAGCCTCTCGGACCACAGGCAAGTCGGACTTCAGGCACCGCCGCGCAGTCTGCTCAATCCAGCGGGTCATGTTCGGATGCGGACAGAACCCTCGGCCGTCAGCGATGTAATCCAGGCCCTTGAGCACCTCCCGGTACGGCCCAAAGCCGGCCACACGGAATGGGATCACGATGACCCGGCCGCCATTGTGATTCCCTTGCTGGACAAACTCCTGAATGCGATGTTCGGCATCCAGCCTCTTGTCCGGCCAATCCTCTCTCAGGGTTTCGCAGCGGACTTCCCGGAAACCCAACACGCGCACCTTGGCGGCCCGCTGGTTCATCCGGGCCAGCCACCGTTGATTCTCGCCGTCATCGCCCGGTCCGTGGGCCAGAATGAGGACGCTTTCGCCAGCCGGGTCGCGGCTCAAATGACGAACCCGCTCGACGAGAATATCTTCGATCAGCGGCGACTCGCTGACGCCCTCTCGGCTCAAGACGATCCTGGCCTGGGCCCCGATCGGCTCCGGCGGCTCCATCTTATGGCCGCCCGCGCCGCCGCCGTGGTGGCCGTGGGAATGGCAGTGGGCAAGCTCAGGCCGCAGGCCCAGGATGTACTCCGTCTCTGGCAGGAAGCTCTCGCCCGAGATGAACATGCGCACCACCGCCACGCGCCGTACGCCTTGTTGCTCCAGGCATTGCACGGCCTGACGAATCGTCGAGGTCTGAGCCATGCCGAAGGCGATCTCTACTGGGTACTTCTCGCGCAACGGCGCGACCACCTCCTGGACATCCCGGTCCCAGTGGGCGTCGCCGCCATGGGCCATGACCAGGATGCCTTCTCTGGCACGCTCCTGGGATGTACTCGTGCAGCCTGTCCCCGCCAACACGATTGCGGAGATCAGAGCTGGGCCTGCTGCCCGGGTGATAACCGTGTGATTCATCGGTTTCCTCCTTCTGCTGGATGCAGAGTATGCGTGGAGACTCCCGTCTTCAGTACCCCGGCCAATGGGGCACCCAATAGCGAGTAAGCAAGACGTCGGCCTGGTCCTTGTCCGCGTGGAGTTCGTGGTACACGGGTTTGGTTGCCACGGCCGCCGTGAAGGTGTTCGTCTCGAACTGCTGGCGCGCGTTGCCCAGATCAGTGCGCACCTGTGCCTGCCCGTAATGGGGGTATTGGGGCTTACCGGATGCCGGTTGACCCGCCAGCGCTTCGGCGATGATGGCCCGGCGGATGTTCCACCAGCCTTTTTTGTTGTGATTGAGAGCCGGGCCTTGGACGTACCGCCGTCCGTCCAGTAGCCGCAGCGGCCGGCCGTCGAAATGGACGTAATTGCTGACCGCAGGATCGAGAACGCCCTGGGTATTGGCCTGCGGGTCGCGGTTGTAGGGGACGCCCGACCCGATCTTGCCAGCCGCGCTGAAGGTGTAGGTCATCTTCCAGTTTCCAGGCTTGTTTCTCGGGAACCCCGCCACTGCGGAAGGGCATCGCCAGCTTTCGGGATTGACGCATCTGAACAGCACCCGGCCCACGGTGGTCCGATAGGCCGGGTCGAACGGGTCGGCATCGGGGTTGGTGAGGTTCACATCCTCCATGAACGGCAGGCGATCGCGATTCACGATGGTGTAGCTGATGATCCCCGTCCAGATCGAGCGCAGGTTGTTCCGGCAGACCAACCGCCGGGCCTGCTGGCGGGCATTGCTCAGAGAGGGCAGCAGGATGGCGAGCAGTAGCGCAATCACCGCTACCACCACCAGTATTTCTATGAGCGTGAAGCCTCGTGTCCTCAGTCTCGCTGGGCACATGTGTTTCCTCCCGTGGAGAGCCGGCGATCAAGATGCGCAGCCCGGATCGGGCTCGGCATCAGGCCCGCTGAAGCAGCGCTGAAGGATCGCAAAATCTTCCTGGTCCACGTCCCAATCGTGATCAAAGTCCGAATTGAGGCATTCAGAACCGGGTGGCCCGACGGCAGGTCCAGTCCGGCAAGCCTCAAAGTGTTGAACATCGAAAGCGTCCACATCGCAGTCGCGGTCGAAGTCCGGCGCTACGGCCAGGCAGGCGTGCAGATCCAGTCGCGGGGCCTCGGCCGCCAGATCGAAGGCCGCTCCCTCCTTGGTGAAGAATGTAGGAAAACCCGATTGTGCCCCCTGGATCGCTGCTTCCTTGAGCGAGGTGACGACGACAAACAGCCTGCCCTGATCAAGCTGCTCTTGGAAATAGTGCCGAACGTGACCCGCGGACAGGTCGAGGTCCACCTCGAAGATGACCTCGAAGGGGACCGGCTGATTCCCAGGGACGTAGCCGACCGGTTTCCCAATTGCCCAGGGAACGGGTGTGAACTTGATCACCGGCTGTGCGAGTTGGTCATTGTGCAGGCCCTTGACGTTGTCCTCGACGTGCAGTCTCTCCCACGTGCCTTCCTGGAAGACGAACGGGAAGGGGTCTCTGGGCACGTTCGCATCGCTCGCCGAGCCGATGAACAGGCTGTTTTCGGTCCAGGTCTGCGGTGAATAGAATGACCCAAAGCCGGCCCCAAACAGCTCAATGGTACGACCGAGGTCTTCGTCATCGCTTTCCCCATCCGTATCGCCCACCTGGCCCCTGGGGATACCGTCGGCATTGAGAACATCATCGCCGTTCGCGTCGTAGGTGAACCATTCGTCCACGGTCAGGTCGGTGGGCCAGGCGGACCCTTTCTGACTGGTGAGCCTGACGGTCACGGACTTCACACCGTAGGCATCCGCGCCTTGCGAGGGGGGCAGTGAGCCCGAGGTGTTCCACGCGACGATTATGATTCCGTCGCGGTCATTAAAGTCGGGCGTCCCGGGGGACCCGAAGCAGGAGGCGACAGCCCTCGTGCCAGGTGTGAAGTTGAAGGGGTACTGCCAGCGATCATCGCTGGGCGTGAGGAATGAGAATTGGCTGGCCTGGACGATGCCGGACAGCAGCACCGCCCCAATCCATGCTGGAGGTATCCAATGGCGTAGGTGCATGTGCGATTCTCCAGGCACTGGACTTCAGGCTCGGACGATCGACGCAATGTGCGGGGCTCTGCGGCGCGAAGCGAGGCGAAGAAGACCCGAGGCCAGCAGTACTCCTGTCAGCGGTTCCGGGACCGGATTGGGCTCAGGCACGAAAGACGAAGCCGTAATCGTGTCCACCGCAACCCGGTCCAGGCTCATGGAGGTGCCAGACGCCTTGAATTCGACCGTGAACGAGGAGGCGCTATAGGGAAGCTCGAACTTCAGCCAGGTCTCGACTGCAAAGCCCCCGAAACCCCCGAGCGGCTGTCGGAGCAGCTCGCCCCGGTCTTCAAAACCTGTTCCGCCGATACGGACGGTGTCAAAGTCGATCTCTGATCCGTTGGTGCGAGTCTGGAGGATGACCGTGGTCACGTCACCCGTCCGCGCGTAGTCAGGCACGACCACCCGGAGGTCCAGCACGCTGGTGGGCGAATAGATGTTCCCGCTTCCGGTGACGAAGCTGCCGCCCGAAGTGTCGAACAGATCGGGCGTGCCGTTTGGATTCAACCAGCCTATGTCGGGCATATTGGGACCGGCGGGGCTGGAGAAGACGTTCCACTCCTGGTAGGTGGTGTTGGCCTGCTCCCTACTCCACAGCGCAGGGGCTACGAAGGCGGCCTGGGCCGCCGTCGTCAGGCCGACCAGTAGTGCAACCACGAAACCGGCTATCAACGCCTGTGGTTGTTCTGGGGATTGGCAGGGGAAACTGCCTGCATCCATCGATGGACCTCCAGAAAATGATGCCCACTGGAAACCCCGGCCATAACCTCAGAGCCGCCGCCGCGCGCAGACGGTTCAGATCGTGACCGGCCTCATCAGCAAGTCCGAACGGCATTCAGAGGCTCCGTTCGGGCGCAAAAACTCCGGCTGCCCGCGACCATACGGCCCAGAACCCAGGCCAGGAGGGCACCCGTCAGTCGTCCTGGAATTCAACCGACACAGGAATGTGCTTGCGGGAAGGCTTCAGAGAGCAGATAATCCCTCGCAAGCGGCAGCCCTTGATCGGTTGTCGCCAGCTTGGGCGGTCAGAAGACTTTCGCGAGGACTCTGACCGCCCACTTCTTATGGCCGCGTAGCAATTGAGACTCAGTCTCAATTGGCTGCTATGGTAAGACCACCTCGTCAGGTGTCAAGACCGGAATTCGTCGATTTGAATCTGGAACCCACGACGGCGGCATCTTTCGGGTGAATCCCCGATGCCGTGCAGGCGAGCTGGGCGTTCCCCTGTGTTTACGGACGGTGCCATAGGACCATGCCAACCAACGCCCCACCGACCATCAGCCAGGTGGGCTGACCCGATAGAACAGCAGAACCGCGCTCGCCCCAGCAATCAGCACGCTGCGCCAGTCGGCCAGCGCCGTTCTGGCCAGAGCCAACGTGATCACGGCCATCAAGGCCAGTGATCCGGCATTGAGACCGTCGAGCATCGCGGAGAACGCGGCTGACCGCCGCAGGCGAGGGATGAAGGGGGCACGCAAGGCCACAAAGACGAAGGCGGGCAGAAAGATGCCCCCAGTCGCCACCGCCGCACCCCAGGGACCGGCCAGCAGGTAGCCGATGAACGTGGTCGAAACGGGTTTTCAACTCAACGAGCACGAAAAGCGCCGGCTGGAGGCGCTCAAATCGCTGCTGCTGAAGACCGGCTCCGATGTAAAGAAACTGGGGGCGAGGCTGGATTCAAATCTGCCGGTCGGTGGATCGGAACCACGGGTAAGGAGGCAATGCGCAATGACGGCCGGCGGCATCGACAGAGTTGGTCAAGGCTCGAGTGGCCAGCCACACCTACATGGCCACGAATAGTCCTTCGATCGCGAGCGGCAGTTGTTTCTCTTGACTCAGGCGTGCCGCGAGCAGTGCTGCCCGAAGATTATGGACGTCAGCCGGACCGAGCCGCAAGCCTGCCCTTGCGAGTGAAGCCCTCCATGCCGACGCCAGTCCATCGGCGTGGGCACGGATGCCTTGGAGTTTATGGGATGGGAGTGCCCGACGTCTAGCTCGCGGACTGACGGCCCGTTTTCTGCAACAGAGGACAGAATCCCACTTTAGATTTCCCTCGTCGCTGTGAAACTGGCTTTGTCCTTCTGACCGGACCGGGAAGACGTTC
>BTUC01000387.1:0-6884 GCA_045863575.1 Phycisphaerae bacterium
TCGACCCGGGCGATTGCGGACCGCGCTGGGGAGAACCTGGGCACCATCCATTATCACTTCGGCGGCAAGGAAGGGCTGTTGAAGGAGGTCCTGCGCTTCGCCTGTCAGGAGAACGTGGGGCCCTCTTTCCGCGAGGTCATCGAAGAATGCCGGCCGCATCTGGATACGGTCGAAGGACAGGCACGGGCGGTCGGTCTGCTGGTCCACTGCCTGATGCGGATGGTCTTCTCCCCGGATCGGCCACGCTGGTGCTCGCGCGTGCTGTACCAGGTGGCGCAGCACGCGGGGCCGCTGCGGACGTTTCTGCGGGAAAAACTGCGTGATCCGCACCTGGACGCGATCAAGGAACTGGTTCTGCATGCACGCCCGGAATGGAGCCCTCATGAAGTCTACCTGTGGGCGTACCTGCTGATCGGGGCGGTCGTCTTTCACGCCGACCACGCCGAGATGATCCTCGACCGGCTGGGCTCGAGGACTTTTCCCCCCGATTACCTGACCAGACTCGAGCAGCGACTGATCGAGGACGCGGCTCGAGCCTTGGGTCTGCCGGTCAACGCCCTGCAAGAACATGACCATCAAGCCCCGCGCCGCAAAAAGCTCGTAGGAGGGGTCAAAAAGTAATTATGTTCCATGGCGTCAATCTGTCTCACGTTCCGCGCATGGCCCTGTCGGGCCTGTTCCTGGTGGCCTCGAGTTGCGCCGTCGGACCTGATTATGTGCCGCCGGATCCGCAGCTTCCCGATCAATGGCACCAGCCCGCCGCCCCGTCCGCGGCACAGGTGCAGGAATGGTGGCGGGTATTTGGCGATCAGAATCTTTCAGAACTGATCGAGCAGGCGGCCGCGGGCAACCTGGACCTGCGGCTGGCCGTGTTGCGTATTCGAGAGGCCCGGGCGCTGCGCGGCGTGGCCGCGGGCGAACTGCTGCCGTCGCTGGGGGGGCAGGGCGCCTACCAGCGGTCCAAAGGCAGCGCTAACGGGCCTCTCGCCTTTCCACAGGCTCCCGGGAAGGCGGAAACCTTTGCCAACACGGTCGGGCGGGGCGTGGCCGGCAGCGCCCTGGGCGCGGGGCTGGCCGCCGCTGCTCCCGGTGCTTCGGTGGTGACCGGTCCGCTGGCCAGCGGCGTGGTGGGGCTGATTCCCAGCCCTTCGGGGGCGCCGGACACAGACGAAATCAACCTGCACTCGGCGGGCTTCGACGCGTCCTGGGAAATAGATGTATTTGGCGGTATCCGCCGCAACATCGAAGCGGCGGATGCCGAGCTGGCGGCCGCGGTAGAGGATTACCGGACCGTGCTGGTCAGTCTGCTGGCCGAAGTGGCCGCCACGTACATCGACGTCCGCTCGCTGCAAAGCCAGATCGAGGCCACCCGGCAGAACATCCAGCTTCAGCAGCAGGCCCTGGCGCTGACGCGGGCCCGCTTCGACGCGCAGCTCGAACCGGAACTGGACATCCGCCAGGCCGAGACCAATCTGGCGACCACGGAGTCGCAGCTTCCCTTGCTCGAGACGGCGTTGACCACCGCCATCTACCGGCTGAGCGTGCTGACCGGCCGGACGCCGGCGGCGTTGTATGACGAGCTCTCGGTGGCCCAGCCCATTCCCGAGCCGCCTGCTGAGGCCCTGGTGGGGGTGCCCGCGGAAATCGTGCGTCGACGGCCGGATATCCGTGCGGCCGAGCGACGATTGGCTGCCCAGACCGCCCGGGTGGGCGTCGCCACTGCCGATCTCTATCCACGCTTCTCGCTTGCGGGTACGTTCGGGTTTGAGGCCACCGACGCCAATCACCTGTTCAACGGCCGGAGCATCTCCTACGGTTTCGGTCCGGGTTTCGCCTGGAGCATCTTGGAGGGCTTGCGCAATCTCAATCGGATCGCGGCGCAGCAGGCCGCCACGCACCAGGCCTACGTGCTCTACGAGCGGACATTGCTGCAAGCGCTCCAGGATGTCGAATCCTCTTCTGTGGCGTTCACGCGTGAGCAGGTCCGGCGCGCGGCGCTGGTCCGCGCCACCGAGGCGGGGCGGCGCTCGGCGCACCTGGCCGAAACGCTTTACCAGGATGGCCTCACCGACTTCCAGAATGTGCTCGACGCCCAGCGCACACTGGCGGCCCTGGAAATCTCCCTGGCCCAGAGCCGCGGCCAGGTCGCCATCCATCTGGTCGCCCTATACAAGGCGCTGGGCGGCGGCTGGTCGCCGCAGGTCATGCCGCAAAGGCAGTTCCTGGAAGATCCCGACGATGTGCTGGCGGACCCCCTGGAGTTCTATTTCTCAGGCGGCAAAGGGACGCCGTCGTGGGTGACGCCGGCGGCGGATACCACCCGCACGGCTGCGGGCCCGATCCACGTGGAGTGACATGCGGATGGCGGCGTGGCTTGAAGATAACTGTAGCGGCCAGGCGCCCAAGCCGGTCGCTACGTGGGGTGCACACACCATGAGAACGGTTGACTATTGCAGACGGCTTGCCCTTACCGCCTTGCTGGCCGGAGGTGTATTCCTCCCGGGCTGCAAGCCCCAGGCGCCGCCGCCGCCTCAGCAGGGCGCTCCGGAGGTGGCTTTCGTCGTGGTGTCACCCCAGCCGGTGACGTTATCCACCGAACTGCCCGGTCGGACTTCGCCCTATATGGTGGCCGAAGTTCGCCCGCAGGTGAACGGGATCATCCAATCCCGCCCCTTCGAGGAGGGCGGCGACGTGAAGGCGGGCGATGTGCTCTACCAGATCGATCCGGCCCGCTACCAGGCCGCCCTCGATCAGGCCAAGGCAGCTTTGGCCGTCGCCCAGGCCAACCTCCCGGCGCTGCGTGCCCGGGTGGAGCGCTATCAGAAGGCGCTGGCTGAACGGGCAGTCAGCCAGCAGGCCTACGACGAAGCGGTGGCCGCTCTGGAACAGGGCGAAGCAACCGTCGAAGCGCGAAAGGCGGAGATGGAACGTGCCCGCATCGAGCTGTCCTACACGCCGGTCACCGCCCCCATCTCCGGGCGCATCGGCAGGTCCGCCTTCACCGTCGGCGCCCTGGTTACCGCACACCAGTCGGCGCCGCTGGCGACGATCAACCAG
Source organism: Phycisphaerae bacterium (assembly GCA_045863575.1). Lineage (GTDB taxonomy): Bacteria > Planctomycetota > Phycisphaerae > UBA1845 > PWPN01 > JAAXZI01. Next base: position 3,058 of record BTUC01000387.1, read on the forward strand.
CTCGACCCCATTTACGTCGACGTGACCCAGTCTACCGCCGAACTGATCCGCCTGAAGCGCGACGTCGAAACCGGTGAGCTCAGTGCAGGGGGTGAGGCGCAGAGAAAAGTGCGCCTGCTCCTGGAGGACGGCACTCCGTACCCGCTGGACGGCACGCTACAGTTTCGCGACGTCACGGTCGATCCGACCACCGGTTCATTCACCCTGCGCATGGTGTTCCCGAACCCGCAGCACGATCTCCTGCCAGGCATGTTCGTGCGCGCCGTCGTTCAGGAGGGGATTGCCCGGCAGGGCATCCTGGTTCCACAGCAGGGGGTCAGCCGCAACCCCAAGGGTGAGGCCATTGCCCTGCTGGTGAACGCGGAGGGTAAGGTCGAAGAACGCAAGCTCGAGATCAACCGGGCCATGGGGGACAAGTGGCTGGTGGCCTCGGGCCTGTCGGGCGGCGAGCGCCTCATCGTCGAAGGGATGATGAACGTGCGGCCGGGAGCGGCCGTCAGGGCCGTCGCGTTCGGCAGCCCGCCCGGGGAGAACAGGGCCGCAGGTACCAATGGCCCCATTGCCAAGACGAACTGAGGGATTTTCACGTGCTCTCGAATTTCTTCCTGGACCGCCCCGTCTTCGCCTGGGTGATCGCCATCATCATGATGCTGGCGGGCGGCCTGGCCATTTATAATCTGCCCGTTTCGCAGTATCCGCCCATCGCTCCGCCGTCTATCGCCATCGATGCGTTCTATCCGGGGGCCTCGGCGGAGACCGTCGAGAACAGCGTCATTCAGATCATCGAACAGAAGATGACCGGCTTTGACAGGCTGCTGTATATGACGGCCGGCAGCGACGCGTCGGGGGCCGGCAGAATCGAGCTCACCTTCGCCCCGGGGACCGACCCGGATCTGGCCTGGTCGCAGGTACAGAACAAGCTGCAACTGGCCATGGCCAGTCTTCCGGATGTGGTCCAGCGCCAAGGCGTCAAGGTCAGCAAGTCGACACGCAACTGGCTGCTCATTGTCGGCCTCATTTCCGAGGATGGCAGCCTCGACGACATCGATCTGCGCGACTACGCCCAGTCCAACGTCGAGAAGGTACTGGCCCGCGTTCCGGGTGTGGGCGAGGTGGAGAGCTTCGGCTCCCAGTATGCCATGCGCGTGTGGCTGAATCCGGACAAACTGACCAATTACCGGCTGACCGTCGAGGACGTCATTGCGGGGCTTCGGGCCTACAACGTGGAGATCTCGGCCGGTCAGTTCGGCGCGGCTCCGGCCGTGGACGGTCAGCGTCTGAATGCCTCTATCATTGTCCAGAACCTGCTCAAGACGCCGGAAGAGTTTGCCGACGTCCCTCTGCGCATCAACCCGGACGGTTCGGCCGTTCGCGTAGGCGACGTGGGATGGACGGAACTGGGCACCGAGCGGTACGAGATGAACTCCTTGTTCAACGGCGTGCCCAGCGCCGCTCTGGCCGTCCGCCAGGCCGCCGGAGCCAATGCCCTGGAGACGGCTGACGCGGTCAAGGCCAAGCTGCAGGAACTGTCCCGTTACTTCCCGCCGGGCATGAAGGTAGTCTATCCGTTCGATACCACGCCGTTCGTCAAGGTCGCCATCGAGGAGGTGGTCAAGACCCTGATCGAAGCCATCATCCTGGTCTTTCTGGTCATGTACCTCTTCCTTGGCAACATGCGCGCCACGCTCATCCCGACGATCGCCGTGCCGGTGGTCATCCTGGGCACCTTTGCGGTTCTCGGCGCGTTTGGTTTCTCCATCAACATGCTGACCATGTTCGCCATGGTGCTGGCCATCGGCCTGCTGGTGGACGACGCCATCGTGGTCGTGGAAAACGTGGAACGGGTCATGAGCGAGGAAGGCCTGGCCCCCATGGAGGCGACCCGTAAATCCATGGCCGAGATTACCAGTGCACTGATCGGAATCGGGCTGGTGTTGGCGGCGGTGTTTGGCCCCATGGCGTTTTTCGGCGGTTCGACGGGCGTCATCTACCGGCAGTTTTCCGTGACCGTCATCGCGGCCATGCTGTTGTCAGTCGTGGTGGCCCTTATTCTGACGCCGGTTTTGTGCGCGTCGCTGCTCAAGCCGGTGGCCAAGGGGCACGAGCCCGCGGAAAGCGGCTTCTTCCTGTTCCGGCCCTTCTTCCGTTGGTTCGACCGCATCTTCTTCTGGACCCGCGACAAGTACCAGGCCGTGGTTGGCCGTATCCTGGCGAAGCGGCTGCGCTACCTGTTCGTCTACGTCCTGCTGGTCGGCGCCCTGGGGTATCTGTTCCAGCGCATGCCCACCTCGTATCTGCCCGTCGAGGACCAGGGCATGATGTTCATCCAGGCGACGCTGCCGCCGGGATCGACCCTGGAGCAGACCGAGGCGGTCCTGAAGGAGGCGCGGGATTACCTGCTGAACGAGGAGAAGGAGACGGTCGATTCCATCATGACCATTGGTGGTCGAAGCTTCTCCGGCGCCGGTCAGAACGCCGGCCTGGCCTTCGTCAAGCTGAAGGATTGGGACCTCCGCGAGAGCCCCGACCTGAAGGTGGATGCGTTGGCGGCGCGGTGCATGGCCAGATTCTCAAGAATTCGCAACGCCAGCGTGTTCGCGTTTCCGCCGCCGGCGGTGGTTGAACTGGGCATGGCTAATGGCTTCGATTTCCAGTTGCAGGACCGGGGCGGCCTGGGCCACGACGCGCTCATGGCGGCCCGTAACCAGATGCTGGCCGCGGCCGTCCGCGACCCGCGGCTGGTGCGCGTGCGGCCCAACGGCCTGGACGATGTGGCTCAATATCGGCTGGACGTGGACTGGGAGAAGGCCGGCTCACTGGGCGTGCCCATCAGCGCGATTCACGGCACCATCGCCGCAGGATTCGGCAGTGCCTATGTCAATGACTTCATCCAGGGCGGGCGGGTCAAGCGCGTCTTCGTGCAGGCCGAGGCGCCACATCGCATGCTCCCTGCCGACATCGAGCGGCTCTACGTTCGCAATCAGGCCGGGAACATGACGCCGTTCACCTCGCTTACTTCCGGGCGTTGGAGCTACGGCTCGCCGCGCCTCGAGCGGTACAACGCGTTCCCCTCGATCAACATTTGGGGCGAACCGCCGCCTGGCAAAAGCTCCGGCGAGGCCATGCAGGCCATGGAGGAGATCGTGGCGACGCTGCCCAGGGGTATCGGCTTCGACTGGACCGGCGTGTCTTACCAGGAACGGATGGCCAAGTCGCAGACCGGCCTGCTGTATACCTTCTCGATGATCGTGATCTTCCTGTGCCTGGCCGCGCTGTATGAGAGCTGGACCGTACCCATCTCGATCATGCTCGCCTTGCCGCTGGGGGTTATCGGTGGCGTGGTGGCTTCGTCCTGGCGCGGACTGCCCAACGACGTATACTTTCAGATCGGGCTGCTCACGGTGCTGGGTCTGACCACCAAGAACGCGATCCTGATCATTCAGTTTGCCATGGCCAAGGTTCAAGAAGGGAAGGCCCTGATCGAGGCCACGCTGGAAGGAGCCAAGCTGCGGCTTCGCCCCATCGTCATGACCTCCTTGGCCTTTGGCTTCGGTGTTCTGCCTCTGGCTACCGCGAGCGGCGCGGGCGCGGGCGCCCAGACGGCCATCGGCACAGGCGTCCTCGGCGGGATGGCGACGGCTACGTTCCTGGCCATCTTCTTCATCCCGCTGTTCTTCGTCGTGGTGTATCGGCTCTTCCAGGGGAAACGGGTGCAGAACCCATAGGGTCGGGACCTCTGCCTCCGGGGTCTGTCGTTGGAGTCTTGCACTCAAGATTCCGTCACGGTCGATCTCCGGAGCAATTCCTTCCTTTGTATTCCGGGTTCC
>BTUC01000388.1:0-6864 GCA_045863575.1 Phycisphaerae bacterium
GATGGACTGGCTGATGGTATGAGCTTTCTCCAGGAAATCATGGTACAGCCACAGCCCGGCGACGGCCGATTCGGCCATGTCGCCAGCTTTTATCGATGTATGCGCGAACAACCTGCCGGCCGTGGCCGCCTCGAGCTTCGGGCGGACCACCGCATTGGGCTGACCGGGACCCACTTCCGGAAGGCGTTCTTCCGCGAGCAGCTCCGCGGCCACGGGGCCGTAGCTCTGGGCATCGAAGACAAAAGCCATAGGGCACCTCGGAAAAAAGCGACCAGCGATCAGCGATCAGCGGCCGCAAGCAAGAGATCGGTGCCGCTTATTGTACTTTGATGATGACGAGAGTCACGTCGTCGGTCCGGTCGGCCAGGCCGCGGAACCGACGGATGTCCCACAGGATGTTCTGGGCGGCGAGCTGAGCCGGCTGGTCCGCGTGGCGGATCAGCGACTCCTGCAGACGCTGGCGGCCGAAGCGCTCGTCGTGGAAGTTGAGGGCCTCGACGGCCCCGTCCGTATAGAGCATCAGGACGTCGCCCGGCTCCAGCGTGAGAATGGCCCGCTCGAACACGGCCTTGGGATCGACGCCCAGGACCATGCCGCCGGTTTCGAGGTTCTGAATGCGGTCGCGACGCAGGAGCACCGGCGGATCGTGGCCGGCGTTGCAGTAGGTCATGCGCCGCCCGTCCGGCGTGATGACCCCATAAAAGGCGGTGACGAACTCGCGAATGGTGGTCTCGCGGCAGACGTGCCGGTTTACTTCTGAGAGGATCCGGTCGATGTCATACATGAAGTAGGCATACACCCGCAGGGCCGACCGCAGCGAGGCCATGACCAGCGAGGCGGGCACGCCTTTCCCCGATACATCAGCGATGGCCACGCCGAGATTGCCCTTGGGCAGAAGGATGAAGTCGTAGAAGTCGCCGCCTACCTGGTAGGTCGGACGGTACACCGCACCGATGTCGAGCCCCGGATGGGCCGGCGGACCGGCCGGGATCATGCGCCGCTGCACCTCGCCGGCGTAGGCCATCTGCCGAGCGTAGCGTTCCGCCTCGATAGTCTCGGCCATGAGGCGGGCGTTGATGACGGCCGCGGCCGCCTGGGAGGCCACCGCTCTCAACAGGGCCTCCTCGAACGGACTGAACGCGTGCGGCTCGCCGGTGTACACCCGCAGCACGCCGACGGCCTTGCCGCGATAGATCATGCCGCACACCAGGCCGCTGACGATGCCCTCCTTGCGGGCCTGCTCAGGGTAACGGGTACGCGGGTCCGCAGGGGCATCGATGATGCGGACCATCTCCCCGCGAATGGCCGCGGCATCGATGGGATTCTCGTCGACCGTCACCGGTCCTTTGTTCAGGTACTCATCCGATAGATTGAAGACCGCCTGTACCGTCAGCACACCGCTGGCCTCGTCGAGCATGCGGATGCTGCACGCCTTCACGCGCATCACCTCGCAGACCATGCGGGCCGTCTTGTCCAGGATGACCTGCAAGTCGCGCGTGCCGGCGAGCAAACCGACGATGTTGTAGACGGTGCTGAGTTCGTCGATTCGCCGGTGGAGGTCCTCGTCGGCGGTGCTCAAGGCAGCGAGCAGTTCGGCCAGCAGCGTGGCCAAAGTCCGCGCGGTCTGGGCTTCGTCGGCGTTCCATGGACGCAAGGCTTCCGCGGCCGACTGGAGGGCACCGGCCGGGGCTCCGACCGTGGCCTCGATCGACCGGATGGCCGATTCCGTCAGGGGCTGCCTCGGCCGGCAGCCCAGGCCGATATACGCGAGACGTCGATCGCCATGAGTAACCGGGATGAGAAAGCGGTCGAGCGGACCTTCTGACACACAGCTTTCACCCGACACCCCGCTGCCGCCGCTCATGGCCAGAGATCGGTAGGCGCATACGATGGCGTCTACGCCGTCCGGCTCGGCCAGGATGCGCCGGAACAGGGTATTGCCCGCAACCGGCCCGGCCAGCAGTCTGCCCGAGGGATCCAGAAGCAGGGCTGTGGCGTAACTCGCTTCCGCCAGCGCCTCGAGTGCCCGGGCGATGACGCCGGAAGAGACCAAGGCATGCAGGGGATGATAGGAATTCGGCTCGTCAGCGGTCATTCGGCTGTTACTCGGTACCCCCACGCGCGGACCCGGTAGCCATCGCTCCAAACGATGTCCACTCCGGCCGTAGGCGGGTCGTGCGCGGGCTGCATTATACGACACGGAATGAGGGCACGATACCGTCGGATCGGCGGGGTTTTCATGAGGCCGCCTCCATCACTCCGCGGCCGTTCAGCGTTTATAAAAGGTGCTGCCACGGTAAGCGTACTTACTGAGGCGGTTATTGACATAGAGCGCTTCCAGGATGAACTCGGCCGCACTGGCCTGGGCGGCGGTATCGTCGGGAGACAGGCCCGCCTCCTTCAAAACCGACCGGGCGCTGGCAGCGAGTCCCTTCAGATGGCCGGTGGCCTCGAGCAGCGCGGGGGCGGTGATGTCGTCGCCGACTTCGAGATTCACTTTGGCCCCGCGGAACTGTTCCACGAGAGGCTCGAGATCTTCAAGCTCAAAGTAGTTGCCGGCGACATTCTTGACTGCCTCTCCGAGCAGCGCGGCGATGAGCTTGTCTTCGGCCTGCTCGTCTTCGGCCAGAACCAGCTCGATCTTGCCCCGGCAGGCGGCGCTGACATGGGCAAGGTCGGAGATGCGGGTGACCACGTGCCGCTCGCCAAGCAGAATCCCCCGCCGTTCAGCGTTGGACACCATGGCCTCCAGGCAGGCCATCGAGGCGCGCACCGAAACGCCGGACTGCTGATTGACATGCGGGCTGGTTCGGGCCAGGCGGATGAACTCCTCCACGATTTCGGCCATAAACTTCGGCACCGTCACCTGGGGCGCATCGCCGTCACCGCGGTCGAGCCAGGCGTTCTCTCGGGTGATGCGCATGGCCTCATCCAACGTCCGCGGGTAATGCGTGCGGACGACCGACCCGATGCGATCCTTGAGCGGCGTGACAATGCGTCCTCGATTGGTGTAATCCTCGGGATTGGCGCTGAACACCATGCAGATATCCAGCGGCAGACGGATCGGGAAGCCACGAATCTGCACGTCGCGCTCCTCGAGCACGTTGAAGAGGCCCACCTGGATGCGCGGAGCGAGATCGGGGAGCTCGTTGATGGCGAAGATGCCACGGTTCGTGCGCGGGATCAGACCGAAGTGCATCACCTCCTCGTCGGAGAGATAGCGGCCTTCGGCGTGCTTGACCAGGTCAATCTCGCCGATCAAGTCGGCGATCGTCACGTCGGGCGTAGCCAGCTTCTCGTGGTAGCGTTCGTCCCGGTGGATCCAGCGAATGGGCGCTGCGTCACCCTGCTCCGCCACGATCATCTTCGAGCGGCCAAAGTGGGGATCCAGCGGATCATCGGAGAGTTCTACCTCCGCCAGAGCGGGAACGTACTCGTCCAGCAGCGACGGCAAAGCCCGCAGGATGCGTGTCTTGGCCTGCCCGCGAAGCCCTAGAAAAAGCATATCGTGCCGGCTGAGAATGGCGTTGATCAACTGCGGAATGACCGTGTCCTGGTAGCCCACAATCCCGGGGAAGATGTCCTCGCCGGCGCGCAGCTTGCGAATCAGGTTGTCGCGCATCTCATCGCGAACGGAACGCGGGCGGTAGCCTTCGGCTTTGAGCTGGCCCAGCGTGGTTGGTCGATTCACGGCATGCCCTCCATCAGTGCGTCGGGCCAGGAACACACCGCCGATCATAGGGACCGCATGGGCCAAATTCAACGACCGGCGACGTAGCAGCTTGATGCCAAAGGATTTACAGGCAGGCGGTTCGATGCAGCGCTGACGTTGTTCGCGCCGTCCGCACAGCGAAAGCCGCTCGTGCGCTGGTGGACGCGAACTGAGTTGAGGCCGAGGTAAAAACGGTCAACGGCGAACGTCGCTGAGCGTTGCTCAATTGCGTTCGCCGTTGCATCTTTTGGCCTTGGTGCCGCGAAGATCGCGACCCGTTGGCCGAGCCCTATCAGGGCTCATTTTTTGTTTTTTGACCGCTTACGCGGGGATTGAGATGATGTCTGGTGCTCGATCGGTTTTTTTCTCCTGTTATCACCCTCGGGGGCGCGAAACCGGCCGAAGATCCAGAACTTCCGTGCGCCGGCGGCCCCCGCTGCACCATCAACGTTATGCCTCATTACGGGGGACCACGTTCCCCCTTACTCCCAAAGTCGATCAGACCGACGCGCCAGGGCAGTCCGCGCGTCCCGGATTTGCCGGTATGCGATCTGATCATTTCTTCCGTCGGTTTCAGCATCAGACCCGTGCGAAGTGAACCTTGTGTCCACCCCTGACGAATCCCGCTGATGACAGTCGACGTTCGGGGCATCCTCACCCCCTTCTCTACGGCGAACCATCCCTCGGTCCAGAAATGATCCCTAACGCATTCTGCTCCTCGCGGCTGAATCGCCGCAACTTCGGAAGTGCTGTCTGTCCTGCCTACCCAGTGTGAATATACGTCACGATCGGCAGACAGGCAAACTAAATCTGAATTTTTCGGCCGAAAACGAGGCGAATGGACGACGAACCGGCCGCGCAAAAATACAGCGCCCCACGGCCGATACGCGCACGCCACCCCCACCCGCCTGAAAAACCTTTAAGATCTAATTATTGCTGATGCAGCCAGTCGAAGGCCACCACGCCGTCCATGCCGTTCTGAAGGTTGGGCTGAATGATCGCCTTCACCTTCTCATGTTCGGGATGGGGCAGATATCCGTCGCGGCTGGCCTCGTCGGCAAACGTCATCACGAAGCCGTGCGTGAAGCCTCGATTCAGACCTTCGCCGCTGGAGTAGGGCCCGCCGGAAAAATCGAGCAATCCCGGGATCTTCGACTGTAGACCCGCCAGCGCGGCGAAGATCTGGTCCACCTGCTGCTGGGAAGTACCCGGCTTGAACCGCAGCAACACCACGTGCTTAACCTGGGGCATGGCACCCTCTCTTTCTTCACATGAAAGCCATTCACGGAATCGGCCCGAACGGGTGGACCGCAACTGCACACCCAGCCTACCGGCTGAACCGCCCGGCACAAGGGGGCAGCCGGGAGAAGCCGGCAAGCACGTTACCTGGCGGTACGGAAAACCACCTCGAAAACCGCCGGGCAGGGTTCAAAAGATGGGCCGCATTCGACCGATAACCGTAGTGGTCGAGTCACCGTGGAGGCGGGTCGAATGGAATACGCGTCGATGACGTTCTGGCTGCTGGTGATCGTTTTCTGCGCCCTGGGGGTCCACCGGCTGTGGACTTCCCTGGTCCAGCCCAAGATTGTTAATTCGGTCCTGCTTCCGGGCACGCTGGTCGCCCAACTCGGCCATATCCTCGGACTGCTGGTCACCGGCGGCACCGTCAACAACACGTCCCTGATCAAGGATGATGACTCGGGCGCACCGCAGACCTCGCCGGAAGCTCAGACACGCGTGCCCGTGTTCGGGGCGATCATCACCGCACTGCTGCCCCTGGTGGGCTGCGCCGCGGCCATCTACTGGGTCGCCCAGTACTTCGGGACTCGAACGCCGATCCTCAGCTCCATGGAGCAGATCCCGCCGGCCCAGATGGCTCTTCCGACGAGCATGACGCATTTCTTCGACCTGCTGCGGATGGCCATCACGCTGGTGCAGCGGTTCGTGGATGTGGTCATGTCCAGCGATTATGGGGACTGGCGAACGTGGCTGTTCCTGTACCTGGTGGTATGTCTCACGGTGCGCATGGCGCCCTTGACCGGTAATCTGCGGGGCTCGATCGGAGCCATCTTCATCACGGGGTTGCTGGCGTTTCTGGTTGGCCAGATCACTCAGTCCTCGGCGGGATTGTTCACCTCCGCCTGGCCGCTGATCATCTTCAGCTCGGCCGTGCTGCTGTTTCTCCTGATGGTCAGTTTGCTGGTCCGTGGGATGGTCACCCTCATTCAGACCGTGCAGGGACAGGGCTGATCGTCAGCCCCGGGGCAACCCGGGATGCAGCGCCCGCAGCAGCCGGAAATCGTAGATGCCGGTGTTGTGGCCATCCGACCACTCGATCTGTAAAGCATAGTTGCCCACCAGTTGACCGCCGGTGGCGCGGATTTCGCCGCCGCCCGGTTTGGCAGACAGAATCGGCAGCAGTGGAGCCGGCTTTTCGCGCTCCGTCCGACAGCTCGCACAGGGACAATGGCGGCGCAGATAATCCATGGGAAACTCACTCTCCGCACCGTCACCCCATGTGATCCGCAGGACCTGTTCCGACAAGGCCAAGTCCAGTCCCACAGGCCGACTGTTCTCGACCACCGAAGCTGCTTCCCGATCAGGATCGTGGGCCATCATTTTGCCTCGTAATCGCCCGACCTGCCGCCGGTTTTTCGCTCGAGGCGAATGGGGCCGATCTCCATCTCCTTGTTCACCGACTTGCACATGTCGTAGACGGCCAGGGCGGCGGCCGACGCGGCGGTCAGGGCTTCCATTTCCACACCGGTCCGGGCGGTGATGCGAGCCGTCGCCCGGATCAACAGATGATCCGGCGGAAGCGGCTCGACCGCGATCTCGACGGACTCGAGCGGGAGGGGATGGCATAGAGGGATCAACTCAGCGGTCCGTTTGGCGGCTTGAATCCCCGCGATCCGCGCCACCGCAAACACGTCGCCCTTGGGAATGCCCCCAGCCAGCACCAGCTCCAGTGCGGCGGAGCCGATGCGGACGCGAGCCGTCGCGACGGCCGTGCGGCGCGTCGGCGGTTTGTCCCCGACATCCACCATGCGGGCGGATCCGCTCTCATCGAGATGCGTGAGATGCTTGCCAGCGCCCTGAGCCATGCCGATCGACTCCGCCGCCTGCCAGCGGGCGGAGCCTGCTCTCAGACG
>BTUC01000389.1:0-2203 GCA_045863575.1 Phycisphaerae bacterium
GCAGGACAGCGCCTGGCACGGTCAAGGTCCGATCGGGTGTCACGGCCCCGTCCAGACTGGCTGCATCGTCGAAAATGGCGACCGTTCCGCCCGTGTTCACCACGAACAGCCGATTGTTAACGACGAAGACATCGAAAACACCCGTGAACGCCGCGCTGGTAAGTGTCCGGGTCGGATTCACGTTGCCGTTGATCGTGCTCGCGTTGGCCCACACCAACACGCGGTTGTTGCCGCTGTTGGCCACGTACAGGTTGTCGTTGGCTCCGAAGTTCACGCCGCTGGGATTCCGGAAAGCGGCATTGTTGATGGCCCCTTGCGCGGTCAAGGTGCCGATGTCGTAAATGGTAATGCCGTTGGGCGCCCCGTCGACCACGTTGGTGACGAAAAGAAGATCCCTTGCCTCATTGATGTCCAGCGATGCCGGGCCGAGGAGCTGACTGCCGGCGTTCTGGGCAATATCGTCCGGGGCGATGTTCCCCGTCGCATTGGGGGCATCGTCATAACGCGTCAGCGTGCTGCTGTTGAAGTTGGTCACGAGCAGGGAGTTGTTCGCCGTGGCCACGATGGCATCCGCTGGTCCGCCCAACTGCGTCTGCGCGCCGACGATATTGCCGTCCGGGGTGACGTTGCCATTTAGTGTGCTGGGATTGGCGAAATGCACCACATTGTTGCCTACGAGGTTGGTGATGAACAACCGCGGCGTCAACGGTCCGCTGCCACCTCCTCCGCCTCCGCCACCGCCACCACCGCCTCCGCCACCGCCGCTGCCCACGATGACATCGACGAACGCGGAATCTTGTAGCTGCCCGTCGGAGACGATGAGCTGGAAGGTGAGCGTTTCATTGACACTTGGAGCGGTGAAGGTGGGCGTGGCCGTATTCGCTCCGGTCAGCGTGACACTGGTGCCGAGCGTCTGCGTCCATGCGAAAGTCAGCACGTCCCCCGCATCGGGATCGGTACTGCCCGTGCCGTCCAGCGTCACCAGCACGCCTTGCGTCACGGTCTGATTGGTCCCTGCGTCTGCCGTAGGACGCTGGTTTCCGGCCAATACCGTGACGGTGACGGACGCAGTGTCCTGTAGCTGCCCATCCGACACGGTGAGCTGGAAGGTGAGCGTATCATTGAATATGGGGGCGGTGAACGTGGGCGTGGCGGTCGTGGCGCCATTCAGCGCCACGTTGGCGCCGGCGCTTTGGGTCCACTGGAACGTCAGCGTGTCGCCCGGATCGGGATCGGAGCTGGCCGAGCCATTCAGCGTCACGGCCGCGCCGGGGCTGACGGTCTGATTGGGACCGGCATTGGCCGTGGGCGCCTGATTGGCGGGGGCCGGGACCGTCACCGTCACCGTCACGGTAGCGGAGTCCTGAAGCTCGCCGTCCGATACCGTGAGCTGGAACGTCAGCGTGGTGCTGGCAGCAGGCGCGGTGAACGTGGCCGTCGCCGTGTTCGCGCCGTTCAGCGTGACGCTGGTACCGCCGGTCTGCGTCCATTGGTAGGTGAGCGTGTCGCCCACATCGGGATCGGAACTGGCCGAGCCGTTCAACGTGACTGTCGCTCCCGCGGTGACGGACTGATTGGCTCCCGCATTGGCCGTAGGGGCCTGATTGGCGGGTGGTTCGTCCCCTTGCGGCGGACACTGCAAACCCAGCACGGCAAAGCCGAAGCCCAGTGCAATGGTCGCACTCCAGACAAAGCGGACACGTCGGAAGTAGGTCGTACTCAACCGGCACCTTTCCTTTCGTAAAAAGCCATCCTCCCTACGGCTGGCCCGTACCGCAACCGCGTCATCTGAGGATGAACTCCGCAGCAGTTTAGCGGATATGGGCTCATCCGTCACGGGGCAAGGTCGGGCCGGGGTCGAGCCGGTGGCCTGACCCCCGGGGGCGATGCGGCTCGTCGGAGCCCTGAGCGCGAGCGAGGGGCCGAACTGTAACGGCGGCACAACCGTTCCCGTTGCTTGGGGGCTCTGACGGCGCGCCCACGGCATCACGGTCCAACCCGGAACCCGGCAGGAGCCCTCGAAGCGAGCCAACTAGTTCGGCGGTACGAGATGTATCTTGACTCTCTGGGATTTTGGATTCTCCTGCATCGCAAACGCTTCCGCCGCCTCTTCCAGCGGGAGAACGTGGGTCACCAGCGGAGAGACGACCAGCCGTCCGGCGTTCATCAGTCTTAGCGTCTGCTCGAATGAGTTGGGGCTGGC
>BTUC01000389.1:2213-6857 GCA_045863575.1 Phycisphaerae bacterium
ACCACGGCCAGACCCAGGTCGATCCCGTCGATCGGCCGCTCGTAAATGCCCACCACCGAGATCGTGCCCCCCTGCCGCGTGGCCTCCAGCGTGGTCTTGAGCGCCGCCCCGCTGCCGCTGGCTTCCAGGGCGTAATCGACGCCCATGCCGCGGGTCTGGTCCAGGACAAAGGCGGCCACATCCTCCTGCATGGCATTGACGGCGGCATGCACACCGAACTGCCGGCCCAGGGCCAGCTTCCGGTCGTCGGCGCCGCTGAGCACGACCCACCCTGCTCCGTGGGCCAAGGCCACCTGCACCGCCAGCAGGCCGATCGGCCCGTCGCCGGTCACCAGCACAGTGGCCCCCGGCTCGAAATTTGCTTTGCACACGGCCTTCACCACCGTCGCGGCCGGCTCGACCAGGGCGCCGTCATCCAGGCTGACCCCCTCCGGCAGCCGGTAGCAGTGCCGCGCGGGCATAGTCAGATACTGAGCAAAGGCGCCGTCCTTCCCGCGGCACAGGCCGACCTCCTGCTTCACGACGCACAGGTTGTACTGGCCGCGCAGACAGGGTGGACACGATCCGCAGCCGATGGTGACATCACCGGTCACGCGATCACCCACGGCGAAGTCCTCGACGGCCGTCCCCACCTCGACCACCGTTCCGGACCACTCATGACCCAGCACCACCGGGTAATGCGCCCACCCCAGGCGGAAGTATGGCATCGACCCGTGCAGCATCTCGACGTCGGTACCGCACAGCCCGACGCGGTGCACGCGGATGAGCAACTCCCGCTCGAAAAGCCGCGGCCGCGGCATCTCAGTGAATCGGTACTGCCCCGGTCCGGTCAGTTGGAAAGCGTGCATGAGTCGCTCCGATCCTGAGAAAGCTTCATATGGATCGCTCGTCGCGCCCTGAGAGCCTGCTATCACATCGGCGAGACGCCGATCCATCCAGACCTGTGGACGCACTCCGAGTCCCCATCTTACTCCGACTCGGTGACGCCGTCAGGAGGAGAGAGCGGATTTGTTCTGCTTTGGGTTGAGGTCGTCAGTCCGTGCATGATGCGCTGGCCAGCACATACTCTCCGCTGTAGCATCGCTGGAAGAGGCCGAAATCTTCCTGATCCACGTCGCCGTCGCCGTCGAGGTCGGCGTTGGTGCAGTTGGCGTCTCGCTGCGGAATGGATGGACCCGAACCGCATGCCTGGAAATGCTGGAAATCAGCATCGTCCACGTCGCAGTCCTGGTCGAAGTCGGCGGCGGCCGGTTGCGTCACTACTTTGACGCCGTCCGACGCGGACATCACGCTGCGCAGGCCCGCCCCGTTGTCGGCCCAGACGGTGACGTAGTAGGTGGTCTCCCCCGCCAAGGTCAAACCGGAGACGCTCGCGATGGTTTCCGTGCCGACGTCCGTCCAGTCGTGGACGTCGCACGCGCGCGGATAGGTGCCCAGCGCATACCAATAGCGGGCAACACCCGAATGCGGATCGCTGGCCGACCAGTGAGCCGACAGCGTGCTCGTGCCGGCCTGGCAGTCGATATCCGTGCCCAGGCCGTCGCTCACCAGCGGCAGGCTCGGCATGCTCGCATCGGCCATGATCCCATCGGAGCATCCCGCCGCGCTCCACAGGCCCGCCCCGTTGCGCGCCTTCACTGACAGGTAGTAGGTATGACCATCCCCCAGTGCGAGATCCTGAACCGTCGCCTCAACGTCTGTGCCTGCCGACGTCCAGTCGACAACGTCGGCCGCACCGGGAGACGTGCCCACCACGTACTGGTACTCGTCGATCCCGCTTTCTGGATCCTGCGACGACCAGCTCGCGTGCAGCTCCCACGGATCCGTTGTATAGGCACCGTCATCCACCACGACCGGCTCCGTGGGCGGCGTCACGTCCCGATGGCTGTCGGGATCACGCGGATTCGTCCCGTCCAGACATTCCGTCAGGTTGGTGAAACCATCGTCATCCGCGTCCTGTTCTGCATCCGCCGCTTCCAGCGGATCCAGCACGTACTGCTGCTCCCACGCATCCGGCATACCGTCGTGGTCGTCGTCCGGATCGGCGATATCCGCCAACTCATCGCCGTCCGAATCGGGACCGAGGTTGGCCGTCGCCTCGCTGCTCGGACCGCTTTCCTGCTCGAGTTCGTTCAGGGTGGTCACCAGGTAATAGTAATCCCGGGCGGGGGCCACCGCGGGGTCGCAGAATGCGAGGGCGGTGCCCTCGGAAAACCCGATGGATTCATAGGGACCGCCGGACACGTCCGATCGAAAAACGCGGTAGCACGTGGCCGTCGGCGTTGCAGATGCTTGCCATGAAAGGCAAATCCCACCCGTCGCCGGATCGGGGTACGCCGTGAATCCGAAAGGCGCCCGCACGGGGGCCAGCACCGCCGTCCCGCTGTTGTCCTCCTCAGCCGTCTCCGGCACCGCGCCGGCCGGATCCGCCACGGCCATGATGGGATGTGAGCCCGGCGGAGCCGCAAAGTCCAACGAGACCGTCGTTTCGCTGTTCGGCCCAAGGTAAACGACCGGCTGCGCGCCCAGCAGGTGTTCGGGACCGGCCGTATCGAGGTAGAAGCCGACGGTGAACGGAACGGCCACTTCCTTCGTGTTCAGGTTTTGCACCTTGGCGCTGACGGTCACCTGGGCTCCCGGTGCGGGATAGCTCTCCGACAAAGTCACGTCGCCTGGTGCGATCGACAGGTTGGGCATGCCTGTTGGCAGCACCATGAGTTGCAGGTCATCGTAGCCATCGCCGAACGTCGCACCGGGATGATCGCTCCCCTGGCGCACCCAAAGGGCTTGAACATTGCCCGTGCTGTCCACGTCCATATCGATCTGCCACTCGAGGACATCGTCGTTGGCAGGTACCGAACCGGGAAAGTCATCGCCCATACTGGTGCGTACGTTCACCACGGCCGTACCCACGTCGCCGTCGAATCCGCCTGGACCGGCGAGGCTGTCGCTGCGGTACACGACCTGAACAAAGTTGTCGGGCCGCAGCTTCGCCACCGGCCAGCGGGCCGCGATGTTCCCTTCGCCAGTACTGCCGCTGGGCCAGACCCGCCACTGCGCCCCGATCAGCCGGGCCCACCAGAGACGGTCCTTAAAGCCTTCGCCGTAGTCCTGGTTGGAAGGATCCTGCGTGCGGCTGGTGAAGACCACCACCGGGTTGCTGCCCGCGTCGTGCGTGACCGACGGCCAGAGCACCCCTTGGGGCGGCGGGAAACCCACCGGCGGAGGTATCGCGGCCGGGTTGGTCCAGGCCCCGGCTGCATACCTGGAAAACATAGCGACGCGATCACCGTTGGTGTAGGGGTCGTTGTCGGCGTCCCGGACCCAGACGCAACTCGCTGTGCCGTTGGGTGCAAAGGCAATAGCGGGCTGGGCATCGAGCACGTTGTTGGCCGGCCCGAGCAGGGCTGGGACGCTCCAGCGCGCCGGCACCGGAATTGGTTGGTAGACAGAGTAGAAAACCTCCCAGTCGTTTCGCGTGCTGGGATCGCCGTTGCCATCTCTCACCCAGGCGACGATCGCCTGCCCGGTGCCCTGATGACCGGTCAGCGACGCCCGCCCATCCGATGGCTTCACTGCGCCGCCATCGTTGGTCAGGGGCTTGGCCGCCGACCAGACCGCGCCGTTCCATTCCGAATACCAGATATCCTGCGCCTCCAGAATCTGCTTGATGCTGTTGGCCGCCTGCCCCTGCGCCTCGGTCAGCGTGTTCTGCGTCCAGACGGCCACGGCGGCGTTATTGCCGATGAAGGCGACCTTCGGATCGGTCTCCCAGCGCTGATTGCTGGTCAGCCGCTGCGGGGACTGCCAGGCTCCTGCCTGGTAGTGGGCATAGTAAATCTCCGGATCTTCCCGGGCCGAGCTTGGGTCGTTGTCGTGGATCCACAGCGCCAAACCATTGCCGAAGGCGTCGAAGGCGATGGATGGGGCCTGGAAGAGCTCCAGCGGAATCATTTGTTCCGAAGTCGGTCTCGCTTGAAGACGCCGGGCCAGGTCCAGGAAAGGAGGCGTCATCAACTTGTCATCACTGCAACCCGGTGGCCAGTCAGTATGCCCGTACTCCTGTTCATCGCTCTCCCACTTGCCCGCGCCCCACAGCAGCGAGAGATAAAACTTCGCCTTCAGAACGAACTCCACGCACGGATTGTCCCAGTACGGGTTGGGATCATGTCCCAATCCGTAAACCAGCGCCATTGAATATGTAAACGTCGGCGTGATTTTGGCCCCCACCTTGGCTACGCCGAAGAGGATATCCAGGCAGATGTCGATATCGACGTACGGCGACAATGCAGGCGTCACCCGGATCTCATGCAGCACGTCGGGCTTTAACTCGCTGCCGAGACTGGCGGAAATGGTTACCGTCGCGTTGAAACCAAAATCTACGCTCAGCTCCACGTTGAACTGGACGCCCAGCACGTTGAAGCTGGCGAAGGTCCCCTGGTAGACGTTCACTGTTTCATCGAAGAGCTCGAACTCTTTGCTCCAGGAGGCAAGGTCCAGCCCCCGGGCATAGGCCGGATCGACCGCCTTCGTCCTGATCGCTGCCGGATACTGGTTGCCCAGCAGGGTCTCGCCCAGCACAGTGACGTCTAAAACGCCCTTGATCGAGTAAGACCATTGGCCCGAGGTGGCGAAAGTCTCGAC
>BTUC01000390.1:0-6848 GCA_045863575.1 Phycisphaerae bacterium
GTCGCGTCACTTCGACGCGGTGCTGCTGGACGTGGGGCTGCCCGACATGGACGGAATGGAGGTGCTGCGGCAGGTTCGCGAATGGTCAAAGCTGCCGATCATCATTCTCTCCGTTCGTGGCCGAGAGACGGACAAAGTGGCCGCCCTGGATGCCGGGGCCGACGACTACCTGACCAAGCCCTTTGGCGTTGCCGAGTTGACGGCTCGCATCCGCGCCGCCCTGCGGCATCAACTTCAGGCCGCCGCGTCTGAACCCGTGTTTGAGTCCGGCGCTCTGCGCGTCGATCTGGCCCGGCGGGTCGTGTCTGTGGCCCGCCGTGAGATCCGGCTCACGCCCACCGAGTACGAACTGCTTCGGATCCTGGTTATTCACGCGGGCAAGGTGCTCACTCACCAGCATTTACTTCGTGAGGTGTGGGGGCCGGGATCGGTGGATCAGACCCACTACGTGCGCATCTACATCGGCCAGCTGCGCCAGAAGATCGAACCGGATCCGGCCCAGCCCCGACACATCATCAGCGAACCCGGTGTCGGATACCGGCTGCGGGCTGAGCAGGATGCTCCTGCCGATGGAATGTCGTTATAGACCCGCTTATTCATAGCGATCAGACTCGGCCGGACTAACCGAATAGAACTTTGAAAGAACCTGCCTGGGTTGGCGCGGGCCCGCAATCGCGGTAGAATGGATTCTCTCATCAAGCAAAGGGAGGGCCGGAATTGATGAAGCGGTACGCTGTCCAATCAGTAGTTCTATTGGGTCTGATGGCATTGATCGCGGGCCAGGCGGGTCCCTGCGCGGGGGTGGCCCCTGCTCCCGGACCGGGGCCGGTGGTGACCGGCGGCGGCCTGGTGGGCGTGTGGCGGGCGGACTACAACGATCCGTTCGTCGGGCCGGCCACCATCGAGCTGGTGCTCCAGCCGGATGGCAACTTCGCCAAGCAAACCATCTCGGCCGTCAGCCTCACGTCGATCAGCGGGCCGTACTTCGCCGATTTCCCCGCCGCCAACCAACTGCGTCTCACCGTGCACGACTGGTTTCCGAAGGAGTTCTGCGGCCCCCTGGGGTGCACGGTCATCCAGCCGGTGGCCGGTGAAACGTACATCTATACGCTGATCGACGCCAATACGCTGCAACTCCGCGACTTCTACTGCGTGGACGGCCAGGGGTTCCCCTGCACGCTGACGTATGTGAGGACGGGATAGTTGGAAGCGTTCAGTGGTCAGTAATCGGTCGTCAGTAGTCAGTTGTTGGGTCAGTTGTCCTGTGGTCAGTTGCGGGCTGTGGGTAGTTGGTTGTGGGTTGTTGATCGTTGATCGTGAGCTGTCAATCTCCCGTCCCTCCGTCTCTCCATCGCTCTGTCGCCACCGGGATCGCTCGGCCCCCTTGTCACCTTATCGCTTCGTCACCCGGTCACCTGTCTCGATCTCCCTCCCCCGGTACTCCGGGGGAGGACCAGGGTGGGGGCTTGGCAGGCAACGGGCCATCCGTCTGTTCGGACGCCCGTGAAGCACGCGACGACCCTTCCCTCCCCTCCCCCCTTTCGCAAGCGGGAGAGTTGCTGACGCCTGACCGGTAACCAGCACCCCACAGGCCACAACCACCAAACCCACAACCAACAACACACAATCCACGACCAACCAGCACGCCGCCGCCCCGCTCGCTTGCGCTCGGGGCTCCGTTTTTCCCCACCACCCAACACCTGACACCCAACACCGGTTCCCCACCATCTACTTCCGCACCAGCGTGAAGTCGCCCACCACGGCGTAGTGATCCGACAGCCGGTCGGTGGTGAGCCCGTCGGACGTGCGCGTGCGGCCGCGAAGGTCCACCGGGGCCACATACTCAGGCAGCACATCGACCGTTCCGTCATAGCTGGGAAAGTAGAAGATGTAATCCAGACGCGCGTTGAACGTCTCGTCATCGAAATAGACGGCCAGTTCGTTCTGGTCGCTGACCGTCCAGAAGTCTTCACCTGGGACGAAAACGCACGGGTGGTTGGGAGCCGCATCGCGGCCGCCGCCGGCCCCCAGAACGTCGCGCAGGAAGTAGTACTGGCTCGGACGTTCTGCGAGCACATTGAAGTCGCCGATGACGAAGACAGCATGGGTCCGGAAAGAGGAACGGTACTGATCCACGGCCGCCCGCAACGAGAGGATCTGATTCTCGCGGGCAGCGATTTCGTCCTCCGAGTCGAACGCCTGCAGGTGCGTATTGAACACGCGGACTGTGAAACCGTCCTTCTGGATCGTCGCGGCGACCCATGCTTTCGTGGCGAAGCAGTCAATAAGTGCGCACGAACCGTAGATCTGCTGAACCGGATCAAGCAGCGCATGGGGGCTCATCAGGGCAAGGCCCGAAGTCATACAGGTTTCCGAGATCACGCACGAATTCTGGCAGTCGTTTTCACAGTCCAGCCGGCAATCCTCGCGGCAATCGAAATCGCACACATCATAGCAATCGTCGCGCACAGTATGACACGCCTGGCGACAACTGACGCAATCCGGGTTATCAGAACACTCGCCGAAACAACATGGGATTGAGCAGCCGGCCATGCAGGTCGCGTGCGTGCCATCGCAGCCCAACTTGCAGGCGGCACCAAACGTGTCGCAGGCGGCTCGACAGGCGTCGCTGGTTGCCGAGCAGCCCAGCTTGCAGGCGTCGATCTGGACCTGGCAATACTCGCCGAAACCAGGGCAGGCCATTGTCTCGTCCTGAAACCCGTAGGCATAGCCGGACTCGGGCCAGATGCCCGTCTGATCATCAGCGGCATCGCCAACGAACAGACCGCCGTCCCAGAGTTCCTGGAAACCGACCATGTCGAAGCCCGGCTCGTGCTCGGCGAACCAATCGCCGATATCAACGGCCCGCTCATCGTCCTCCCAGATTTCACCGCCGAACGTCGGCAAGAGATTGTCGCCGAAGAGATGCGTGTTGTATGAGGCCACCCGGAAGGTGGTGCTGGCGGCAGGCAGGACGCCGAGGACCGCCACCCCGCCATGGGCGGTCACCGTCACCGGCTGGTCGATCACCAGGCCGGGCTCCCGGTAGTTGCCGCCTTGCACGTCAATGACGCCTCCGTCGGGCAGGGCGCAAGCCGCCGCCTCGATCGTATGGAAAGGCTTCAGCAAATCATTGAGATCGGGGCTGGCATGGCCGATCGTATTCACGTAGGCCGTCGGCTCCACTCCCCCCGCAACCGACGCAAGGCCCGAAACGCACAACGTGGCTTGTCCTTCACGCTCGCCGCGCGGCTCGCCCTACTGCAGGCTCACCAGCACGAGCACCAGCCCGCGTCCCTCTGGCAGGGACGACATGGCTTTTCCGAGAATGGCGCCATTGGCCCGCGTGGGGTCGGCCTTCTGGGCGTGACCGGGTGTTTTCGAAGTGGTCAGCAGGTCGCCCGGACGGATCGGACCGCCCGACGCAGTGTCGCAATAGCACCAGGCCCTCCCCACCGTGGCCACCGGCCACTCGCCATTGGCGTGCGTGCCCTCCTGCCGCAGGAGCATGCCGGGGTTGATGCCATTCGCACCACTGATGATTCCGGCCACGGTGACATCGTACGGGCGGTTCGTCACCCGCAGCCGGCCCACCTGATCCGGATCGACGCCAACGACGAAACCAGGGCGCGGTGCTGTCGGGCCGGCGGCCGCAATATCGTAAGGCTCGGCAATGTCGGCCCCGCCGGTCACCTCGATCACACCCGTCCGCATCCGGCCCACGACCTCGAGTGCCTGCTGCGGGTCGGTGGTTCCGATACCGACGCGGCCGGTCTGCGTGATGCTGACGACGGGAAGGTACTGCGTGTTGCGCACCCTCGTCTGGAACGTGTAGTCGGCGGTTGGGCCAAAGTCGGCGCGTCCGCCCGGGTAGGGGTTGGAGTTGCTATAAAAGACCCATATGGTGGTCCCGCCGGAAACCGCGAGCTGCCACGTATAAGCCTGACCTGCCACCACGGACACGTTGAAGATGTTGAAGGTTTGCAGGGTGTCCGTGCCGGGGGGCAGGTTCATGACCGGCGACGAGCCCAGCAGCGTCCCGCCGGGACCCGTGCCTGCAAAAATGTCCATGCGGACGTTTATTTCGGCCGATCCGCTGTAGTTATTCAGCCGGATGGCCACCTGGTTCAGCTCGCCGGTCTCGCCGGCCGTGAACGATTGCCACCGTGTGAACGCCACCGTCCCGTTCGGGCCGCCCGGCGAGTCCTGATCCAGAACCACCGTGGAGCCCGCGAACGAACTGCCCAGCCTCACGCCTCCCGTCTGGTCCACGCGGACGACCTCTTTCAGGGCCCCGTCCGGGCCATCCAGAGCAAACGGGTTGGGCGCGCTGAGCGCGTGCAGCGCGAGCGGCACGCCGGTCACCGGCTGTCGCGGCGAAAGCGTCGTGTAGCTCCCCTCGCCGGCCGGAGAGCGGACGGCCACCTGCAACCACCGTGCCCCACCGGTGAACGCATCGGCACCGAAATCCAGATCCACCGTGAAAAGCCCGTCTGACACGGAGTGATTCGCAGCCGGGATCGCTGAACCCACCTGGACGCCTCCAGTGGGTGGGCTGCCGGTTCCCGGTTGGTCCCACAGCGAGAAAACGAGGTCGGTCGGCCCGTCGATCGGGACTCCGCCGGAGCCCAGCCGTCCCTGGTAAGTGAAGGCGCTGCCTGGGGGGAACTGGGCGTAAACGGCCGTCCAGGAGAGCAGCACCAGCCCGACGAGCAGGCACCACGAATAGCGAGAAAACGTCATGAGGGTTCCTCCTTTCGAAAGAATCCAGGTCACACGAGTAAGGGGTGAGCTGAACTCAAATGCCACCTTGCACTTGCCCACTCAGGGATGGGCTCCATCGCCGAATCAGCCGGCCGGCCTCTGATTTCCGCTCAGCGCGCAACAAGAGCTTCCCGCTCGCGACGGAGCGTTTGAGCAGAGGCTAACAGGCGAATGGCGTGATGCCCCTTCCCGCTTTTATCACGTCGATCGGGCGTCTATGCCCGAGCCGATTTCGGCACGATATCCGTCTGCAACTGCGGATCAGCGGCCGGAACGTAGGTCGTAGGCAGGCCGAGCTCCTTGCGGATGAGGTTGCAGCCCTGGGCGATGCTGGTGGCCTTGTAAAAGGCGATCTCGCGGTTGCAGCCCTGACGCCCGAAGCCGCAGTCACTGGAGACGATGAGGTTTTCCGGCTGGATGTGCTTGAGCGCCTTGCGGATCTCGCCGGCAACATCCTCGGGGCGGTCGGCCTGAAGCGTGCGGTGGCTCACCGCTCCGATGCAGATTTTCTTGGGCAGGTCGTTCTTGAAGCGTCCGAACAGCTCGATGTCCTTGAAGTTGCGGTCCTTGGTCTCGATGGTCCACACGTCGCCTTTGGCCTCGAACAGGTAGATCTCCAGGGAGGCCGCGTAGCTGGTGTCTTCCATGACCCGCTGCATGTTCGGGTTGCCCCAGCAGGTGTGGACCCAGATTTCCACGTCATCCAACCCCTGCACCTCGCGGTTGAAGGCCTCGACCATGAACTTCACCGTGTCGCTGTCCTTGCCGAAGGTGTTGGCCATGAAGTGGAACGTCGGCTCCTCGATCTGGATACACTTGCAGCCGGCGTCGCGCAGGGCGAGCAGTTCCTTGTTCATGGCCACGGCCATGTCCCACACGACCTCGCGGTTGTCCTTGTACTTGTTCGTGTGGATGTCCAGGAACAACCCCATGACCTGCGAGCAGCAGGTACCGAAGCGGACCGGCTTGCGCGTGCGGGCCTGGCTCATGCGCCAGATCTTGGCGTAATCCAGGCAGCGGTGCTCGACCTTGTCCACCACGTGCGGCCAGCGCCAGCCCGTATAGATCTCGGCCAGCAGCGTGCCTGGCGGGTACTTGAGCCACTCCGAGCGGGTCTCCTCCGACTGGAGGTGATCACCTTCGAAACCGGCCCAGCGCTGGATGGGGTAGTGATGCCACGAGCGCCCGGCGAAATCCTCGTCGCAATGGAAGTCACCGTGGGTCAGAATGTCGAGCCCGGCGCGCTCCTGTTCGGAGATCACCACCGCCAGCGCGTCCTGGAACTTCTCGCGGAAGCGGACGTCCAGCATGCAGGTGTCCAGGGGCTTGGCCCACATGCTCATGTCAAACCACCGCGGCCGCGGCCACGAACCGGTGGTGGTGCTCGGCAGAACCAGGTCCTTGGTAACGGTCAGCATGGCAATCCCCTTTTCAAATCGAAGCCCGAACCTCCGCTTCCAGATCCAGGAGGTATTTTTTCAAACCCAGGCCCTGCTCGGCCGAGAAACCGCCGAGCTTGCCGTTGCACGCCAGCACACGGTGGCAGGGTATCACCAGAGGCACCGGGTTCCGCGCCAGTGCTCCGCCCACTGCCCGGGCTGCCTCCGGCGCGCCCAGACGCCGGGCGAGCTCGCCGTAGGTGGTCGTGCGTCCGTATCCGATCCGTGCACAGGCCCGCAAAACGCGCCGCTGGAATTCAGTAAGTGAGGTGAGATCCACCGGCACCTGAAAAGATACCCGCTCGCCCGCGAAATACAAGCCGATCTGGTATTGGAGATCCTCAAGCAGGTCGGGATCGTGACGGGCCCCCGCATGCCGCTGACCCAGCCACTCGAGGGCCGCCTCACGCGGGCGCGAGGTCAGATAGACGTGGCTCAACCTGCCCGGCGTGGCGACGATGCAAACGGAACCGATGGGCGTATTCAGAGCCGTATAGTGCTGCATGAAATGCAGCCTAGGCCCGAATGACCGCACAGACAAGCGCATGCAACTTCTGCCCGGCAGATCTCCGTGGACCGGGCTTGTGGTGCACTCTCGGGCCCCCAAGTCCTGTAGCGGCCGGCGTCTCTGCCGGCCGTTGGTAC
>BTUC01000391.1:0-6814 GCA_045863575.1 Phycisphaerae bacterium
GCATCCGTTCCCCTTCCTGGCCAGTGTGAAGCCGGACCAGCCTCTGAATCCGGAGGCCTCCTACACCCTGACCAACGGAGAGCAGAAGCTGCCGGCCCAGGCCGACACCGACGGGCGGCTCTGGTGGTATCAACCCGCCTGCAAAGGCGAAGCTTGCAGCTATCAGCTCCAGGAGGGCGCCGACAGTGGGTCCACCGGCCGGGTGCAGGTGGGGAAGGTCGGCGATGGCCTCATTGAGGTTCGCATCGCTGGCGAACGATTCACGGCCTTCAACTACGCCTCGGACCTGCCCAAGCCGTTCCTCTACCCGGTGATCGGCCCGACTGGTGCGCACGTGACACGGCAGTACCCGATGAAGAATATTGAAGGTGAGCGCCACGACCACCCCCACCACCGTTCGATCTGGACCGCCCACGGGGATGTGCGTCTGGGCAACTTCGACGAACACGGCACCGATTACTGGGCCCAGGGTTCCAATAAGGGGCTAGAGAAGGTGACGCGCATCGTCCGGACCGCGAGCGGCCCGGTATTCGGCCTCATCGAGGCGGACATCGACTGGGTCACTCCCGCCGGCAAGAAGGAGCTGAGTGAGACGCGCACCTATCGCTTCTTCCGAACCACCGAGGACGAGCGGATCATCGACGTCCGCGTCGTCTTCAAGTTCACCGAAGGCGACGTGATGTTCGCGGACACCAAGGAAGGCGGGATTCTGTCTCTCCGCGTGGCCACCAGCATGGACGAGGAAAGTAAAAAGGGTGGCAAAATGGTCAACTCCCGCGGCCAGGTGGGCGAAGAGCAGTGCTGGGGCCAGCCGGCCGAGTGGTGCGATTACGTCGGCCCGGTCGACGGCCAAACGGTGGGCATCGCCGTGTTCGACGCCAAGGCCAACTTCCGCCATCCCACGCGATGGCACATCCGCGGCTACGGCCTATATACCGCTAACCCCTTCATGGCCGGGTCCGTCACCAGCCAACAAAAGAAGAAGGACCCGAAGGTGAAGGTTCTGAACGATTCACACACCTGGAAGAAGGGCGACACCGAGGAGTTCAACTACCGCGTGCTGATCCACAAGGGCGACACCAAGGCCGGCCGGGTGGCCGAGCACTATCGGGCCTACGCCGAACCACCGAATGTGAGCTTCAAGTAGTCTGGATCAGCCTCTTGCCGGCACTTCGTTGAAGCTTTGCGCGAACTGCGCTATGATCCGCTGCTCGGGCAATGCTGCAAAACATGTCCAGTCGAGGACTGCTCATGGTCTACCTGGGCATTGTTAAACATGGGAAGATTGAACTTCCGGAGAAGGTTTGCATTCCCGATGGCACGGTGGTGCGGGTAGAAGTCACCGCCACGGATTGGCGCGTCCGCTGGGAGGATCTGGCACGGCGTATCGGCGAGGATTGGCAGGGTACCGACTCCGCCGTAGATGTCCTTCTCCACTCTCGACGGTAAATGGGAATCCGGAGGTAGACTCGTGACCATGACTCCTCAGGAGCGTGTGCGGACGGCCATGGAACTCGGCACGCCGGATCAGGTGCCGGTGCAGTGCCAGATGGCCACCGGTCACATCCTGCTCCACAGCGGGATCGATCCCATCGCCGAATCGGTCGACACGGCCGCTTACGCCGAGTCGCTCTGGCGCATGCGCGAGCTGTACGACTTTGACGGCATGCTCATGCACAAGTCCGGCCGAGATCCGCACTGGCTGGACGACTGCACGAAAAAGCCGGTGCCAGACGGCTGGGAATTCACCTTTCCGGAGGGCTGCAAGGTCCGGGTGCAGCGCGATGACGACCCCATCTTTTTCCCCGCGCCCGGGTTCGAGTGGCCCACCATCGAGGACATCGACACGGACAACCCGCTCCTGGGGCATTTCTCCGGCGGATACCTGAAGTGGCACCTGTTCAAGAACACGCACCCGTACCACAAGGTCGATGACATCCCCGAGTACTGGTACGGCTGCATCGACTATCTCAAGGATAAATCTCAGGGTCGCTACAGCATCCACGGCGAGACGCGCGGGCCGTTCGATCACGCGCTCAACCTGCTGTCGGCCGAGAATATGATGATCGCCCTGCTCACCGAGAGGGAGAAGGTGCACAAGCTGCTGGAATGGGCGACGAAGAGCTCGATCATTTGGAGCGTGGCCCAGGTCCGCCGCGGCTGCGACGCGATCAAGATCAGCTCGCCCTGGGTCGGCGCCGGACTGATCAGCCCCGAAGACTACAAGGAGTTCGTAGTCCCCTACGAGCAGGCCCTGGCCCGCGCGGTCCGCGCGGAGGGTGGATTCATCTACACCCACACGTGCGGAG
Organism: Phycisphaerae bacterium; assembly: GCA_045863575.1. GTDB lineage: Bacteria > Planctomycetota > Phycisphaerae > UBA1845 > PWPN01 > JAAXZI01. Next base: position 2,310 of record BTUC01000391.1, read on the forward strand.
CGATCTCCGACCGGCTGGAAATGATCATGGAATGCGGCGTCAACGGCATCGAATGCCTGGACCCGCCGCCGCTGGGAAATGTCGAGTTGACCGACGCGATCCAGCGGACGAAGGGCAAGATCTTTATCAAGGGCAACGTGGACTCGGTCCACACGCTGCTGAACAAGGACATCGCCGGCGTGAAGACCGACGTCCGCAGAGTGGTCGAGACGGCCGCCCCGGGCGGCGGCTTCATCTGCTCGAGCGCCTGCTCGATCGCGCCGCACGTCAAACCGGACAACATCAAGGCGATGGTGGAAACGGCAAGGGAGTTCCGGTATTGAAAGACAGATAGATGGAGCGACGGAGAGACAGAGAGACGGAAACCGGTAACTCTCTCCCTCGCTCCGTCTCTCCTTCTTTCCGTCTTGTTCCCGCGAGGTAAGCGGATATGAGTGAAAGACGAGTCCTCCGGGCCCGCGCTCCCGGGCGCATCGACTTCGGCGGCGGTGGGACCGACGTGGCTCCGTACTGCCACGATCATCACGGGATCGTGGTGAATGCCGCGATCAACCACTACGCGTACGCCACGCTCGAGCCGCGCGACGATCGGCAGATCCACCTGGACGCCTTGGATCTGGGCACGCGCGAGGTAATTCCGTGCATGGACGAGCTCACGCTCACGGGCGATCTGGATTTGATCAGGGCCTGCATCCGCCGCGTACGGCCCGAGCAGGGTTTCACGCTCACCACCTACTCGGAAATCCCCCTCGGTTCCGGCCTTTCCAGCAGTGCGGCCATCGCCGTGCTGGTGTGCGCGATCTGCAAGCATTTCAACGAGGGCGCCTTCGATCAGGCGGAAATGGCCCACCTGGCCGCAACAGCCGAACGGGACGACCTGAACCACTGGACCGGCAAACAGGACCAGTTCGCGGCCGCCATGGGGGGGTGGAATTTCCTGGAGTTCGTGGGTGACGACGTGCCGCGCGAACCTGCCCCCCTGTCACCTGCAACCCTCAGGCAACTCGAGAAGAACCTGTTGCTCGTCTTCACCGGCAAGGCCCATTTGGCCGGCAATATCCATCTGGACATCCTGGCCGACTACAAAAACCGGACAGGCACGGTACTGGAGGGGATGCACGGCCTGAAGGAAGTCGGCCGGCGGATGCGCGAGGCCCTGCGGCAAGGTGACCTGGAGTCCTTCGCCGCCTTGCTGAACGAGAATTGGAAGTACCACCGGCTGCTGCACCCGAGCTGCTGGACGGCCGATCTACAGCGCTTCATCGACGCCGGCCTGGCCAACGGCGCGATGGGAGCCAAGGTGTGCGGCGCCGGCGGCGGCGGCTGCATCGTCTTCTACGCTCACGACAACGCCCGCCCGCAACTCGCCACCGCCCTCGAACAACTCGGCGGCCGCCTCATGCCCTTCTCATTCGACGCCGCCGGCACGATCGTGTGGTAATCAGAGCCCCGAGCACCAGCGAGGGGGAGCCATCAAATGCCCCCGCCCCACTTCGACTCCGCGGCCCAACACGGCCATGCAATGCCCTGGTTCTCCGGGCGCCGGTCTCACCACCGGCCCGCTCGCTTGCGCTCGGGGCTCCGATGTTCTCAGCGTGCTCTGTGGCTCAAATCACTCGCGGGCGAACTGCGCGTCGAAAATGATCGCCGACGGCGGGAAGTCCACCTTGCGGACGAATGCGCACGCCTCGGTAGCGCCGTGTTCGCGGTCCATTCCGCCGTCTTCCCACTCCACGGAGAGCGGCCCGTTATACCCGATCCGGTTGAGCGCCCGCATGATCGATTCAAAATCGATCCGGCCCCGGCCCAGCGAACGGAAGTCCCAGAAGCGGTCGCGGTGGCCGAAGTCCAGGTGCCCGCCGAACACGCCGCCGCGCGTCGGCACCGGCGACCACCACACGTCCTTCATGTGCACGTGGAAGATGCGCTCGCCGAACTCCAAAATGAACTTCACGTAATCCACGCCCTGGTAGCCCAGGTGGCTCGGATCGTAGTTGAAGCCGAAGCGCTTGTGGCCGTTGATGGCTTCGATGGCCCGCTGCGTGCTGGCCACGTCGAAGGCGATCTCCGTCGGATGCACCTCCAGCCCGAAGTACACATCCTGCTCCTCGAACACGTCGAGGATGGGCTTGAAACGCTTGGCGAAATCCTTGTAACCGTTCTGGATCTGGTTGGGGGTGTTCGGCGGGAAGGAATAGAGCAGGCCCCAGATGCTCGAGCCGGTGAAACCATTGACCACCACGCGCTTGAGCTGCTTCTTCATGGCCGCCGGGGCCGCATCGAAGAACTTGCGGGCCGCCCGGGCGGTGTCCATCATCTCGGCTGCCGCGCGGGAACGAACGCCTTCGGGCTTGCCGTCACCCCAGACATGGGCCGGCAGAATGGATTTGTGGCGCTCGTCGATCAGGTCGCAGACGGCCTGGCCGACGAGATGGTTGCTTACCGCGAAGCAGGACATGCCGTGCTTCTCGAGTAACTCCCACTTGCGCTTGCAGTAGCTGCGGTCCTCCAGGGCCTTGCCCACCTCGAAGTGGTCGCCCCAGCAGGCCAGCTCAAGCCCGTCATAGCCGAACTTCTTGGCCTTCTTGCACATCTGCTCCAGAGAAAGATCCGCCCACTGCCCGGTGAAGAGCGTAACCGGTCGAGCCATCGCAGGTCCATCCTTTCGTCACAATCTAGAGGCTTTAGGAGCTGATCATCAGTCGCCGCCGCGCCGGCGGTCCACTCCGGGCGAGAATGTTAATCCATGCCGCCGTCGCTGGCAACACGAGATGTAATTTATTGATTGGCAGAGATTTACGCCCCCCTACGGACCATAGCGATCCAACAGCCTGCCGGCGATACCGGGCCGGGCCAGTGCTTTGAGCCGCAATCGTTCGCTGATCCGGGCGAAAACAGGCGACACGCCGAAGGTGTGGTGAGCGCGGCGCAGGCCGGCCATCAGATCGTCGGCCGACAGGACACTGCGGCCCGCGGCCACCGCCGCGAGGCGGGCAAACCACCCGACCACCGCCGGCAGCAACCAGAGGGCGGTGAGCCCACCGAGCAGGTCGTACCCATAGTAACCTGGCCCGCAGAACGCGTGGGCCTCAAGCTTGACGCGCATGGAACGAATGAGCGGCTCGAGGTCGGCGTCATCGCCCCGGTCCACCCGGTCCACGGCCTCAAACTCAGTCGGCGGCCAGTCCGGGCGCAATGGCGGGATAGGGCCGCTGGCCTCCACGAAGCGCCGCGATTGGCGGTAACGCGTCCAGGAGCGCCGCCAGCGCTGCAGCCGACCCGCCTCCAGGTCGGCCGGATCGTCAGCAATGGCATGCAGAAACAGCCACTGGCGAAACAACCGACCGGGCCGCAGTGACAGGCCGGGGCGCTGCTGCTCGTCCGACTGGGCCTCCTGAACCACGGCCTGGGCCAGCAGGTCCATCATCTCGACAAACCGCTCGTCTCGGACCTTGCTGATGCGGGCCGCGTACAGCAGATCAAGCAGAATCGTACCGGCCCGCAATCGCCCGCGTAGCGACAGCGGCGTGCGCGAGAGCAGACCCTCAAAGGCGGAGACCACCGCCTCAAACTCTTGTACGGTCAACGGCCTTTCCCCCCCCCACGCGGGCAGGATCCGCATCGGCCGCGTGACCGTCTCTTCCGCAAACTGACCGATGGCCTGTTGATGAACATGCAGCGGGCGGCCCCGGTTAGCCGCCACCGACGGGCAATCCGCCCGCAGATCGAGCCGAACCGACTCGGCTCCGGGGGTGGGCACGAAGGGGTACAGACGGCACGCCAGAGGTTTGATGTGTACGCCGGTCTCCGCATGCAACCGGCAAAGGCCGTTCTCGCCCAGGAAGACGCACGCGCCATCAGGCTGATGAGCCAGCCGGTGGAGCTGCCGTCCGCGGAATCGGTAGGCGACAAACAGCGGCCTATCCCCTATCCGCTGCTCCCAGCCGGCCTCGAGGATGCGATGCCGCTCCGTATCGGTGACATTGACCACCAGATTGCGGCAGCAGTAACCGCAACTGTGGCAGTCGAATCTCTGAAACACCGGTAAGTGGACGGGCGAACTCCTGCTCATCACCTCAAGGACACCAGGGATCACCGGCTATGCTCTCCCCACTATAGCAACGTTGGAGCCTGCCGAAATCAACCTGATCCACGTCACCGTCTCGATCCAGGTCGGCACTGATCTCCCCGGCTTCATCGGGAACCAGCGGGCATTCCCCGGTCGGCTCGGCGGGATGATACGGTATCGCAGGTCCGGTCGAACACGTCTGGAAAATGGCAAAGTCGTCGCCATCCACATCGCCGTCGCGATCCAGATCTCCGTTGATGGGGAGAGGGCATCCATCCGGGTAGACAAACGCGCCTGGCACGGTGCCAGGGCACAGGTCACACGCGTCTCCGGCCCCATCCTCGTCGCCATCCTCCTGACCCGGATTGAACAGCCACGGGCCGTTGTCGCATACGTCGCCGGCGCCGTCCTCGTCGAAATCGTCCTGGCCGGGATT
>BTUC01000392.1:0-6793 GCA_045863575.1 Phycisphaerae bacterium
CAAGCAGCCCGATGCGCTGTACTTCCCTGCATCTGGCCCGGACCTGGCTGGCCTTCGGCAAGCCACCCTCGTCCCATTTTACTACCGCGCCAACCGCGCCGACGACACGCGCTGGATCACGTGGATCCCTTACGAATGACCGGCCTCATCATCCCAATCCCAATCTTAATCTTGATCCTAATCTTAATCCCGATCCAAACGCCTCTGAGAGTTGACCCAACGATAGAGAGAAGGAGCGACAGAGGGAAGGAGCGACAGAGAGCTTCAGAGCCCCGAGCGCAAGCGAGGCCGAGCTGTCAAAAAGCCCTCAGCAACCGGTCCCCTTCGCTTGTGCTTCCGGCTCCGATCAGTCCGTTGATCGCATCACGGACCACGCGGCGGGGGCAATGTGCTCAAAAAATGCTCTCCCCACTCCTTTCGGTTATACTGTAAGCCAGTCGCGGAGCCGGGTCCGAAAACGCCGGCATGACTATCCGGTCGAATGACCGCTCTCACATAGGAGGGGATAAGGGTGTCACCTCATTCTCGAATGTGCTCGCCGCTTGTCGTTGGGGCGCTGGCCCTCACTCTGGCCCTCTCGAGCTCGCCGGCATGGGGGCAGATCTACCTGGACGTCGTCATCAGCGAGATCATGTACAACCCCGCCGGCCAGGACGCTCCGGCCGAGTACATCGAGCTGACCAACCGCGGAAACCAGGCTGTTAACCTGACCGGCTGGAAAATCGGCGACGGCATCCGCTACAGCTTCCCCCCTGGAACCATGCTCGCGGCCGGGGCGCGCCTGGTCCTGGCTGGCGACCCCGCTGGCGTTCAGGCGGAGTATGGGATCAGCGGGGTGCTGGGACCCTGGGAGGGTATGCTGGATAACAACGGCGAGCGCATCGAAATCCGCGATGCTGCCGACGGGCTGGTCAACGAAGTCGACTACGATGATGAAGCCCCCTGGCCGACCGGCGGCGATGGCGACGGCCGCTCCATTGAGCTGACCGATCTCGCCCGCAACAACAATGTCGGACGGTTCTGGCTGCCCTCCACCCGAATCCAGGGCACGCCCGGCGCCGCGAACGCGCCCGGCTTGCCTTCGGTGACCATCCGGATCAACGAGTTCGTCGCCAATCCCGGCGGAGGTAGCGACTGGGTCGAGCTCTACAATTATGGCGACACGGCCGTCAATCTGAACGGCTACTACCTGACCGATAACGCCCGACAGCCCACCAAGGCCCGCATCAGCGGATCCTGGTCCGCCGGCACGACCATCATCCCCGCAAAGGGTTATTGGCTCTCGAACGAAAACGACTGGGGATTCGGCCTGAGCAGCGGGGGTGAGCAGCTTCATCTGGTCGCACCCGACGGCGTGACCTGGGTCGACGGCGTCGATTACGGTCAACACAGCTTCCCCGGCCATTCCCAAGCCCTTGATCTGGACGAGGACGGCTGGTTCATGTCGCCTTCGCCTACGCCCGGAGCAGCCAACGTCCGCCCATCGGCGCCGCCGGTTGTGATCAATGAAATCATGTATCAGCCGCTGGGGGATACGCCCGAGGACGTCGGGCCCGAGTACCTGGAGCTCCACAACCGAGGTGGCGCGACTGTGGATGTCAGCGGCTGGGCGCTCGGCCGCGGAATCGATTACGACTTCCCGCCCGGCACTTTGCTTGCTGCCGGCGGTTACCTGGTGATCGCCAAAGATCCTCTGCTGGTCCAGAATACCTATGGCCTGTCAGGCGTGCTGGGTCCCTACGAGGGGATCCTCTCGAACTTCTCTGATGAAATCGAGCTGGAGGACGCGCTGGGCAATCGCGTTGATTTCGTGGAGTACCGCCAGGAGGGGCTCTGGCCGGAGGCTGCCGACGGCACCGGCCCATCGCTGGAACTGGCCAACTACACCATGGACAATCGACTGCCGGGCGCCTGGCGAGCCAGTAGCGGAACGGGCACCCCCGGCGCCGCCAACAGCCGGTCGCTGGCCAACCCGGCCGCCTCCGTCGATCGCGTAGCCCATTCGCCGCTGGTTCCGACCTCCAGCGAGGCGGTCAGCGTGACCGCCCTCGTTGGAGCAGGCAACCTGACGGCCGTTACGCTCTTCTACAAGCGCGATCCGGACGGCACATATCTCAGTACGCCGATGTTCGACGACGGCCTGCACGGCGACCGGTTGGGCGGGGACGGCGTATATGGCGGAACCATCCCGCCGTACCCCAATGGCACCATCGTCGAGTTCTACATCCAGGCGAACGCCACCGGCGGCGGCACGCGCTTCCCGGCCAACGGCGACGCCGATTACTTCATCCCCACGAGAACCTGCCTCTACATCGTGGAGGACATCGCGCCCACTTCGAACCTGACGGTTTTTCGGATCGTCATTAACGATGAGAACCACGCCTACGTGGTCAACAGCCCATACCACGACGGAAGCTACGATCACCGCAAGCGAGACTGCACCTTCATCCATGGTGATCGGGCCTACTACAACAGTGAGATCCGCCTGCGTGGCGGCGGCCGTGGGGGGCCCAAGTATTCCTACCGCATCAAGCCGCCCGCCGGCTATCACTTCCGCGGATCGGACCGGTTTGCCCTCAACTACGAGAAGAACGAGCGTACACTGCTCAAGAACGTGATCTTCTACCACTTCCTGGAGGCCATGGGCCTGCCCTCGGCCAAGACGGAGTTCATTCACACCCGCTATCGCAACAGTTTTGCCGGCGTCCATTACTATGCCGAGAAGCATTGCGCCGATTACCTGGACAAGTACTTTCCCGATGACAGCGAGGGCAATCTCTACAAGGCAGTGAACCCGTGGACGACGGCGACGGCCTGGAACGAATCCCGCAGCGGATACGAGAAAGAAACCAACGAGCAGGCCAACGACTGGAGCGATCTGGCTGAGTTGGGCAACATCACCTCCAACGAGCCGGACGCCACTTACGAAGGCGAAGTCCGCCGCGTCGTTGATATCACCAACTGGTGCCGCAGCTACGCCGCGCTCTGCGTCGGCTGCATGATCGATACGCCCTGGCATTTCCACAACCAGAATTACCGGATTTACCGGCGGCTTGCGGACAACCGCTTCATTCACCTGCTGTATGACTTTGACGACGGCTACTGGGACACCATGTATGCCAGCGCCGGTCCGGATGAATCCGAGTTTCCGGACGTGGTCCGTTTCTTCAACTGGCCTTCCTTCAGGCGAGAGTATTACCACGGCATCTGGCGAGCCATCAATACCAACGACGGTGTCTTTCGCGAGTCGCGGGTTGCCCCGGAGGTGGCCTACTACCATGGGTTGATCTACAACGATGTGTTGGCGGATCCCTATTCCGGATCCGGCAGCCGCCGCACCGACTTCATCAATGCCAAAAGCCAGTGGAATACCTGGCTCAATACGCGCAACACATTGCTCCGCGGCTTCCTGCCCACGACGACACTGGCCATCACCACCAACGGCGGGCTGGCCATCACCACCGCGTCGCCCAATCTGATTCTGCAGGGGACGGCGCCTTTGAGTGCCCCCCGCTTGGAGGTGTTCGGCTCGGAGGCCGGCATCGACTGGCCTTCGGTGACTCAGTGGCGCCGCAACCTTGCGCTTGTCCGCAGGAACAACACGGTGGTCGTCCGCACGCTCGACGACGCTGGCAATGAGATCGCCCGTGTCAGCGTGCAGGTCACCTATACCAATGGCCTGCCCGACGGCCCGGATTTCATCGCGAGCGTCCTGCGCGGTGTCCCGCCGCTGGCGGTTCAGTTCACGGATACGTCGGCCGTGGCCGGGGCATCGGCTTGGGCCTGGGATTTCGGCGACAACCAGACCAGCAGCCTCCAGAACCCGTCGCATACCTACACGGAGGAGGGGCTGTACACGGTCCGCCTGACCGTGACCGGCACCGGCGGTCCCCAGACGGCGGAGAGAGTGGATTACATCCACGTGGCGGTTTTTCCGAGGGCGGCGTTCATCAGCTCCGGCTCGACGCCGACGGCCACGGACGCGCAGATCATCAAACATCTGGAGGGCCTTGGCCTCACCGTCACCGCGTACGACGACGAACCGGCCAACCGCCCGACAGCCGCCCAGATCGCCGCTACCCACGGCCTGGTGCTGGCTTCCTCTTCCGTGCTGTCCGCCAATGTGGCCGGCGAATTCCGCTCACAGCCCGTGCCGTTCATCTACTGGGAATCCTCGCTGAGTTGGGCCGACCGCGAGGGGTTGGCCTCGGCCAATTCGATCTCGGGCGGCCAGACCCACATCACGGTGCTGAACAGTTCCCATCCCATCATGCAAGGCGTGCCTACCGGTAACGTGGCCGTTACCACGTCCGGCGCCGACTTCAGTTGGGTCGACCAACTCGCTCCCGGCGTGACCCCACTGGCCACCATCGTGGGCAGCCCCTCGCGTCGGACCATCGTGGTGGCCGAGCCGGGGACCGCGCTGCTGGGCGGGCCCGCGGCGGTGGACAAGCGCGTCATGCTCTTCCTCTACGATACCACCTGGCTGACCGTCAATGCGACCGGCCGTCAGATCTTCGATAACACGATCGTATACACGATGGGTACTCCCGCGGCTGACTTCACCGCCGCCCATACCGTCGGCATGGCTCCACTGACCGTGCAGTTCACCGACGAATCCACCGGCCCCGGCTCGTCCTGGTCCTGGAACTTCGGCGACGGCGGTACCAGCAAAATGCGTCATCCGGTGCACGCCTACACGCAGCCGGGCACGTACAGCGTGACGTTGACGGTCACCGGCCTGGGCCGCTCGGACACCATGACCCGCACGGATTACATCACGGTCGCTTTGCCCGCCCAATCTGACTACAACGGCGATGGCGACGTCGATGGCGCCGATTACCTGCTCTTTCAATCCTGCGCTACCGGCCCAGCCATTCCCTATGCCCCGGCATCCCTTCCCGAGCCACCCCCGGGCTGTACGATGACCCCGGACGCCCAGGGCAGAATCGCGGCCGATACCGACGAGGACGGCGACGTCGACCAGGCCGACTTCGGCGCATTCCAAAGCTGCTTTGGGGGAGCAGATACTCCTCCTCCACCAGGATGTGCGCGATAGGGAGCTGTGAGGGATCAGCTGAACGCTTGCCCACCACTACTCCCGGCAGTTTGCGGGCGCGGGGTTGTTGGCGCCTGAGAGGCACGCCTGGAAGACCGCGAAGTCTTCCTGGTCCACGTCGTCGTCGTTGCCTTGCAGTCGGGCGCGGGCGCAGGCGGGGTCGGGCTGCTCGTTGCCTGGGCCGCTGAAGCAGGCTTGGAAGCGGCCGTAGTCGGACAGGTCCACGTCGCCATCGTCGTCGAAGTCGCCTTTCCAGCGCGGTGGGGTCACCGTGATGTAATTCAGTTTGATCTCGGTGTCACTGCCGGCCGGGCCGCTGACCGCCAGACCGACGGTGTAGGTGCCGGGGTTCTGGTAGGTGTGACTGGGATTCGTGGCCGAGGAGGTGCCGTTGTCGCCGAACGCCCACGTGCGGGTGGTGATCTGGCCGGTGGACGTCTCGGTGAAGTTCACCGTGAGCGGCGCGGAGCCGGAAGTGGGGGTGGCCGTGAAGTTCGCTACCGGCGCGGCCGGGGGCGTTTGCCAGCGGTATTTCTGAGCGATGGCCGCATCGAGGTCCGAGAACATCAGGCCCTTGTAGGGATTGACGTGATTTGGCGAAATGCTGTCGAAGTTCCACGGGTCGCAGTACCCGCACCAGCGGTACAGGTTCAGGCAGTGGAAGATCGGCTTGCCCGCGGCCGGGGCCTCCTGCGTGTTCCAGCGGTGGATCTCCGCATACATGGCCTGCATCCAGCCGGCCTCGTAATGGGCGGCCGGGTTCTCGGGGTGGCCGCCTTTCCAGTAGTAGTTGCCGTTCGATTCGGTCGCATACAGCGGCAGGTTGTACATGCTGCTGGGGATGCCCAGGTTGATGAAATCCTTGTAGGCGTAGAAGCTGAAGTAGAGGTTCTGACCACCCGCATTGACCTTGCTGGTGCTGTGGATATCCGCATAGGTGTAGCCGCGTGACGGCGTGTGCAGGGCGATGCCGTCCGGGCCCGGGCCGCTGCTCTTGATGGCGTTGAGCATCTGCAGCGAGTACTGCACCCAGTTGAGCGGCATGCCGTCATGATTGAAGCCGCAGGCATTGCCGGTGCCGTACGGGCCGGCCCAGGGCGCCAGCGCCTGGCTGACCACCTTGTGCGTGGGGCGCACGGCCTTGATGGCGTCGTAGACCAGCCGGAAGCATTGGGCGTAGCTCTGCGGCGACACGTACGACTTGTACCCGTTGGAAGGCGGCCACTCGACGGCCAGGTTGGTCTCATTGCCGATGACCCAGATCGAGCAGCCCTGGCTGGCTTGAACGAACTTGGCGCAGCGAGTAGCGAAGTCGGCATACTTGGCCGGCAGGGGGATGGTGCCGATGTCGCAGTACCCGAAATTGATGCGGCAGATGACCGAGTGTCCCTGGTTGGAGATCCAGCGGAAGTCCGTGCCTCCGTTGTCGTTGGGGTTGGCCCCGATGGCCACGGTGGCCGTCACCCAGCCGGTGATGCCGGCGGAGTTGAGATGATTCAGAAACTCCTGCGGCGAGGGCTCGTGGTCGTGGATGCCATAGATGTAGGGACTCTCCTGGGCGACCACTGGGCTGGTCAGCACGGCCAGCGACAGTCCTACCATGCCGAGCGCAAACCGGTGGGTTGAACGCAGGTACATGCACAGCTCCTACTCATTGGCGCTCGCCGGGTAGGCGGCCCGAAAAGCGAAGATCCGCGACTCTGTCCCTATGGTATCGGCTGGCTGGGGGGGATT
>BTUC01000393.1:0-6789 GCA_045863575.1 Phycisphaerae bacterium
GGAAGACCAGGTTTTGTCCGCCATGGCCAAAGTCGACGAGCACCGCAAACAGGAGGCCGAGCTGAAGGCCTCCCTGGAGAAAGAGCGCACCCGCCAGGCCGAACTGGAGAAGGCCGCAGCGGAAGTGGAGGCTCGGCTGGCCGGCAAAGTCCGCGATCTGGAAGCGCAACGCGAGGATGCCGCCCAGAATATCCCCTCCGAGGCGCTCCAGCGCTTCGAGCGTGCCTGTGAATACCATGAGGGCGAGGCCATGGCCCAGATTGAGCAGCCGCATCCCAAGCGGGCCGAGTACATCTGCAGCGGCTGTCACATGTCCATCACGCTCGAGACCATTAACGCGCTGCAGTCGCGAGACGTCGTGGTCCAGTGCAACTCGTGCTCGCGAATTCTCTACATCGAGTCGGCACTGGTCTGAAAGACATCGAGTCGACACGGGTCTGAACGAGCGGTGCTTCAGCGCCTCCCCCCCTTTTAAAGGGGGGGCAGGGGGGGTTGGGACACCCGAAACCCAGCCTTCGCATCTGATGGTCAGTGCGCAGACCGGCCGGCACTCCAGGCCGGCGACCACGAAGCGCTCCGTAACGGTCCTACCGCTTCCACCGTACACCCGCCGCCGCCAGCAGGGCGAGAATCAGCAGCCCCTTGATCACCTGGGCCAGATCGGAAGGCACGCCCAGGGCCTGCCGCTCCAGGTGCAGCGCGCCCACGTCCAGCATGCCCAAAAACACGGCCGCGATCACCACGCCCCCCGGATGGAGGCCGCCCAGCAGGGCCACCGCGATCCCGACATAACCGAAGCCCTCCGCCGCATCCCCGCGCAGCAGGTGGTGCACCCCGGCGATTTGCAGCCCACCCGCCAGGCCTCCGAGCGCCCCCGAGAGCGCCATCACTGTCGTTCGCACCCGCGCCACGTGTATGCCCGCCCAGCGTGCCGCCTCCGGGTTCAATCCCACCACCCGCAGGGCAAACCCGGCCGTCGCCCACCGCAGCAAGATCCATATCCCGAGCGCCGCGGCCAGTGCCAGCAGAAACCCCCAATGAAAGTCAGTCCCCGCTACCAGTGTGGACACCCACACCGAAGCATCGATGGCGGCCGACTCGGGCGCCGCCGGGTCAGGCCCCTGCAACGGACCCGACACGAGGCAGCGCACCAGATGCAAGGCCACGAAATTCAAGAGAATGGTGGACAGAACCAGCGGCACATGCCGGCGGTTCTCCAGCACAACGGCGGGAATGGCCCATGCCGCGCCCGCTGCCGCGGAGGCTGCCAGCATGACCGGAAACAGCAGCGAGGCCGGCCAGCCACTGGCGCCCACACCGATGGCGGTCACGGCCATCGCTCCGGCGAGGTACTGCCCCTCCACACCAATATTCCACGCCTGGCAGCGGAATGCCACCGCCACGGCCAGACCGCAGAGCATCAACGGACATGCCCGGGCGAGCGACTCGCAAAAGCGATAGCGGTCCCCCAACGGCCCGGAAACCAGAGCGGCGATGACGGCCACGGGGTCGCGTCCTGTCAGCGCAACGACCGCCGCCACGACGATGGTCGCGATCAACACCGCCGCGAGCGGCGGAGCCAGCATCGCAAGCATCGCTCGTAACCGACCAGCCATTCTGCTTCGTTCAGGCAGATCCAACCTCTGTCCCCTTCCGCACGACTTGACGCCGGGTCAGTGTGCGGTAATATATCCTGCCACTGGCACCACCAGTAGGGTCACTATTGACCGGAGTTGCAGATCGTGCGCCATCTTCATCAGAGTCCGAGTCTCCGACTCATTCCGCTTTGGGTTGCGGGCGCGACTCTGCTGCGCTGCGGGTAAATGCCTCGTCGCAGCCGCCGCGCCGGCGGCTCCCCCTGACTCGGACATCAAGAATACGAACCAACAATGTTAAGCACCTATCCCAGTAGGGAGTGTGCCACTGCTCTGTGAGCAGTGCTGATAGCACGAGGAGCGTCTGTGGTATCCAACCACTGCTGACACAGCAGTGGCACACTGCGGCCGACCATTCTCCTGGCCTACTGGGATGGGCTCAAGGTCGGCCGCTGTCTGCTGCGGATAGGACCAGGTCTGCCTCGGGTTGCCCAGCCCCCACGCGAGTCTCGGGCGCCCAACAGGCCGACCCTCATGAAACGAGTGGAGATCATGACCAAGGAATGCACCATGTCCCGGCCGCTGGCTCCTGAGGACGTCCGGCCGGGCGACTATGTCTGCGTCCTCCTGCGAATGGAGGAATACCTGCCCTTCTGGTGCCTCATGGAGAGTGAAGCCTGGAAGGAGCCTGAGCCAATCCGCTTCCAGTGGTTGCCGGAAGATGGGGCGACGCCGCTGCGCGTCATCGAGGTGTGCGTCCCGTTTCTGCTCGTCGAGCAGGTGGACGGCGTCCATCGCACGCTCGACCTGCGCCGTCACCGGTTGGCCCGCGTGTCGGAACGGTTTGGGCGCCGGGCGTTCAAGCGCCTGCGGAGTCGCGAGACGAAGCGATCCACATCGCTGGAGGACTGACCGTGGCGAGCGTAGCCATAGCTCACCGGTCACACACCGGTTTGTGTGGTCGTAACCGGCGCGCTGCAACTCCGGGGTCGCGGGGCCACCACCCCGCGCCCCGGGAGGCTCCACCGCCGCGCCCATCTGCATAACATCCACATGAGCGGGATCTGCAGGACCATCCAGCCCCAGGTGAGGATCGTGGTTCCTGAATAGGTCCACCGAAAACCGAAAACAACGAGCCGCGGGCTTTAGCCCGCGCGGACGCTCGAACTGGGAGAACGGTACTTTACCTGTTGTATGGACCTATCTAGCTCGTTGGCGCCGCGGGCCACATACGTAACACCCTCCGACGCGTATCCAGTGCTCGCATCGGTTACCAGCGTGCACTGAGCGGCCAAAATCCGTGGTAGATCGATACGCCGTATATCTCGCGTGTGGTCAAATAGAGAATGCGCAGCAGCACAACCGTCACGCCGTGGGCCAGCAAGACACAGAACGACCGGTCATGAGCCTGTCGAGTTGTAGTCAACGCCGGTGCCCCCAGGATTTGGCCTCCCGGTGGCGGCCACGTGCTGAGGTGCGCCACCCAGCATCATCTGTCCGATCACTGCCCGGTCAGTAGTCGGCCAGTCTGTTAAAGTGAGCCGCCCGTTGTAGAGCACGGCCACACGATCAGAAACCGATAGTAATTCGTCCAGGTCGCTGTGAATGAGCAAGACCGCTGCCCCACGCCGTCGTTGTTCGAGCAGCCGCTCGAAGACAAACTGCGTGGCCGCAAGGTCCAGCCCGCGGACGGAGTTGTGAGCCACGATCAGGCGAGGCTCACCCGATAGTTCCCGAGCCAGCACGAGCTTCTGCTGATTTCCGCCGGACAGGCTGCGCGCCGATGAAGCGGGCGAGTCCGCGCGAACGTCGAACCGGGCCAACAGTTCGGTGGCGTGCGTGCGAATGGCGCGCGGACGCAGAAGACCCAGGCGGGCAAAAGCCGGCTGGCGATAGTTTTTGAGGATCAGGTTCTCGGGTAGGGACATGTTCGACACAAGCGCCTGCCCCAACCGATCCTCCGAGATATGAGCCAGACCGGCGGCGGCCCGTGCCCGAACGCTCCAGGCAGTGACATCAAGGCCATCGAGAAGAATGCGGCCTTCACCGGGGTGCAAAGTCCCGACGAGAACACCCGCGAGCACGTCCTGGCCATTGCCTTCCACGCCGGCGACGCCGAGGATCTCACCGCAGCGCAACACGAGGTTAACGTCCTCGATGTGCCGATGAGATCGGGTGTCCCGTGCACTGATGTTGCATAGCTCCAGCGCCGCTGGTTTGGCAGCGTCTCCCGCCGCGCTTTCCCCCTCGCTTGCGCTCGGGCCTCTGAAGGACTCGCTTGCGCTCGGGGCTCTGACCGTTGGGCCGACCATGAGTTCGGCCATCTGGGTCGGTGTCAGTTCCGCGGCCCGGCCGGCATGCACGACCCGCCCGCGGCGCAGAATGGTCAGCTCATCACAGATCCGCTGAACCTCGCCGAGTTTATGGCTGATGAAGACGACCGACAGCCCCTCCTGGCGAAGCCGATCGAGGGCCGCAAAGAGCTGGTCGACCTCGCCGGGCGTCAGCACGGCCGTTGGCTCATCGAGAATCAGCACTCGCCGCGCGACCATCAGCGCCCGCACGATCTCCACCCGCTGCTGCTCACCGACGCTCAGGTTTTCAATCCGAGCGTCCGGATTCACGTCAAAACCCAGTCGACGCGCCAGCGTGCGAATGCCCTGGCCGACTCCTCGCCGGGAGATCCATTGGCCCACTTCCCGGCGGCCGAGCAGACAATTCTCCGCCACGGTGAGCGTGGGCACGAGCATGAAATGCTGATGCACCATCGCGATCCCCGCGCGAGCAGCGCCCCGCGGTGAACCGGGAATCAGCGCGCCATCACTCACCCGGATGGAGCCGCCATCTGGCCGCAGCAACCCGGCGGCGATGCGCATCAGCGTGGTCTTGCCCGCTCCGTTCTCGCCGAGCAGGCCGTGGACGGTGCCGGGCCGGAAGGCGGCGGTTACTTCGACGAGAACCCGCAAAGGACCGAAGTGCTTGGTAATCTCCTGCAGTACCAGGGACATGCGTTCACCCAAGTTGCATGGACATTCCGAATCGCTCACAATCATAAGCTGTTGCCAGCGATGCGTCCTCCATATCCGGAGGCAGGCCTAGGATGAGCGCTCGGCGTCTGAGAGTCTATGCGGATACCTCTGTTTTCGGCGGGTGCTTCGATGAAGAATTTGCCAGCGCCAGCCGCACTTTCTTCGACGAGGTGAAGGCAGGCAGATTTACGCTTGTCGTTTCGACGGCTACTCAGATGAAGTGGGATATCCAACGCAAGCTCGAAGAAGAGATGCGTCAGTTGCCGGAGCCGGAGAAACGGCGGATTCAGCTCGAAAGCGTGCTGGATAACCCCTTGCTTGGGCCCTTCATGAGGCGCACACAATCAACCTCGGACGCGGCCCTGAAACCCTGAGCATTCAAGGATGATACGGAGTATTCATGGCTGATACGGATTGAGCGAACCGTCGCGCAGCACTTCCCGCGCCTCCTCAACTGCCTCCCGACAGGCAGCCGCCGTTTCTTCCCCCACCAGCTCCGCCAGTCGGGGATTCAGCACGCACTCGATGATGCCGCTCTTTACCGTCTCCGAGATCAGGCCCGGCCGATAGGTGCCCTCCTTGACGGCCCTGGCGATGTTCAGGAAGGATCGGTCCACGTGAATGACTGCCGAGGCCAACACCTTCCGTGTGGCGGGCGTGTCGTTCTGGTCCCGATTGGCCCCGAATACGAAAATCCTGCCCGGACGACTCTCTACTGCTTCGAAGATCCCCCGGCTGGCCGCATCCGCATTCTGGAACAGCACGTCAATCGGCGCCGCGCCGCCCGCACTCAGCAGCGCCTGCGTCTTGACCTTGGCGGCCGTCGAGTCCTCCCATGGCCGCGAGCCCTCGATGTACACCGGCTCGCGCACCGTGCCGTCCGGCCGTTGGGCCAGAAAACCGTTGCGGAATCCGCGGTAGCACAGCTCCACAGGTGGCACCGGCTGGGCCGCGATAAAACCCACGTGACCGGTCTGACTGACCTCGGCGGCCACCACGCCACACAGGTAGGCCGCCTCACCGAGCTGATAGACCACGCTGCCGAACCGATCATCAGGCTCGTCGTAACCGCTGACCACGTAAGCCGTTTTCGGAAATTCGCCGGCCACTTCCTTCACCACCGGGTTGAATTCGTAACCGTGGGAGATGACCAGGGCGTAGCCTTCCCGGCCGTACTCCCGCAGCAGGGCTTTCCGCTTGGAAGCCTCCACGTTCTCGACAAAGCTGACCGGCTCGGAAAGATTCAGCTCTTTCGCGATGAGCTCGGCGCCCTCTTTCGCGCTGTAGTTCCACCCGCCGTCCGCGGTGGACCCGGGCACCACGACGGCCACCCGGAACGGAGCCTCAGCTCCCGACCCGCTCGCCGCACCTCGATCGCAACCCGGCAGTCCAGCCAGGGCGACGCCGATTCCCAGGATGATGACCTTCAAAGTTTCCGGCAATTTCTTCACGATCGTGATCACCGCACGCTTAACCGCCCGAGCTCTCGCCCAGGAGCATCATGACTTCGCTGCGGGTTCGTGCATCCGACTTGCACCGCCCGCGCAAAGCCGAAGTGACCATCAGGCTGCCGGGCTTCTTGACGCCCCGGCAGGTCATGCAGGTATGCGTGGCCTTGAGCACCACGGCCACACCCTTGGCATCGAGGCTGTTGGCGAGAATATCCGCAATCTGATTGGTCAGCCGCTCCTGCACCTGCGGCCGGTGGGCAAAAGCGTCCACCACGCGGGCCAGCTTGGAAATGCCGGCGATTTTGCCGTCAGGCAGGTAAGCCACGTGAGCCACCCCCTCGAAGGGCATGAGATGATGCTCGCACATGGAGTTGAAGGAGATGTCCCTCAGCACCACCAGCTCGTCGTACTGCTCGGTGAACACGGCGCTTAAGTGCGCAGCGGGATCCTGGTGCAGCCCGGAGAACAGCTCAGCGTACATGCGGGCCACGCGCATGGGCGTGTCCTGTAAGCCCTCACGGTCCGGATCTTCCCCCACGGCAGAGAGGATCTCCCGAACAGCCGCGGCGATCCGCTCCAGGTCCACATCCGCTTTCAGCGCATCGACATCAATAGACAATCGCCGGCCTCCTCGCAAGACCCTGAATAGGTCCACCGAAAACCGAAAGCAACAAGCCGCGGGCTTCAGCCCGCGCGGCCGCTCGAACTGGGAGA
>BTUC01000394.1:0-6698 GCA_045863575.1 Phycisphaerae bacterium
AGCTTTCCGATTCTCAGCGCCGGTTCGGTATTCACACTGGCACGCGCGTCATGGAGGCCAATCGCGGCACCTGGCAGGGTACGGATGACGAGTTGGTAACCTATGACGTCGAGTACGATTTTACTTACGACGACGGAGGCGTCCAGCGTCTCTACCCGTCGCCGCGCTTGATGAGTGCATTCGGTCGCCGGTATTCCGACGAGACCCGGAGCAGAGAGGTCGCTTATGAATATGAGCCCGATGCCATCGAGAACCAACCGCTCAACCTGCTGAACAAGGTCACTGGGCCGGCTGTTAATAAAGGAAAAGCGCGCACGCCCGAGACGAGCTACACCTACTACAGCGACGACGCCAAGAGAGGCATGGTGCTGAGGCGGACAACCAAGGTTGATGCGGGCGCTAACCAGGTCGTGGAATTCGATTACGACGAACTGCGTCGTGTGTCGGTGGAAAAAATGGATCCTGACGCGCTCGACCTCAGCACTCACTATTACTACGGCGACCACGAGGCCGGCCAGGACCGGCTGGTCCGCGATCCCGACCTGTACGTCACACGAACCACGCACGATTCGGACGGACGCGTTCTCTACATCGATCGTTTCCTGGATCCCCAGGCCACGCTCAATCCCGCTGCCCTGTCCGGCGATTTCTATCGCACCGAGAATGTTTACGCTACCAGCGGCTGGCTCGAGCAGACCAAGGTGGACAACAAGTACCGCTACGCCAACGAGCCGGTCGTGGTTCTCTCGCCCGGATTCATCGTCACCAAGTACGAACGCGACGCAATCGGGCGGCTTCTCATCCGGACCGTGGACGAGGGCGCATCACGCATCAATCAAAAGACCAACTATGTCTACAACTGGCAGGACGAGGTGGTGGACGAGTTTGACACCTCCCGGCGCGGGACGCGCAGGGTGTATGACGGCGTCGGCAGGGTCAAGCAGGAGCAACTGGCCAGGTTCCCCTCGGAAGGCGATCCGACCATTCTCGCCACCACGAGCCGCACCTTTCTGTTGGAGGGGCTGCTCGACGAGGTAACCGGCCCGACCGGCCTGACGACCAAGTACTCCTACGACGATTTTGGCCGTGTCTCGAAGACCCAAACGGCCGTCGGTACAACGGAGGAGACGGCCACAGCTTACGTTTACGATGTGGATGACCACGTCGTGCGCACGGTCGTCCAGGGCGTCAAGTCGTACCCGGAGGGCGATCCCCAGACCGGTATCCTGTCCGACACCAGTTCGCAGTTCGACGAGGCCGGCTTCGAGTACCAGACCATACGGCATCGCACCGCCTCCGGCACCTGGCCGCCCACCGCGCCGCGCGAGAGCTCCGCGGACGATCAGGTAATCACCCGCGATTACAACGGGGTCGGTCAAATCATCCAGGAGCTCGCTCCGGCTGACGGCACCGTGGAGAAATTGACCACGGTCAACGACTACGACGGCGCAGGCCGTATCCGTAAGGTCACCCACTACGGCGGAGACGACCCGAACAGGACAGTGGTCGCCGAGACGGAGTATGTAACCCGTGACCGCCGTGGCAACGTCCTGCAGCAGAAGACCAAGATCGCAGATGGCAAGTACGCTCAGACGGACACCGTCTACGACGCGCTCGGACAGGCCGTCCAGATCACCGATCCCGAGGATCAATTCCATGTCCGCCACTACCGCGAGATGGTTTATGATTCCCGGGGGCATCGGATCGGGTCCATTCTGCACCCGGTGGCCAGGCCCGATCAGGAGGCGGATCCGATTCGGGTATCTGTGAGCTACTTCGATGGGGCCGGTCGGAACACGTGTAGGGCGAGCTTGGCAGGGGCGACGGAGTGGAACTATCCCTCGGAATCGGCCATTGACACCGCCCAACACCGGGTGGTCAAGACCACCTATGATGCCGACGGGCGCGTGCAGGATGTCTTGACCTACAACAATAACACGGCCGATCCGGCCTTGAAGCAAACCACCACGTACGACGATGCCGGGCGTGTGGCGAGTGTCGTGACCTACTCCCCCGGCAACCGGGTCTCGCCGAATACCACTTCGACTAACACTTACTACGAATCAGACGGGCCCAGGGGGTTGCTCAAGAAGGAGGAGATCCAGGACGGAGCGGGCACGCGCACCGTTACGTATGAGTACGATGCCCAGGACCGGATGAAGAAGTCCACCCGCACGGGAGAGGCTCCCGCGGGCCGGACGGCCGTCGTACTCATCACTCAGCAGCGCTACGATGGCTTGGGAAGGTTAGTCCTGTCGATCAATCCCCGCGACAAATCCAGCAAGGTCGAATACCTCGACCTGACCGGCAGCCAGGTCCGTGAGGTTGTCGGCGCACAGGACAGTCTGGAGACTACTTACCACTACAACAGCCGGAATCAGCTTGTCAAGCAGGTGGTCAAGAACGCGACCAAAGCCGGGCAGCCGTTGACCGATCAGGTGACTCAATACCGCTATGATCCGCTCGGCCGGCAGACCTGGATCTTTTACGGCTGCGAGCAGGCGGAGCCGACGGGCGGGAACTGCCCTAGCGCCATTCACCTGGAGTATGAGTTGGCGGGGGCTTTGACCAAGAAGACCGATGGTGGTGTTGTTACCGACTATGCGCGCGATTGCCGCGGAATCCTTGTCAGCTCCACTGCCCAAAATCAGGTGATGAACGCGACCAGCGAGTACATAACCAGTCCTTTCGGTCTTACGACGTACGCAAAGCGCACGATGCAGCACAACTCCCTTCTTGACGTAGCCGAAACTGTGCTGGCGTACAACGCTCTCGACGATCTGGTTACCGAAGTGCAGAGCATTGGTCCGGGCGGAGAATTCTCGCGCACTGTCACCATCGACCGCGACCAGGCGGGCAACCGCATCCGAATGGAGTGGCCGTATAACCACGACCACGAGCTCAGCTATACCGTGACCGGCTACGGCCAAATCGACACCATCTCACTTCACAATGCTCAGGGTACGCAGACGCTGGTGGATTATGCCTACAAGGGCGAGGGGCCTTATCTCCAAAGCCGGGCCGTGAACACCGGACAGGTGACCTATACCACCGCTTGGGCTTTGGATGAGCACCGGCGCACCTACAGTATGGCGAATCAGAAGGACGCCGAGCTGGTCGTTGACCACAGCTATACTCTTGATGGCAACGGAAACCCGCTGACGGACACAGTCACCGGACGTGCCGAGTTTGCCGGTCAGAACCGTAGCAATCGCTTTGATGACCGAGATCGACTCGAGGCCACGGACTACCTGCGGGATCTTCAGATCCTCTCGACTGAGTCGATGACGCTGGACCGAGTCGGCAACCGCGAACTGCATGTCAATCGTCGGGGCGAGCAGACGCAATATGGGCCGGTCAGGACCACCAATGAATATGAGTGGATCAGTCGTCCCGGCCAGCCAGCAAAGGATCTGGCCTATGATCCCTCAGGAAATCTGATCGTGGACGATGAGGGCCGGCGCTACGCCTACGACGAGCAAAACCGTCTGATCGAGGTGAAGAAGAAGGCACCGGACGAGACCGTCTTAGCCAGTTATGCGTATGACGCGTTTGGCCGCCGCGTCGTCTCGCGAACGGGTGCGACGCACCGGCACTACTACTACTCCGGTCAGTCACTGATCGAGGAGTACGATGTTGAGGGGGACTCGTACTCCTACTCGGGCGAGTCGTTCATCCAGGGTCACAACGTTCAGGCTTTCGCGGAAACGCTGGTTCGTTTCCACGTGGCCGGCGGCCAGTACATCGACGAGCGGGTCGCCACGTATGAAGTTCCCGATGGCAATCCCAACTTAGCAGAGCCCGTCTTCTATCTGCTGGGCGACAACTTTTCCGTCGTAGCTACCGCCAACGCCGACGGCAGCCGCATCCGGCCGTTGGATTACTCGGCCGGCGGCGATTTCACCGGTGCGGCTGGCAACTCCCCGGACCTCGACAACGACCACGATGTGGATGGAGACGACTTCACCGCCTTGTCGGCCTGTTTCAGCGGGCCGGACGTGCCGGCGACGGCCGGGTGCGAGATCGGTGACTTCGACGGCGACGAGGACGTGGACGGCGGCGACTTCGGCTTCTTCCAGACCTGCATGACCGGCCCCGGCCCGGTGACGCTGCCGCCCCACTGCCTGGGCGGCGGCCTGCCCCCCTCGCAGAACGGCGCCTTCGTCCTCCACGGCCTGCCCGCCGACGTCCTCCCGGATGGCAAGGTCCTCCTCTACGCCCGCGCCCGCCACTACGACCCGCAACACGGCCGGTGGCTGCAGCGCGATCCGAAGGGGTACGTGGATGGGCCGAATCTGTATGAGGCGTTCGGGGGGAATCCGCTGAGCTTTGCGGATCCCTTTTGAGAGGACGCTATCGCGGAGCTCCTTCTGGGACGTGGGGGCAGAGGTGTTTCGACCTTCGACGTGATTTTCTCCAAGGAGACGCTCGCTCAACTCACGTTTGGTTTGATTGATCTTACGGACGACCCGCTGGCTAAGGCGCGGCGGAGCTTGGCATTCAGACAAGGAGTCGTCAGCCCGACAATCACCGCGGGCGAGTTCGCCCTCACTGGGCCGGCTGGACGGATTGGCGGCACTCTTGCCCGCAACGCGACGATCGGCGTGATCTTCGGTTCGGGAGAGTTCGTTCGCGACTGGGTCGTCGAAGACCACGTCCAGACGGCTCCAGAGTTCGCGACGAATACAGCTGTGTTCACCGGCGGAAGCATGATGATCGAGGGTATTTTCCTTGCTGGAGGTCGGGTAATCGCCATTATTCGGCGAGCGGGTAGGCCAATCGTTGTCGATGTGACGGAGCAGGTCGCGGCTAGCGCTGCCAGTGAGGTCGGAGGATTGGCCGAGACGCCGTTGGGTCGGATCGTTGAGCAGGCGCAGCGCGAATCGGCAGAGCTTTTGGCGCAGGGGCAGAGGGGCGGTTTCGGTGGTGGTGCAGCCTCGTCGCTCTCCACGGAGCAACTGCTCGCCCAATTACCAGCAGTAAGTGCCACCGGCGATGTCAATCTCTTGAATGTTGCCCAACGCGGGATACCATTGACGATGGAGGAAGCCTCGGCCGGGCTGTTGCTGCCGATTGTGGATACGGCGCCGAGAGCAACCGACTACTTCTTCAAGCGCATTATCGGCGATCTCTTGAAGTACGGGCGTCTCAGGGGAAGGCTAGGAGACGTTGGCACGCGTGTCGCTACGCTGAATGAAATGGCCATGCTTGAGACGGGAAGCCTTGTTCCGCGGTTGGAATTCAGGATCAGAGTAGTTGGACCGGCGGGAACGCCAGCAGACATCTTCGCGGACGTTGCGGCGCTGGACTCATCGCTTCAGCCAGTAGGCTTTATTGAGTTCGTGAAGAGCCGAAACGCTGTCTACGAAGCCCAGCGTCAGACTCTGATCCATCAGATCTATCCGAATGCGACGGTAGATTTCGTGTTGTCGTGGTAGAGGATGTGTTGTGGGTAATCAGGTAAACTTCTTCATGGTGCCGGAGGATGAGGAGGAGTTCTGCAAGTTCGTGCTGAGGGATCCGGCGGTCAAGATCCTTCGGGCCTTCCACCTGGATGACCCCCATGTACCGGTCTCTCCACCGCTGGCGCCTTCTGATCAGCCTTATTGCGCTGGTCTCGTCCTTTGGAATGCTGACGTGGCAAGCCGCGAGTTGGTTACCCCACGAGCGAAAGTTCCCGATGCGGCTTGCGGCAAGGGACGATACGATGTCAACGCGATCGTACATCCGGTTATCGAGTTCGATCGCAGTGTTGCCCGAGCCAACGGCTTGTCTCCTGGTCGAATTTGGGCAGGCTTCGACTTTCACGAGGATCGGTTGACAAAGGAGCAGATGAAGCTCTTCCGCTCCTGGTTTCGCCGCTTGGCTCGATGGCTGAACAAGTGGCCCTATCGATGGGAATTCTATCGGATGGGGCCCAAGACGAAGGAGTATCTGGACAAAGGCGGTACATTCGTTTCCTTCGTGCCGGGAGACGTTGTTTCCATCAAGGAAACAGGTACGAACCGCGTCATCCAGCGAAGCGTGGATGAGCTTTCTTTCCGGCCGGAAGTGGAGCGGAAGGAGGGCGAATCGGGCTAGTCCGCTTGGAGGATGAGGAAGACTCGCCACATGAGCGCAGGTCCGAGGATAGTCTCCGAGGAGTGTTCCGCTGTTGCCTTTTACGGTATCGAACCCAGCGCAAGAGCAGCAGCCGGTTTCTACAGTACAGTCGTCGAGTGGTTCAAGGCGCTGGGTTACCTGCCTGACAAGATCGGGATCCAAGGGCGTGGTCACAGGGGTAAGCTGGGGGCGTTCATTCGAGGTGACGCACGGATCAGGAAGTCGGGTTTCGAGCCGGTTACCGGTTTTCAAGTTGTTGCTTCGACGCCTGATGCCATCATAGGGCACGATTATTTCTTAACGGCCACTTATGACGCTGATGCCAATGGCCCTTGGTGCGACGTTGTATATGAGGAGGCTCGAAACATCTCCCGCTGGTGTGACATGGGGATGGTCAATCAGGTCTACCGGCAGGGCTTGTTGCGGGACGTTTATCCGTGGAACTTCCTGACTCAGCCGCAGCTTGCCAGACCGGTTGGCGGCATTCAACTCGAGAACTGGATTTTGCAGGACTCACGGCATGGACGGCTGAGTTCACTTGGTGAAGGTGTTTCGCTCTGGGAAGTGGATGAGCAGCATGTGTCTGCTGTCCGTGA
>BTUC01000395.1:0-6671 GCA_045863575.1 Phycisphaerae bacterium
GTGCTGTGCCAGGCGCAACGGGAAACCTTACGCGACCGGGCTGTCCTGCGAGGGCGCGCTGGTGTCCACAAGGTCCAGAGCAACGGCCGGCGTTACATCGCACGCACGCCCAACGACCCCCATTTTCCCCTGCAATGGCACTACAGCACGATCAATCTGCCGGAAGCCTGGGATTTGACTACCGGCAGCGATGACGTGGTCGTCGCGGTCGTGGATACCGGCATTCTCAGCGCCCATCCCGATTTTGCGGGGCGGCTGGTGCCTGGCTACGACTTCATTTCCGATCCCGCCTCGGCCCGAGACGGCGATGGCCGTGATGCAAATCCCGAGGACGCCGGCGACCTGTTCGGCGGCCCCGGCCAGAGTTCGTTCCACGGTACGCACGTGGCCGGTACGATCGGCGCCACTACCGACAACGGCGTTGGCGTCGCTGGTGTGACCTGGCAGACGAAGATCATGCCTCTGCGGGCTTTGGGCGTGAATGGCGGTACGTCCTTCGATGTGGCCCAAGCTGTTCGTTACGCCGCAGGTCTGCCCAACGTGACCGGCACGGTTCCGGACCGTCCAGCCCGGATCATCAACCTGAGCATCGCCAGTTCGGCCGGTGCACCTCCCTCAGAGGTGGAAACGGCCGCGATTACGGAAGCAACCGCCGCCGGCGTCCTCGTCGTCTCCGCTGCCGGCAACGAGGGGTCTGCGCTGCCCTCCTACCCCGCCGCCACACCAGCGGCCATCAGTGTCGGTGCAGTGGACCTTCAACTCAACCGCGCGAGCTACTCGAATTTCGGGGCCACGCTGGACCTCGCGGCTCCCGGTGGGTTCAACGGCGCCGATCTGAACGGCGATGAATACGCTGACGGCGTTCTGAGCACGGGGGCTGATGACTCCAGCGCGGAGACGAAGTTCCAATACGTATTCAGCAATGGCACGAGCATGGCCTCTCCGCATGTTGCGGGCGTGGCGGCATTAGTGCTTTCCGTCAATCCGTCCCTCACTGCTTCGCAGGTGCGCGAAGTTCTGGAGACGACCGCGCTTGACCTTGGCTCTGTCG
The DNA here is from genome assembly GCA_045863575.1 of Phycisphaerae bacterium. Lineage (GTDB taxonomy): Bacteria > Planctomycetota > Phycisphaerae > UBA1845 > PWPN01 > JAAXZI01. The sequence goes on from BTUC01000395.1 coordinate 1,052, forward strand.
GCCGCGATGACGTTTACGGATGGGGTCTGGTCGATGCGGCCGCCGCTGTCCGGGAGGCGCTGCATCGCTCGGGCGCCCCTCAGAGCACCGAACCGGTGCTTTCGCTGAGCACGAGCTCACTGGATTTCAATGCGAGCCGCACGGAGCTGCAAGTTCGCATGAGCAACAGCGGTGGGGGGTTCCTCACCATCAACAATCTCACGACACAGGAAACCGAGGGCACCGGCTGGCTCAGCGCCCACACGACCGGAACGGCCGCCCACGCAAATGCCGCCGCGATCGTGGTGCGGGTGGACCGCAGCGGCCTGCCTGAAGGTCTCTATCACGGTCGGGTCATCGTCCAGCCCGAGGGCCTGCCGGCCGCCACGATCGACATCGTCATGACCGTGGGTCAGGAGATGGTGCTCGACGAAACTGTCTACGTGCTGGCGGTGGAGCCAGGCGTCTTGACTTCCATTGCCCAGGACGAAACGGGTCAGGGTCGCGATTTCGCCTACAGCATCTCCGGCCTGCGCTCCGGCGAATACGTCATCTACGCCGGCACGGACCGCAACGACGACGGCTACATCTGTGACCTGGGCGATTTGTGCGGCGCGCTGCCCTCGGTCATCGAACCGCAGGTGCTGAAGCTCTCCCCCGGTCAGCAGATCCAGCATGCCGACTTCGGCGTGGCCGAACTGGTCCTCCAGCAGTTGACCCCGCTGGACGGAAAGTCTCTGCACATCAAGAGAGTACGTTGATGCCTCTCACGCCCCTTCCATGACCCGCCGATGCTCGACCATGATGCAGTGGTTCATGACCACCTGGAGGCCGGCCGCGCGGGCGCGACTGGCCGCCGCGTTGTGGGCCAGGCCGGACTGCATCCAGATCACGCGCGCCCCGATGCTGATCGCGTCATCGACAATGCCGGGGATGGCCTCGGGACGCCGGAAGATGTCCACGATGTCCACCCGGTCCTTGACGTCACGCAGTGATGCCCGAGCGCGCTCTCCCAGGGCACTTGTGATGGTGGGATTGACGGGGATGATGTGGTAACCCTGCTCCTGCATGTAGCGCGCGACGCGATGGCTGTCCCGGTCCGGCTTGTCCGACAGGCCCACCACCGCGATGCTGCGCGCTTCACTCAGAATCTGACGGATCTCATCAGGAGATGCGTTCCACATGGGCATTTCACAAGAATCGGCCATGACGATTACTCCGGGCACAGGCGCCCACGGATCTGCCCTCACCGAAGAATAGTCCTTCAGTTGTGATCTTTTCTACGTCGCTGCCGTAGATTCGCCTGTCCGGAATCGGGCGCAAAAAAGAACCAGGAGTGCCGTAATGCACTCCTGGTCGGAAGCTGCGGTACGTTTCATCGACGGCATGCGCCGCTATGCGTTCTCTACCTGCTGGCTACCTTGTTGACCGGCGTGGTCTTGAGGTCGTATCCGGCCGCTCCGGAAATGGTGAGATCCTTGGGGTCTTGGACGAACGCGATGACGGAGGTGTTTGCTGGGTCCATGCCCGCGGGAAGCCGGATCTCAAGATTGTGCTGTTGTCTCTTCTCCAGAGAGAGCGTCTTGAATGCACGAACGACGTTCTCGTGACGCAGACCGGTTCTGCCGTGGCCGGCGGTGCTTGCCTCGCGTTCAACAATGGCCACATGCAGCTCGGTGCCTTTGGGCGCGCCTGCGACCTGGGATCGGACCGTGACCGGCCCCATCAGACCATTGACGCCAGAACGGGCCTTGCTCTGATCGACCTCCAGTTTGACTTTGACCTCGTCACTGGAGCTCCTGGTCAAGGCGGTGGCAATGGTCCGCACGGCCGTAACCCGCTCGGATCCGATGAAACCGGCCTGTCCGTTCACAAACATCTGGGGCGTATAGATGTCCCCGCCGAGGATCTCGGAGTACAACTCCTGGCGGTCCCCGAAAGCCGGGTTGCTGAACGGGTCGGGGACCCGGGCATCGAAATAATCCACGTGGTACGCGAGTGCGAAGAGGCGGCGCCCGGTCTTGCGGGCTTCAGCGGCGAGCTCACCAAGCAGTCGGTCCGCGGCCGGGCAGGCGCCACAACCCTGGGCAGTGAAGAGCTCCACCACGGCGAAGGCTTCCGAGCTGGAATCCGCACCACGATCGATCGGCTTCAGCGAGCCACCCGCCTGAGCCTGTGGAACAGCCCAGATTGCCATGGAAGCGACAACTGAGAGAACTGCAAAACCCTGCGACCCATTCCCGCGCCTTGGGCGGGACGCACCGACGAAGCGTCCTGCTGTCATGCTCTGCCTTTCGAGCCATGGGCGGCGGCATCCTGCGTGCCCACCGCGGTTTACGCGAGCGGCTGCCAGTCCGGACGACCCGGTACTTTCACAGAGCGTCCCCTTCCTGGGAACCCCACCCGACCGCTGCGCGGATGATTAGAGACGGTTAACCGTCCGGCGTCCAGCGGGCAAATGCCCCATTCGTAGGAGGGGGTTGGGTGTTGGTGTTAGGTATTGGGTGTCGGTGTCAGGTGCTGGGGGTCAGGTTGGGCGCACAGTCATGTAGCGTCCGGCCTCCGTGCCGGACGTTGAGCAGTGGGTGCTGAGTGCTGGGTGCTGAGTGCTGGGTGCTGAGTGCTGGGTGCTGAGTGCTGAATGGTTTCCCCGGTTTCGAGGGGGCCAAGGCGGGGGAATTGGTGGTGGGGCTTTGTTGCCTCGTCAGCCCTGCGGGTAAACTCCCTTCGGCCAGCGGGTGCGCGCGGGCTGGTGTTCGTGCCGCGGCGGGCCTTCGAGGCACGCAGGTGCTTATTGCAGATGATGATGTGCGGAGCAACACAGACAGGCGACGGTGCCATCGAACTTCAGGTGCGCGGCATCTGCAAGTGCTTCGGGTCCGCCGAAGTCCTGTGCGACGTCGGCTTTGAAGCCGGCCGTGGCGAGTTCCTCACCCTGCTCGGTCCTTCCGGGTGCGGCAAAACGACGCTTCTTCGGATCATCGCCGGCCTCGAGCTGGCCGATCGCGGCGCGCTGCTCCTGGCGGGTCGAGACCTGACTGGCGTGCCGGCCAATCGTCGGCCGGTCAACACCGTTTTCCAGAATTATGCCCTCTTCCCCCATCTGAACGTGCTCGAGAACGTAGCCTTCGGTCTGCGAGCCAGGAAAAGACCCCATTTGGAGGTTGTCGGCCGGGTCGGCGATGCACTGGGCATGCTCCAGATGGAGCCCTTCGTAGATCGCTACCCGCACCAGCTCTCGGGCGGCCAGAAGCAGCGCGTGGCCTTGGCCCGTGCCCTGGTCAACGAGCCGCGTCTGCTCCTGCTGGACGAGCCCATGTCGGCGCTGGATGCCAAGCTGCGCGCGGAGGTGCAGATCGAGCTGCGCCGGCTTCAGCGGCGGCTGGGCACGACCTTTATCCTGGTGACGCATGACCAGGATGAAGCCATGACCGTTTCTGACCGCGTACTGGTGATGCGGGAAGGGCGGATCGAACAGAGCGGCACTCCTCGCGAAGTGTACGAGCGACCGCTCAACCGGTTCGTGGCCGAGTTTCTGGGCTCCGCGAACCTGATTGAGGGTCGGCGTCAGGGCGACCGCGTTGAGACACGCTTTGGGCGCTTGTGGGTCGCTTCACCGCCGAACTGGGAGCGCGGCCTGCTGGCCATCAGACCGGAGCGCATTCGCATTCAGGCGGTGGCCCCCCCGGCCGTCGAAGGAGAACGGGGTAGTTCCGTGTCCGCGCTCGCCCGGAGCCGGTCCGCGCAAACGGATGGAGCAAACTGCCTATCGGCGCGCGTGCGCGAGGTGATCTATCGGGGCGATCACACCGACCTTTTCGTCGAGCCGGGATCCCTGCGCGTGCGGACGGCCGCGACGGCCCACTTTGCACCGGGGGACGAGGTGCTCGTCGAACTGCCCGCGGCCCATCTGGTCGCTTTGTCCGGCGGGGGAGGCGCGTGAACCGGTTGATGATCTGGTACGGCCGGCTGACCACACGGCGAGCGCTGACGCTCGTCGGCTCGGGCGTGTTGTCCGCCCCCGTGGTGTGGCTGGCCGGGTTCCTGCTGCTACCGTCGCTGGCCCTGGTGGCCCTGGCATTTGCCCGGCCGGGATTGTATGGCGCCGTCATCTGGGACTTCTCACTCGATAACTTCAAACGGCTGGCAAGCGTCGACTGGACCGAATCAGCGGACGTGGGCCAGGCCACCTGGTCGGCGCCCTACCTGCTGATCCTGGGCCGGAGCGTCTGGGTCGCCTTGGTGACCACGTTCTTCTCACTGGTTCTGGCTTACCCGCTGGCTTTCTTCATCGCCGCTCGTCCTCGGCGTACCCGTTACTTGTGGCTGGCCGTGGTGGTACTGCCCCTGTGCACCAATATGGTGATTCGCACCTATGCCTGGACACTGATCCTGGGCTTTAACTCGCCGCTGGTATGGCTGGCCCGCCGACTGGGCCTCATCGGACCGCTCGATGCGCTTTATCCGGGTGCAACCGCGGTGTATGCCGGAATGCTCAGTTGTTTTCTGCCGTTCGCGGTTCTGCCTCTTTACGCCAGCGTCGAGCGGCTTGATTATTCGCTGGTCGATGCGGCCTGCGACCTGTATGCGTCACGTCGGCGCGTCTTCATGCAGGCCATACTCCCCCAGACGTTGCCGGGATTGGTGGTTGCGACCATCCTGACGTTCATCCCTGCCATGGGGGTCTTCGTGGTGCCTGACCTGCTGGGCGGCGCGCGGACCATGCTGGTGGGCAACCTCATTCAGCAGCAGTTCGGTCCCAGCCGCGACTGGCCCTTCGGGGCGGCCGTCAGTCTGAGCCTGGTGGTCCTGACGCTGGCGGGTTTGCTGGTTCTACGTCGCTGGCGACGAGAGGGAGACTTCACGTGAGCCTGCGGCCACGTCCCTGGATCAGTTCGATTTCGCTGGTGGCGCTGGCGATGCTGTACCTGCCACTGCTGGCGGTGGCGGTGCTCTCGGTGAACGCCGCCCGGCACGGGGTCTCCTGGCGCGGCTTCACACTCAACTGGTATGCGCGTCTCCTGAAGAACGAATCCATTCAGCAGGCCGCCTGGAATACGTTGGTTCTCGCCGCTGCTTCAACGCTGGTCGCGACTCTTCTCGGCACGCTGCTGGCTCTAGGGGCGGGGCGCTTTCCCTGGCCGCGTCGGGTCCGGGCGCTGCTGGATGCCGTCGTCTACCTTCCGGTGGTCACGCCGGATATCATCTTCGCGGCCGCTCTGCTGGTGGCGTTCGGGTTCCTGCGACAGGTGTCGGCTTACTTGGGGTCCGGGCGGATGGCGAGTTTCTTTTCGCCCGGGCTGACGACCATGATCATCGCCCACGTCACCTTCCAGGCAGCTTTTGTCGCCCTGGTGGTTGGCGCCCGGTTGACTCTCCTGGGGCGAACGCTGGAAGAGGCCGCCCTGGACCTGTACGCGAGCCGATCTTACCTGATGCGGCGGGTGACCTTGCCACTGCTGCTGCCGGGCATCGTGGCGGGCGCGATGCTGGCCTTCACGCTGTCTCTGGACGATTTCGTGATCAGTTTCTTCACGGCGGGGCCGGATTCGACGACCTTGCCGATCCTGATCTATTCTTCAGTCCGGCGCGAGATCAACCCTGAAATGCACGCACTGTCCACACTTATTCTCCTGGTTAC
>BTUC01000396.1:0-6649 GCA_045863575.1 Phycisphaerae bacterium
GTAGAATACAGGCAGCATCGACGGTACCGGACTTCCGCCCGCGGTTACCAGCCAGGCCGCGCCCAAGCCTGCCAACCCGCCAACCAGCGCGATCACGCACGATTCGGCCAAGACGAGAGCCAGCACGAGTCCATCGGTGAAGCCCACCGCCTTGAGCACACCCAACTCGCCGATCCGCTCGCGCACCGCCTGGGCCATGGTGTTGCCGGCCACCAGCAGAATGGTGAAGAACACGGCGCTCAAAATCGCCAGCAGCATCGTGCCGATGTCGCCGATCTGCTGGACGAAGCCCTGGGCGAATGCGCCCTCCGGCTCGGTTTTGGTTTCGTAGGGCGAGTTGGCGAACTCGGCATCGATGGCCTTCGCCACCTCCGCTGCGCGATCCGCATCTTTGACGCGCACGAAGTACCAGCCGACCTCGCCTTCGCCGTACTCACGCCCCTCGTCGAAGTAGTCGTACCGGAACATGAAGCCGGACGTATCGACGCCCTTTCTGGCCGCCTCGTAGATGCCGACAATATCGAACTCCCAAGCCCCGTCCCCCTTGCGCGGCCAGATCGGCGAGGTCAGCGGCACGCGATCGCCGATCTTCCACCCGAAGCGTTCGGCGAGCGACCGCCCGATGATCGCGCCGGTGCGCGTTTTGAGCCACGCCTCCTTGTGCTCCTCGGGCAGCACGAATTCATCGTGCATGGCCAGAAACGATTCCGGCTCGACGGGGAAGCTGCCGAAGAAGTTCTTGGGCTCGTTCTGATAGATGCCGTTGAACCAGGTCCAGTGACCGGACGATTCAACGCCGGGAATCTGTTCCATGCGCCGCCCATACGTCACCGGCAGGCTCATGATCAGGGACACCTTGTGCCGCACGATGAGCCGGTCCGCGCCGGCCATGCTGATCCCGGCCGTGAAGGCATTCTCGATCGTGCACAGCAGCCCGAACAGCAGGAAGGCCACGAAGATCGACAGCACCGTCAGCGACGTACGCAGCTTCCGGCGCTTCAAATTGCCCCAGATCAGGAAGAGGAACCTCATGCCGGCTTCTCCTCTGAGAGCTGGCCCTTGTCCAGGTAGACGGTCCGCGTCGCCCGCACGGAGGCGTGCGGGTCGTGCGTGACCATGATGATGGTCTTGCCGTGCTCGCGGTTGAGCGCCTGCAACAGGCTCAGGATTTCGTCGCCCGATTTCCGGTCCAGGTCGCCGGTCGGTTCGTCGCACAGCAGCAGGGTGGGGTCCGTGACGATGGCCCGCGCGATGCCCACCCGCTGCTGCTCACCGCCCGAGAGCGTGCGCGGATAGTGTCCGCTGCGATGCGAAAGACCGACTACCGACAGGGCGGTTTCGACGTGCTTGCGCCGTTGGGCCTTGTTCAAGTGGGTCAACAGCAGCGGCAACTCGACGTTCCGGGCCGCGGTCAGCATGGGCAGCAGGTTATAAAACTGGAACACCAGCCCCACGTGTCGCGCCCGCCACGCCGCCAGTTGCCGGCCGGACATATTCTCCAGCCGTTCGCCGCCGACCGCTACCACGCCTCGGGTGGCCTGATCCAGCCCGCCGATCAGGTTGAGGAGCGTCGTCTTGCCGGACCCCGACGGCCCCATCAGCGCCAAGAACTCGCCATGAGGCACGTCCAGGTCCAGGTTCGATAACACGTGGATCTCTTCTGATCCGCGGTGGAACGTCTTGTCCACACCGCGGACCTGCACGAGAACTCCGTTGCCGTTGCTCATTATTTCGCCTCGGTTACGCTCGCTCCGTCGCTGAGATCGTCTGGCCCGCCGATGACCACGCGCTCGCCGGCGCTGAGCCCGGCCACGAGCGTGACCTCATCACCGCGGGGCTCACCGATCATCACCGCCCGCCGCTCCACCTTGCCGTTGCGGACGACCCAGACGACATCCCGGCCGTTGTGCTGACGGACGGCTGTCTTCGGAAGGGTCAGGCCAGGCTGTGTTGTTGGGGCCACGCTCTCGGCGCTTTGAAAGGCGACCTTCACGCTCATGTCCGGCAGAATGCGCGGGTCGAGCTGCTCGAATCCCACGCGCACTTTCACCGTGGCTTTCTGCCGGTCGGCGGTGGGGATGATCGCGATCACCTTGGCCGGAATGGCCCAGTTGGGATAGGAATCGAGCGTGGCCTCCACCGGCTGGCCCGCCTGAACGCGGTTGATGTAGCTCTCGCTCACGTCCACTTCGATCTCCAGCGAGCTCATGTCCACGATCGTGCAGATGCCCGTGCGCGTGAATCCGCCGACCGACATGGGCGAGATCATCTCCCCGGGTTGAGCATTCTTGGTGGTGACCACGCCGGCGAAGGGCGCGCGGATGATCGTGTCATCGAGCTGCTGACGCCAGAGAGCCACTTCCCGCTCGTTGACTGCAATCTCGGCCAGTTGCCGCTCCAGGCGTGCGGCCAGGGATTTCGCCTCCGTTTCGGTGCGGTCCAGTTCCACCTGCCCGGCCGCGCGCTCGCGGAGCAGTCGTTCGATCCGCCGGACCTCGCGCTCAGCCTGCGTCAGGTTGGCCTTGGTCTCGCCCAGCGCCTTGCGGGCCGACTCAAGCTGCGCCTCCGCCAGGCGCAGGCTCTTCTCCACATTCGAGGAATCGAGACGCGCCAGCACCTGGTCGGCCTCAACCTTCATGCCCTCTTCCACGAGCACTTCTACGACCTTGCCGGTGACTTTGGAGGAGACGGTGGCCTCACGCCGCGCTGTGACATAGCCGGAGGCATTGAGCAGAGTTCTTTCCTGCCCGCCTCTCCGTTCCTCGACTACCGCCGTACGGACCACCGCGGCTTTGGGCCGGTTGAGCCACACGGCCGTCGCTGTGCCTGCCGCCACCAGGGCCAGCACGGCCACGACCCATGCTGCGCGCGGCCCGCCACGAGGCGCGTGGGCGCGATCGATGCGCAAATCATCGAGGCTTCTTTTGTCGGGAATGGTGGCCACCTCTTCACAGCCTGGGCTTGCACCCCCGGCCGTACCTCACCTTGCGCCGCGTATTCCCCCCGTCAATATGCAGGCAAAATACAGCCGGAGTGGCCTTTCGACAACTGCTGCCGCCGGCGCGGTCTGTAGCGGCTGGCCTCCGTGCCGTTCATCGAGCCGAACGGCCGGTACTCCAGGCCGGCCGCTACAGACGCGCTATGCAGCAACGCGGAAGCAAACATGGTGGGGGACCGGCATCTTGCCGCTCAACGACGGGCTGGAAACCCATAGCACACAGCAAGGAATCTGCGGTTCCCCTCAATCCTCAACTGGAGCCGGACGGAGTTTACTTCGTTCGCAAAAAGCCGACCGTCGATTGCAGGATGCGGTCGCGCAGGGCGGGGGCGGCCGGGACCTGGGCCTGGGTCTGCTCGCGAAGGTCATCGAGGTTGGCTCGGCAAAACGCACAACCGAGCTGCTCCAGGTGGAAAGCGACGTATTCTCGCCAGGCATCATCGAGCGTGTCCAGCAGGTAGGCGCCAATGGTGCTGCGCTTCGGACAACTCATCCGCTCCTCCTGCCAGATCTCACTGAGCAGGGCGGCAAAAGGGGCGTCATCAGCGCCTGCCGTATCGGTTCCGCCCACGGCCAGGCGTCGCACGTCCGGATCGCGCTCCAAAGCGGCCCGAAGCTCCTTCAGGCAGCGGTGCTTGCACAACGCCACCTGGTTCTCGCTCACGCCGGCGATACGGGCGGCATCCCGGTTGCGGAGCTGACAATAGAAGGTCATCTCGATGATCTGCAGATGAGACAGGTCGAGCTTGCGTTTGTCCGCGTCGATAATCTCGCGCAATGCCCTGGAGAGGGCCGCCCGTTGCAGATCGTCGCGTTCCTCACGGCGGGCGTACCAACTGGCCGTCGGATCGGGGGCGGACAGCACATCAGCGGCATCGGAGGGCCGGTCCGCATCGCTGGTCAACGTATCCTGCAACAGGCAGATGTTGGTCTGCTTGCCTCGGAACCAGGTGATGATTTTTCGCCGCAGGATGGTGAACAGGTACGTCTCCAGGCCGGCCTGCTCGCGAAACCGCGACAGCCCCTGAAGGAAACTGAGGAACGTATCCTGCACGAGGTCTTCGGAATCGGCGGCCCGCGGCAGCTTGCCGCGCGCAAAGGCCAGCAGCCGCCCCTGGTAGCGGGCCACCAGTTGCGACCAGCCTTCGCTGCTACCCTGCCGGATCAGGTCCAGCAGGTAGCGGTCAGCCTGTGAGAGTTCCTGAGACAAGTCGTTCGCCTTACTCCTGCGTCTGTACCTCACCGCTACGACACAGCACTGCTCGCAGAGCAGTGGCACACGGAAATTCCAACCGCGTGTGCCACTGCTGTGTCAGCAGTGCTTGGAGACCGCATGCGCGCCTTTGGCATCCGCACTGCCCGTGTGCCACTGCTGTGCCAGCAGTGGTTGGTTAGCACAGATGCTCCTTTGGTAATCGGCACTGCTCACAGAGCAGTGGCACACGCTCGACGGGTGCAGGCAGTCCTGGCTACGCCACCGCCGCGAGCACGATCAACCCGCCAATGACCGCCACCGCCCCGGCCGTACGCAGTGACCAGGCATAATACCCTTTCGTGGCCGCGTTGAGGAACAGGTAGACGACGCAGATGAGTGCGATCAAGCCGGCCGTCGAGAGCACCTTCCAGCGCACACCGGAGCTCTGCGCCTGTCGAATCGTATAGAGCTCCTCAGCGTACCGGGCAGCCGCCGAGGCCATCTCGACATCATCGATCTTCAGCAGCAGGTGATGCTGGTAAATTGTTCCGTAAGACTTCTGGAACCGCTGCGCGAACTGATCCTCCACGAACCGCCCGACGCGCAGGTCCTGCCGCAACTGTTCCTGGAGCCTCTGGCGATCATCCTCCCGCAATGACTCACGGTGATGCCGTGTGTTGTACTGCTGAACCGCCTGCTGGGCATAGGGCAGCAGCATCTGTGCCGCATACGCCTGCGATTGGTCCTCCGCACCCTGGGGGTTGGCTTGCAGGCCGCTGCTGGCGACGAGACGTTTACCGCCGCCGTGTATGCTGGCATGTGCCCCCAGGTTTGACAACCACAGCTTGCCGGCCGAGTGGACCTGCCGGTGGATACTGCGACGCTGGCCGATGAGGGCCAGATCAGAAGAACCGGGCAGCGTCTCGCCGTCGCCGCCGCTACGCCCGTCGACCCGCAGCATCACGTGGCCTGCTTCCATTTCGGCCGGACGGCTGGTCGGCGCGTCCCAGTTGACCACCACGTCTGTGTTTCCCACCTGGGGCCGGACCACCTGGGCGACGTCCTTGAGCAGATCCTCATTTGTTTCCCCGCTGATCCACACCTTATCGAGCTTGACGCCTTCCGGGATGACTTCGTCCAGGCGCTCAAGCAGAGATTTGGCTACGGCCAGCACACCTGCGCGGCCGGATGCGTACACGTCGGGCTCGAGATTCTCCCCAGCCTCACCGACGATTTGCGCCGCGGCGCGGGCGGCGTTTACGCCAGCTCGTGCAGACACCGCCATTGCCTCGCCCTCGCGTCGGGCTTCGGTAGCGGCCGCACGGATCTGATCGGCCGTAGCACGCATTCTTTCGGCCGTGGCATGGACACGCCCCCGGGTCGCCTCAACCCGTTCGCGGGCATCCGCCAAGCCCTCCCAGTGGACTCGTCCGGAAAATGTGATGGGTTCCCCGGCGCCGAGGAGAGGGTCCGGCGAAAGAATCGGAGGCGGTGCAACCATTTTGGGCTGCGCCGACCAGAAATGTGTGCCGGCGATGACCAGAACGCCGACGCCCAGCACGCCCAGCGTGCACTGGGCCAGCCTGCCACCGCGCAGGGCTCGCCAGATGAGAATGCCCAACAGAATCAATACCGTCGGGACGACTACGGCCAGGATCATACGCCATCCTCCTTTTGGAGGAGCTCCGCTTCTGCATGCAGCCGTCGCTCCGGCCAGGCCAGCAGGACGATGGAAGCCAGCAACAGAATGATGGATCCGATCATGGCTTGCGGCAGGATGGCATCCAGGAACTGTTCCACTGCCGGGCCGGCCTGATCGGTATCAACCAGGTAAGCGATCTCCTGCCATCGAATCCGTTGCATTGCGTTGCGGAGGACGGAGAGGGCCAGCAGCAGGCCGATGGAGCCCAGTACCGCCCGGCTGACATGGCGGCCACCGGCGTGTCGGCGGGCCACAATCAGGACGGCCGCCCCCGCGACCATGAGTGCGACGCTGACCGCGTTGACGATTCTCCGCAGCAGATTCGGCCAGCCTTCGTAGCCAAAGAGGTTGTACAGATCCGCAGAGAGCTGACCGTCAGGCAGGCCTGCGGCCACAAGGCCGGGCAGATCGACCGCCACGGCCACGCCCAGAGCGAACGCCGGCATGATCAGGATAACCGCCAGAGCGGCCAGCGGCATGCTGGTCCGCGAGCGCCGCCGGGGCGGCGAGTGATGAGTGATGAGTGATGGGTGATGAGGAGCCCTTGCAGAGGGTAGGTCGTGGGTTGCCGCGTATGGGTCGTGGGTGGCCGGCTGCAGGTTGTCACCGCGCAGGTGCGGATCCACGCCATCCGTTCGCTGATCGCTGATCGCTGACCGCTGATCGCTGATCGCTGACCGCTGATCGCTGATCGCTGACCGCTGATCGCTGATCGCTGACCGCTGATCGCTGATCGCTGACCGCTGATCGCTGA
>BTUC01000397.1:0-4735 GCA_045863575.1 Phycisphaerae bacterium
GGTGTTATTCCGTGGCGGGACCTATCGGTTGAAGCGCACGGTTGTCTTCTCGCTGGAGGATGCCGCGGCCGCGGGTCACTCGATCATCTACGCCGCCTGGCCCGGTGAGAGCCCCGTCTTCAGCGCGGGTTTGCCGATCGAAAGCTGGCAGCAGGCGGGTGCGCCGGTGCCGGGGCAGGCTCAGGCGGCCGCCGGCAAGCTGTGGATCGCCCCAGTCCCCTCGGAGCTGAAAAGCTTCTCGGCGCTGTTCGATGGTGGCCGGCGGCTGCCCCGTGCACGGGGGCGGGGCTTTGTGCCACTCCCGGCTGCCGACTGCCAGGCCCACGGCGCTCATCTCCATCACCTGCACTGCCCGCCGGGCGTTCTGCCCGCGTGGTCGCCGGATAAAAAGTGGGAGCTGGTGGCGGTGCCCATTTATCCCTGGGTGGTGAATATCCTGCCGGTCTCACGTGTGGAGGAAAACGGGCGCATTCTGCAGACGGATGTGCCCGCGACGTACTCCCTGGAGAGGACGAAGTTCGGCCACTTCCCCGAGTGCTCGGCCTGGATCGAAAACGCCATTGAGTACCTGGACGAACCCGGGGAGTGGGTGTTCGACGCGACCGAGCGGCGGATCCTGCTCTGGCCGTCGTCGGATCAGCCGTCGCGGGAGATCGTGGCGCCCTTGTTGACGGAATTGGTTCGCATCGAGGGGCGGGTCGACGCCGACGCCCCGGCGGATCAGCCGGTTCGCGGCATTGTCTTTCGCGGGCTCACCTTTACGCACGGCGACCGACAGCCGTGGAGCCCCGACAAGACCGGCTGGGGGCTCCAGCATGACTGGGAGATGTTCGATCGACCTACCGCCCTGGTGCGGCTGCGTGGCGCGGAGGAGTGCCGTATCGAGGACTGCCGCTTCGTGAACAGCGGGTCAACGGCCATCCGGCTGGACCTGCACGCACAGCGCAACACAGTCAAAGGCAATCTGATCGCGCACATGGGCGGCGTGGGCGTGCTGCTGGCCGGCTACGGCCCCGGCACCAAGGACGTCAACCGTGGGAACGAAGTCAGCGGCAACCACATTCACCACGTCGGGGAACTGCTCTGGCATTCTCCCGCGGTGTTCGTGTGGCAGAGCGGCGAGAACCGCATCGCCCGCAACCTGATCCACCACTGCCCCTATACCGCCATCGTGGTGAGCGGGCGCATCGTGTGGGATCGCAAGGGCCAGGGCGAATGCTCACGCACCATCCGCTGGAGCGAAGTTGATCGATCATTGGCTCCGACGACGCAGCGGACCTGGGCGGTCAGGGAGCCGTTCCTGCACGGCCGCAACAACATCGTCGAACACAACGAGATCTCGCAGGTCATGGAGATCCTGGGCGACGGGAACTGCATCTACATCTCCGGGACCGGCGGCGGCAACGTCGTCCGCAACAACTACCTGCATGACGTGGACAGCCCGAACATGAACGCGGCCATCCGCTGTGATGACGATCAACATGGGGCCGTGGTCACCAGGAACATCGTCTGGCGGACCTGCGGTGAAGGGTTCATCAACAAGGGCAACAATACGTTCACCAACAACATCGTGGCCGAGCTGCGCGCGTGTGGCCGCGAAGGCCGCAGCCCGCGCGGGTTCCTCGTCCTGCCCTATGGTGACGTAACGGGGGCGGTCATCCAGCGAAACATCTTCTACAGCACGGACAAGAGCCTTAAGCTGTTATTCGAAGGCCGCAACACCGGCCGGCCGCCCGTGCTCCTGCGGGATTGCCAGGCGGATCACAACCTCTACTTCTGCACGCAGGATCCGAACTGGGCCCAGGCGCACCTGCGCGAACAGTGCGGCTACGGCGTCGAGTGCGGCAGCATCGAAGCGGACCCGCGCTTCGCCGATGTCAGCAAGGGGGACTTCCGCCTGCAGCCCGGTTCGCCGGCCCTCAAGCTCGGGTTTGAGCCCCTCTCTGGGCAGCGCCTCGACCGGGACGCTCTGCCTTAGAGTGAATCCCGACAGCCAACGTGGTGTGCCACTGTCTCTGTGAGCAGTGCCGGGCGGGCCGGGCAATCATGCACTTTAGAAAGCGCGGCCGCACTCCGGTTAGAATGGGACGTCGGCCTCGGCGCTCGCTCGGCTGCTGCACTCCGGAGGAAGCGAGTGGCGTTGCATCAGGCTCGGGGGGATCATGGAGTCCGATCATGCGTGCGCTCATCGTTACGTCCGCGCTGCTGGCCCTGGGCCATGTCGCCGTCGGCCAGGACTCACGCCCAGCCAGGCCTCGCCTTCCCTCTTTGGACGTGTGGCGCTCGATGGAGGCCAGTGCCGCCCTCGATGTGCTGATCGAGCAGGACTTCTGGCCTCACCCTTACGTGGAGTACTTCGCCAGACGTTGCGACGAACTGGATAACCCGCGCTATGTTCCGAAACTGTGGCGGATTCTGCAGCGGGTGCTGAACCCCGCTGACATCCATACACGGACCAGCCAGCCGTATATCGAGGCGATCTGCCGCCTGGGAGATCAGCAGGATCGTGAGAAGTTGCTGGCGATGTGCCGGTACCAGCGAATGGGGCAATGGAAAGCGGCCTTCCTGGCGCCACTGAGTGAAACATGGATTGCCCGGGAAGTGGATCGCCTCTCGTCGCATGAGAAAGCCTCTGTATCCGCACCGGCTGCACATGCGGCTGAGTTGCCGCCTTACCTGGTGAACGCTCCGCCGATTCTGCAAGAGGCGTGGAGCAGGGCAGCTCCCCTGCTGCACGATTACGATGCGTTGACGCGCGGGAACCCTGAGGACGACTGGATCTCCTTCCAGGACAACGAGGGACTGTTTTTTTCCACCATCGAGCGCTTCCTGGCCGGCGATCGCGCCAACGTGCTGGGGACCATCCGCAGTTTCCGATGGGGGACCTGGTGTGGCACGTTCAGCGAACAACTGCTCATTCCCCAGAATCGAACCATGGTGATGGCGCTGCTGGCGGAAAAGCGATACCGACTGGCACTGGGAGGGATGCTACGCTTCGAGCGGATCAGGCAGCAGGAGCTGATCGAGTGCCATGGTCCGGCTTGTCCGCAGCTGGCCGCCTGGTGCGGCGAGGATTGGGTGCAGTTGTGTGCCGGTGCGGCCATCGACGGTGAATCCGGCAGCTACGAAGGCTACCTGCATTCCCTCGTGCGCGCGGGCACGCCGCGCGCAGCCGAGTATCTGCTCGCGATGGACACATTGCCGAACATGCCCCCGCACGATCGGGTCCGATACATACGGGTGCTGTCGGCGTTCATCACGCCAGGCTCAACGCGTGCGGCTGGCTTGTACTACTCCAATCCGTATGCCCGGAAGTCCTGCGAGCCTATCCCCGACGAGCTTCAGAGCCGCATGCTTGACGTCGTGTGCCGCTGCACCGAGCCTGGCGGCGAGCGCCGAGTGATTGAGAACGCTGCACAAGCGCTCGCTTGGCTGTGCCGGCCCGTAACCAGGGAAGCCCTGCGACGGGCGTACCTTTCCGAGTATCCCGACGCCCATCGTCCCGCCATGCTGGCACTGCGGGCGCTCGGCGAAGAGGCGCCGGATCTGCCGAATCGCGGACCGGTCCGCCTGCGCGTGCTGGTCAACGGTGAGCCGGCGCCGGGACATGAGATTCACTGGGAAGTCGATACGGGCGCGAGCAGCAGTGCGCGTCTCGGAGCCGATGGGAGCTTTACTTTGGATCGCGGCTACTTCGTCGACCGGT
The DNA here is from genome assembly GCA_045863575.1 of Phycisphaerae bacterium. Classification (GTDB taxonomy): domain Bacteria; phylum Planctomycetota; class Phycisphaerae; order UBA1845; family PWPN01; genus JAAXZI01. The sequence continues at coordinate 3,707 of BTUC01000397.1, forward strand.
CCAAGCCGGCCAGCGGAGTTGCGATTCGCTCACCCCGACTGAGGATCAAGAAGCTGGGCGAAGACCTGGTGTTTGCCCGCATCGATGTACCGGCGGAGCTGAATGAGACGGTTGACGTGCCGCTTACCCTGGCACCGCTGGTTGTCCGCTTTCGCCTGGATGGCCCGCGTACGAGGTTTGCCGGGCGGCCGGCGACGGTCAAGTTAATGGGCAAGCCGCCATTGCCAGGCGGTGGGACGCAGCGCTTCTTCGAGAACTTGACTGAACCGATAAAGGGCGCAGTCGGCGCGGAACTGCTGGTCGCGCGTGTGCCTCCAGGCACTTACAAGGTGCAGGTCCAGATTCCCGGCGCGGCACGCTGGTCATCGCCTGAAATCACGGTGACCGCATCAGGCGGACGTGCAGAAGCCCTATTGGAGCCGGGTGGCGATCTGCGCTTTCGGTTACAGACGCCTGGCGGTCTGGCCGGCCCTCACGAAACGCTCGGCGCCAGACTACGGAGCAATGGCCGCATCGTTCCGCTCTATCGACATCTTGATCTCTCCGTGAAGGACGCCGTCGTGTGGCGCGGATTGCCCGCGGGCGAATACGAGTTGCAGATTCCTTCCACCGATGAGCTGGAGGAGCTGGAGCCGGCACAGGGTGGTGGCAAGGCTGTCATCCCGGGCTTTCCCGGTTATTATGGAAAGCATGTGCCGTTCGTGATCCCGCCCGACGGTACGGATGTGATCGACCTCGGCGTGATTATGCTGCCTGCACTCCCGCCGAAGCAGGCTCCGAATGAAGCAGCGGGCTTGCGGTGATGTGATGACACCTGAAGAGTTTCGCACCTGGGGCTACAAGACGGTTGACTGGATCGCGGACTACCTGCAGCGGGTGGAAGAATACCCCGTGCTCTCGGAGGTCAAGCCGGGGGACATCCGGGCGATGCTCCCGGCGAGTCCGCCCGAGCACGGTGAGCCGTTCGATCGTATCCTGGCGGACATGAACCGCGTCATCCTGCCGGGCATCGCGCCGTCCAACGTCTAT
>BTUC01000397.1:4745-6627 GCA_045863575.1 Phycisphaerae bacterium
TCGCAGGTAAAGCCGGGCGACATCCGCTCGCAGTTGCCGCAGCATCCGCCCCTCACAGGTGAGCCCTTCGACCGCATTCTTCGCGACGTCGACCGGATCATCATGCCGGGCATCACGCACTGGCAGTCGCCGAACTTCTTTGCGTACTTCCCCTCGAACAACTCCGGCCCGTCGATCCTGGGAGAGCTGCTGTCGGCCGGCCTGGGCGTGCAGGGCATGCTCTGGGCCACCAGCCCGGCGTGCACCGAGCTCGAAACGCACGTCATGGACTGGCTGGTGGACATGCTCGCGTTGCCCGGCCACTTCAAGTCCACGGCCGCCGGCGGGGGGGTGATCCAGGACACGGCCTCATCAGCCGTGCTGTGCGCGCTGCTGGCCGCCCGCGAGCGGGCTACCGGCGGGCGGAGCAATGTGGATGGCGCGGATGGCCGTCTGGTGGCTTACAGTTCTAATCAGGCTCACTCCTCCATCGAAAAGGCCGTCCGCATCGCCGGCCTGGGCAGCGGTAACCTCCGCCTCATCGACGTGGATGAGCGGTTCGCGATGCGCCCGGAGAAGCTGGCGGAGGCTATTGCTGCCGACCGGGCCACAGGCAAGGTTCCGTGTTTTGTCTGCGCGACCGTGGGCACCACTTCCTCGAATGGCATCGATCCGCTGCCGGAGATCGGCCGCATCTGCCGAGAGGCGGGCGTCTGGCTGCACGTGGATGCGGCCATGGCCGGTACCGCCGCCCTCTGCCCGGAGTTCCGGTTCATCCAGAAAGGCCTGGAACTCGCCGACAGCTACGCGTTTAACCCGCACAAGTGGATGTTCACCAACTTCGATTGCGACTGCTTCTTCGTGGCCGACCGGGGGCAGTTGATCCGCACGCTTAGCGTGCTGCCCGAATACCTCCGCAACCAGGCCACCGAGTCGGGCGCGGTGATCGATTATCGCGATTGGCACATTCCGCTCGGCCGGCGCTTCCGGGCGCTCAAGCTCTGGTTCGTCATCCGCTCGTTCGGCGTGGAAGGTCTGCGGGAGCGCGTGCGGCGCCACGTAGAGCTGGCCCACGAGTTCGTTGAGTGGCTGCGAGCTGACGGGCAATTCGACGTGGTCGCGCCGGTGCCGCTCAACCTGGTCTGCTTCCGCCATCCCAGCGGCGACGAGATCAACCAGCGGATCCTGGACCGCTTGAACGCCACTGGGCGTCTTTATCTGACCCACACCCGGCTCAATGGAAAGCTGACTCTCCGGCTGTGCATCGCCCAGACGAACACCGAGCGGCGTCATGTGGAGGCCGCCTGGCGGCAGATCCAGGCCGCCGCCGACCAGGCATGACATGGCATGCGGGTTTCAGAGCCCTGAGCGCCAGCGAGGGCCGAATACCCTCCAGAACGCCGAGTACCCTTCCGAGCCCTGAGCGCAAGCGCGGGGGGCAAACACAGCGCGCCGAATGCGAGCGAGGCTTGTGCGTTCAGGGGCTCATCACCTCCGCATGGTCAGTGAGGCGGCAGCATCCGATTTCCCCTCGCTTGCGCTCAGGGCCGATTTGTGGGCGGGGCCTCAGCAACCGATCCCCCCTCGCTTGCGCTCGGGGCTCTGATGCCGCCTGACGGGCCGCCGATCGGGTCACGCAGCCTGGGTGCGGAGCTGCCCGTCGGTTAGAAAACATTATTGACAGACTCCCGCCCGGCCGATACCATTCTCATCATGCGTTCGGTGACTTCCGATCGACTGTCCTTGCTGAGCCGCCTGGCGGGGGCCCTTATTCTGGGCCTGCTGCTTAGTGGTGCATGCATGGGGCGCTCGATCGGCTGATTCACCGGCGAATTGAGATCAGAACCGACCAGCCCCATGCAGCGATGCGTGGGGCTTCTTTTTTTGGTATGCTGCCCGGCTT
>BTUC01000398.1:0-6612 GCA_045863575.1 Phycisphaerae bacterium
GCTTGAACTCCTCGACGGGGTTCGGGTCGCCGGGGGAGACGGTGATGGTGCGCTCCTCGGTGTGGTATTCCGGGCCGCGCGTGTACTCCACGTGGTAGCTCCCCGCCGGCAGCGTGATTGTCTCGCCGTCCGAGCGGTAAACCTGGGCGTGGAAGAAGAAGTCGGGCGCCAGGCGCTTGGCCTGCGACGGGTAGACCCGGCCGCGGGCGTCCTTGAAGATGAAGCTTGCCGTCGCGGGGCGCCCGTCCTCGTCCAGGACGCGGAGCTTGAGCTTCACGCTTGGCTGGGCGGTGAACAGGATGGCCAGGTCGTTGCGGAAGCCGATGTCCTGTGTCCCCTGGCCGACGTTGAAGGCGATGGCGCCCTCGCGCTGGCCGGCGTCGCGGCTGAACACCTGCATGATGCGGTATTCCACCGGCAGGCCGGAGAGCGGGCGGGCCATCGGCCGGTCGGTGACCATGTGCACATCCATCCATCGATCGCGGATGTCGGCAGGCGTGATCTTCACGTCGGGGTCCGGGCCGCCCACCGTGCGATAGACCTGTCCGGCGTTGGGGCTCTCGGCCTTGAGCTCCGCGGTGACACCCGCCTCGTTGTGCACCTTGACCAGGAACGTGCGCCAGCCCTGTTCCTCCAGCGATGCGGCGGCCGGCCCGCGGGCGAGCTTGACGCGGCTCTCCGGATTGATGTGCACGCCGATGAGGCAGTGGGCGTCGAAGATCCGCTGGATCTGCTCGCCGGCCGTGGATTCGTTGGACTCGCCGGCCGCGAGCAGACGCCGGCGCTCGTCGGCATCCAGCAGGGGGTGGCCGATGTAGTCGAGCGCCTCGAGCAGGCGCCTGGCATGAGCGACCAGCGGCTGGAGTTCAACCTGCTGGACGATGGGCAATGTTGTCTGTGCCTGTTCAGGTGCCCGCGTCTGCGCCTGGACGGTGGTGAGCTGAAACGCGAGCCTTGTGGTGGACAGCGCGCACAAAATCACAGGACGGAGTAAACCGGTCATCCGTATAACCTCCCGACAGGATGAAGCCCAAACGACGCGCACCGCGCTCCGGCCGAGCGCGGCCACGGCTGCAGGAGTGATCCTATCGTCAGAGGGCGTGCAAGCACAAGTGATGCAGGGCGCAAGAGTGATGCCGGCCGCACAAGCGAATGCCGGCCGCACAAGTGATGCAGGGGGCAGAGGTGATCCAGGCAGAATCTCCCTCCCCCGGTACTCCGGGGGAGGGCCGGGGTGGGGGCTTGGCAGGCAACAGCCCCTCCGACGAACTCGTCACCACGGCAAAACGAATATCAAGATTAGACTTAGGATTAAGATTAGGATTGAGATCAGGAGTAAGAGCAAGAGCAGGACTAAAACCTGTGTCGCCGTCACCGCTGCTCAAGATTCCCTTCTCCTTGTCCCCTGGTCCCCTTGTCCCCTGGTCCCCTGGTCTCTCCATCACTCCGTCTCTCCATCTCTCCGTCTTCCCGTCGCCCTATCCCCTTGTCTCCTCGTCCCCTTGTCACCTTGTCGATCCCCCCTCATACGGTATCGCTCTTCGCCTTCGGCCCCTCGGCTCCGGCCCGGCCGTCCGAGAGATTGGCCAGTCCGCCGATGGCGCCCAGGTTCATGCTGTCCACGGCCGTGCTGGGCACCACGATGATTGAGCCCTTCTCGCGCAGCCCTTCATAAAGCATGTTCATCGCCCGCAGGTGGATGGCTACCGGGTTGTTCAGATAGGGCTGGGCCGCTTCGACAAACTTGCTGGCGATCTCCGTCTCGGCCGTGCCCAGGATGATGCGCGCCTGCCGCTCGCGTTCCGCCTGGGCCTGCTTGCTCATGGCGTCTTCCAGCGCCTGCGGGATGATCACGTCGCGGACCTCGACCGATTGCACGGTAATGCCCCAGGGATTCGTCTTCGCGTCGAGCACTTCGCGCAGGGCCTTGCCCAACTCCTCGCGCTCGGTGAGCATCTCAGCCAGCGTGTGCCGCCCGATGGTATCCCGCAGCGCGGTCTGGGCCGACAGCACGATGGCCCGGTAGTAGCTTTCCACCTCCAGCACCGCTTTCTGGGCGTCCCACACCAGCCAGAAGCAGATGGCATCCACATTCACTGGAACCGTGTCGCGGGTCAATGTGCTCTCGGCCTGGAAATCAGTGGCCCGGATGCGCATGTCGACCGATCGGGCGATGCGGTCAATGATGGGCACGATGAAGAACACGCCCGGCCCGCGCAGGGCATGGAAGCGCCCCAGCCGCAGCACCACCACCCGGTCCCACTGCAGCGCAATCCGCAATGACAGCAAGGCCAGCAGGGCGATCGCCACCATGGCCGGCATAACCGTATAGGGATACCAGTAGTAATCCTGGCCCCAGCCGCCCTCCGCGATGATGAGCGGCGCGAACCCGATCGCCAGCGCGATGGCCGCCACCACCACATTGACCAGGAACGTTGCCGCCCGCGCCCGTTCGCGGACGAGGTGCTCCTTCTCCAACTGCATTTCGGACCCGGAGGCTCGTGCCATGGCTCATTTCCTTTCCGTCAGGTTGCGAATCGACTGCATGACTTCCCGAGACGTGAATCCGTGCCCGCTCGTGTGAGCGAGAAATTCCAGGCAGAGCGACTCGAGCTTGGCCCGCCGGTCGGCCTCCGGAATGCGAGCCGCCGGCGGCGACGCAATGAACGTGCCCGAGCCCTGTTCGGTCGTGACCACCCCCTCGCGCTCCAGCTCTGTATACGCCTTGATCACCGTATTGGGGTTGACAGACAACTCGACGGCCAGCGCCCGGACGGTGGGCAGTTGCTCGCCCGCCCGGAGCAGACCCGACGAGATCCCGAAGCGGACCTGATCCTGGATCTGCCGGTAAATGGGCACGCCGCTGCGGCTGTTCAAGCTGAATTCGATCATAGCGCCACCTGCTCTATAGCAATAATGTACTATAGGAATAGATCAAGGTCAAGGGGTTTTTTGGGTTTTCGGATTGAAGACTGCCGTCGACAGCCAGGCCAATGATTCGCGGCAGACCGCCGGGTTTGACGCCGCACCGGCACCGCTCTACGATTTTGACGTTGCTGCAGTAGCAAGTCCGAGAGGAGATCGCGTGAACGACATGAGGAAGCATGCGCCTCCAAAAAGTGGAAAAGCTCCCGGCCGTCAATCAACGGCGTTTGAACGAGCTCCTTGAGAAGAATGCCGAGGGTACGATTACGGCGCGTGAGAAGGCACGCCTGGAGCAACTCGTTGCTGAAGCAGAACAACTGATGGTCGCCAATGCCAGGCGCCTGGCGGAGTTTGCCCAGAACGAAGCACCCTCTCAGCCGCGCAGGAGCAGGACCACCACCAACACCACCAGCAGGGCTGTGAGCGTCCATCCAACGCGCGGCGACGGCGCATGTCCGCTGAAGCCGAAGTGGCGTCCCTGGTTATGCCACCAGGCCAGCCCCGTCGGAACGGTCAGAACTCCGAATGCCCAGAGTTGCCAGAGGGTTGCTCCGTGCGGCAGCAGATTCCACTAGCCAGGGAGGACGGGGTTGCCTCTGCTCCGTTCCTCCTCGCTCCTTGAGGTCACGCCGCAGCAGGGCGCCACATCCGGCAAGCGCAGCTTGCCACGGTCGCCCCACTTATTGACGGTCCTGCCCAGCCAACCGGATGTTTCCGCGAACAGGTACGATCCGGCCATCATGCCGACGATGACGGCGATGGCGTCGTAGTTGCCTTGGCCCAGGGCGGCGGCGCCTGTGCCGGGACAATATCCAGCCAATCCAAAACCGATACCGAAGATGAGCCCGCCAATGATGTTCGCCCCATATCGCGTGGGCTTGACGTGGAGCTTGACCCGGCCCAGCCGGTGCAGCGTCAGCACGCCGATCATGCCCACGACGATGGCTGAGCCCATCACCTTGATGACCGTGAAGTCCTCCAGCAGCAGGACGCCCAGCAGTACCTCGTACTTGGCCACTCCGCCTTTCTGCAGCAGGAAGCCGAAGATGAGGCCGAAGGCGGCTGCCTGTAGCAGGAGGCAACCACCGCAGGCCGGTCCGGACAACTTCGCCTCGGCTTGACTTGGCTTTTCTCGCTGGTTGTCCATGATTCGCCCTCAAAGCCTGTACAGCAGCATGGCCGTCACAACGCCACCGGCGAAGAAGCAGATCAGCGAAATCCAGGAGCCGACCGAGAGTTGAAGCGTGCCGCTGATGCCATGACCGCTGGTGCATCCGCCCGCCAGACGTGCGCCGAAGGCCATGATGGCTCCGCCGGCGAGCCCGACCAACAGTCGCAATCCCAGGCTGTCGCCGAACCGATCCCTCCACATCGGCGGCAGCCACCGGCCGGTTACCTCACCGCCGGTCCATGCCGCCAGGAAGGCACCGAAGACCACGAAGCCGACGAGGACTACCTCCCAATCGACCTTGGGCTTTTGCTCCTGGTAGTACTTAAGCGACGCGGTGTGCCGCGGCGCGAGGGCCTTGCCGATCAGACCCGCCACGCGGGCATAAGCCGTCGAGGCTCCCAGCGGCTTGTCCGAGAAGTAGAACGTGAGCCAAGTCAGCACACCGATCAATGCACCGACCAGATACGGTGACCAGGCTGGACCTGTCGTTCCCGGATCGACGCCACCTTCTGCCCCGAGGGCCATCCGCGGAATCGCCAACAACGCTAAACAGGTCCCTACAACAGGTAAAGCACCGTGCTCCCGGTTCCCGCGGCCGCGCGGGCTGAAACCCGCGGCTTGTTGCTTCCGTCTTTCGGTAGACCTGTTGAGCAGGACCCAGCTGAGCTTCATCGTCCACCTCCGTGACCGTTCCCGTCATGGCTTTCTTGCGCTACCGGCAGGCCCGCGCTCTGCCACGCCTGCCAACTCCCCGGCACGTTGTGCACTTCACGGAACCCTTCGGCCTGCAGCACGCTGGCCCCCAGGCTTGCCCGGTAGCCGCTATCGCAGTAGACGATGGTGCGTTTGTTGCGGTCCAGCGAGCGCGCGTGCTGGCGTAACTCCGGCAGGAAGTGGTGTTCGGCACCGGGCACGTGGCCGTCTTGCCATTCCGACGGCGCCCGCACGTCCAGGATCTGTCCGCCGTCGGCGTCTTTGAGCTCGTGAACCGTCATCTGCGGCACTTTCGCCAGAGGTAGGCCGGCGTTGTCCCATGCCTTCATGCCGCCAACCAGGTAGCCCGCGAAGTGGATGTATCCGGTGCGTACAAACAGAGCCACGACCTCTTCGAGCTCGCTGTCCTCATCGAGCACCAGGAGGATGGGCTGCTTGGGATCGAGCATCCAGCCGGCCCAGATGGACAGCTCCGGGCGTGAGCCGATATTCAGCGCGCCGGGGATGTGCCCGCCGCCGAAAGCCAGCATCGAGCGGGTATCCACCAGCACGTTCCTGCCGCTCTCGTGGGCTTTTTTAAACCTGTCGGGCGGCAGACCAGGGACGGTGGGCAGCGTTCCCAACACTTTGGGTCCTTCTGCGTTGACTTGCTTCATGCGCGGGTAGTACCTGGGCGTGGGGGGGGCGGTAGACAGGGCGTACTCAACAAACGCTTTGCGGTCCTCGATCTGAAGGAACTTGTTGGTGAGCCGTTCGTAGCCGATGCTGCCGACCAGGCGGTCGCCGATGTCCGCGCCGCAGGGCGAGCCATGGCCGTGGCCAGGGTAGAGCAGCACATGGTCGGCGAGCCGGAGATAGAAACCGCGCAGCATATCGAACAACTGGTTGGCCAGCTTCTCTGACTGATCTTCGCCGAGCAGGTCCGGCCGGCCCGCCGAACTGACGAACAGCGAGTCGCCGCTGAGCACGCTCCAGGGCTGATCGGGATGATCTTTCTCGGCCAGCAGGTAGGACATATGCTCGGGCGTGTGGCCGGGGGTGAATCGGCAGGTCATCCGTACCGAGCCGAACTCGAAGTTGTCGCCATCCTTGATCGACTCGTGCTCGAAGCCGTAGCGGGCGCCGCCTTCCTTGCTCAGGTAGATGCCCGCGCCGGTCCGGGCGGCCAGTTCCCGCGCGCCGCTCACGAAATCGGCGTGGATATGCGTCTCGAACACGTGGGTGATGGATAGTTTATACTTCCGGGCCGCCTTGACGTAGATATCCACGTCCGCGCGCGGATCAATCACGGCGGCCGTCCCGCTGTCGTCGTCGCCCACCAGGTAAGAAAGCTGGGCGATGCCCTCGGTCAGGAACTGCTCGAATCGAAGTGACATCTCAAGGTCCTCTCAAGTTAAAGTTGCGGATGGTCAGACCAGTTGCGGCGGCGCCCCTGTGGCGTGCGTGCGGGTCGCTTCGTATCGTCGGGCCACCAGCGCCCGGAGAGCCAGCACCGCCACCATGAGGACCCCGATCCAGAACCACGGTGATAGCCGGCTGATCCCCGGTAAGGTGAGCTTCCCGAGGTCCCCGCCCGCCTGCATTAACGGCCGCAACACCGGCCAGGCCAGCACGTAGAGGGTAGCCCCGATGAGCATGCCCACCAGTCCGACCATGGCATCGCGCCGGCCCTCACCGCAGGCGGCCACCGTGGTTCCCGGGCAGTAGCCCAGGATGGCCATGCCGATGCCGAACAGCACCGCGCCGGTCACGATGCCGCCGATCATGAGTGGCTTGACCTGCAGCGCCGTCCAGCCGAGGGC
>BTUC01000399.1:0-6612 GCA_045863575.1 Phycisphaerae bacterium
CAAGCTCATGGAAGGCCTGGGCGTCAAGCCGGCGGTCCATAAGGATTTCCGCCGCCTGCTGGATGATCGTGACATCGACGCGGTCATTGTCGCCACTAACGTGCATTGGCACGCGCTGCCGGCTATCTCGGCCTGCGCGGCCGGCAAGGATGTCTATCTCGAAAAGCCGGTCGCGACGTCAGTGGCCGAGGGCCGCGCGATCGTCCGCGCGGCGCGCCGACACAACCGCATCGTGGGTATGGGCACGCAGCAGCACACCTGGGAGCACTACCGAGAAGCTGCTGAGCTGATCCGTGCCGGCCGAGTGGGTAACATCTCCGAGGTGCACGTCTGGGACATCGCCCGCCACCACCTGGGCGCGCCGCCGGACACCGCGCTGCCGCCGGGCCTGGACTGGGATTTCTGGCTGGGGCCGGCACCCGAGTCACCCTACAACGTGAACCGGCAGATGCACCATGACTGGTTCTTCGACTACTGCGGCGGCTGGCAGCTCGCTTGGGGCGTGCACCATTGCGACATCGTCCATATGGCCATGGGTGCGGAGGCGCCGGTGGCGGCCGTGGCCTCCGGAGGCAAGTGGGCTTACGGGGACCGTGACAACCGCGAGTGGCCGGACACGTTCAGCGGCGTGTGCGAATACCCTCCGTGCCCGGCTGCGAAGAACGGCTTCGCCATGACCTACACCCTGCGCACTGGATCCGACCCGCTGGTGGAAGGGCGACGGAATGGGAAAGCGTTTCACGGCACGGAGGGCTCGCTGGTGATCGGCCGCGATGGTTACGATCTGTACGCCGCCGGAAAGGACCGCGACGCTCAGCCCGAGCAGCGCGTCAAGAGCCGCCTCAAAGAGCACGAGGTCGTGCTCGCTCATGTCAAGCGCTTCGTCGAGTGCGTCCGCGAGCGCCGCAGGCCCGAGACCGACATCGAGGTCGGCCACCGGGCGACCACTCCCGGCCACCTCATGAATATCGCCTGGCGCCTCGGCCGTCGAGTACGCTGGGACGCCAGCAGCGAACGCTTCAAGAATGATGCCGAAGCGGACGCCTTGCTGAGTCGACAATATCGGTCCCCGTGGTCTCTGCCGGCGGAAGGCTGATTTCGCTACCGGCTATCGGACCTGGCCGCTTCTGATTGGGCTCCCTGTTTGTGACGATAACCTGATAAGGGACCGGACCGACCAAGTGGGGTCCGGGTCTCCTGCCCGCGGATGCTGTCCTCATGGCCGCTTTCTCGCCGCAGCGCGGGTCAGGGAGTCAAACTCTGCGTGTGCCGGTGGAAAGCGAGCTGTGTGTTGATGCTGGCCGGGGTGGCGATCGTGGCCGCCCCCGGCCAGGTCGTGCGCGCAGCGCCTTTGTCCAAACTCCAGAGCGGTACGGCGGTGCTCACCGCTGGTGCCGGGGCTGCCCAGGTGATCGATGTGCCCGTGAGCGCCGTCGACCCGGCCAAGACGATTCTCTTCTTCAACATGCACGGCGACAGCCAGGATCCCGGTGACGGCGAAGTCCGAGCCCAGCTCACTTCATCGACCACTATTCAGTTCTATCGGCCCAACGACAGCAGCCTCACGGATCTGACCGCCCACTGGTTCCTGGCCGAGTTCGCTGCCGGAGTCAGCGTGCAGCGCGGGACCTACGCCGGTGTGAACTCCGCCGGCAGCGTGGCCATCGCCGCCGTGGATCCCGCCAAGAGTTTCGTCATGGTCTCGGGTTCCGTGACCGACAGCTCGGTACACTACGGGAACGACGATTACTTTCGGGCGAGGCTCGTCTCGCCGACGGAACTCGAAATCCGCCACAACGCGGTTGCCGCCACCACCGCCGACTGGCAGGTCATTCAGTACGAAGATGCTTCCGTTCAGCGGGGAAGCGGTTCGCTGGCCGGCGGTACGATGACGGCCAACGTCGGCATCACGGCCGTGGACCTGTCTCGAGCCATTGTCCTGCTGAGTTGGCGGACCACCATCAACGGCACCGGGGCCAACTTCCTCAAGGCCCGTTTCACCGCCGCCAACCAGATCACCATCGATCGGGCCTCCAACATTGCGGCCACGCTCGACTATGCCTGGGAAGTCGTAGAGTTCACCGATGATACGATCGTGCAGTCCGGCGTGCTCGCGTTTGGCGCGGCGGAGACCAGCCGCACGGCCGTACTCACCGCGGTCGATCCAACCGCAACGGTGGCACTGCTGTCGACGGCCGGCGGTCGCTGGGGCGGAACGCACAGCTTCGTGACCAACGACCGGATTGGCCCCGGAATGTTCACCACGGTACTGACCGATCCCACCACTCTGATGCTCACACGGCAGGTCACCGGCTCGGTGGCGGCCAACGCGGCATGGTTCGTCGTTCAGTTTCCGGGTCCGGTCGGCGTCATTCTCACCGAGTCGGGCGGCACAACGAACGTCGCCGAGGGCGGAGGCACCGACTCGTATACGCTGGTTCTCAAGTCGCGCCCGACGGCCGACGTTCTCATCACTGTGCAGCCAGACAACCAGGCAGTGGTCAGCGGTGGCGCCGGCAGTCCCATGGTGCTCACCTTCACGCCCGCCGACTGGGACCAGCCGCAGACTGTCACCGTCACCGCGATCAACGACGCGATCGCGGAGGGTGCCCATGCTTCGAGCATTGCTCACAGCGTCGCCAGCGCGGACACCGTCTACAACAACTGGGTCATGGGAGCCGTGACTGCCCACATCCACGACAATGACACGGCCGGGATCACACTGAGCGAGTCCCAAGGCAGCACTGCGGTGGATGAGGACGGCACCCCGGCAGACACCTATACGCTCGTGCTCACCAGTCAGCCGCTGGCAGACGTCATCATCACACTGACCCCCGACGCCCAGCTCGATCTGGGAGAGGGGGCGGGCGTCCCGATCACCGTCACGATCCCCTCCGCCCAGTGGGGCCATCCTCAGACCGTTTCCGTGTCGGCTGCTGATGATGGCTTCATCGAGGGACCGCATACCGGCACGATCACGCATACGATCGGCAGCGCGGATCCCTTCTACGACGGCATGGCGTTGCCCGATCTGACGGTGGATGTAGGCGACGACGACTTCCCCGGCGTCGATGTGATCGAGAGCGACGGGGCCAGCGTGGTGATGGAAGCAGGACCGACTTCGGACACCTACACGCTGACGCTGGCGGCCGTGCCCGCCGCGGACGTGGCCGTGACCGCCGATCCGGACTTCCGGCTTGATCTGGGAGACGGGCCGGGCGAGGCGGTGACGGTGGTGTTTACGCCCGCCGACTGGAACGTGCCCCAGACGATCACGCTGACGGCGGTCGACGACGCGGTGTATCAGTCCGATCGAGAGAGCGTGATCGTGCACACCACGGCCAGCGCGGACGCCCGCTTTGACGGCATTGCCGTAGTCATGGTGAGGGCTGAGGTGATGGATAACGAGCAGCCGCCTCCGCCGGCCTGGCCGGGCGCGCCGCTCCCGAAGTCACTGGAGCTGACCACGCGCGAGGACGCGCCGGTGGCCATGCGGTTGTCGGCGGCCGGCCTGCCGGGAGAGCGGATCCGCTACTACGTCGTTGGCGCGCCGTCACACGGGACGGTGGCCGGGAACCCACCGGACCTGGTCTATGCCCCCGCACGCAACTTCGTGGGCGATGACAGCCTCCGGTTCGTGGCCGCCGGGCGATCCGGATCGAGCAAGCCGGCCGTGGTCACCATTCACGTGCTGCCGGCCAACGATCCGCCTGTGGCCGTTCCCCTGGAGGTCGATCTGACCGGCAACAGCCGCGTCGTGATCGTCCTTTCGGGAACCGACACCGATCAGGATCTGCTCACGTACTCCCTCGTGGAGCCGCCGGAGCACGGGCTACTGGTGGGCGTGCTACCGAAGGTCGTCTACCGGCCCGAACTGGGTTTCGTGGGTATTGATCGATTCCGTTTCGTGGTTCACGACGGTGAGGCGCAGAGTGCGCCGGCATCTGTCACCATTACCGTACGACCCGCGCCGGAGCAGGTGGCTGACGCCACGCCTGAATCGCCACCCGCGACGGTGGAGGAGCCGCCGGGTTCTGATGTCACCGAGGAGCCGCCTTGCCCCGGCTGTGGCGCCGGCGTCTGGCCATTCTTGTGCGCCTTGCTGCTCATGCGGCCTCTTTTCCTCCGTGAGCGGCGCACGTAGCATGATGCCATGAGCCCTGCCCACTACTGCCGGCGCTGCGGCTATGCCGTCTACGGCCCTGGATACTCGCCCGAGCCCGACTTCCCCAGCGAAACCTTGAGTCCGCCGGCGACTTTTCCTCCGGGCTGAGTGGTTTTACAAACCCTTTACCGTCCGCGGCTCTGATTGCGGGTAGATTCTACTCGGACGGGGCGGTCGAGCAGCGTTTGCGCCGTCCGTCGCGCCGCTGTTCGCGGGGAACTCGCGGAGGTCTCGAGCGTCTGTATGAGTGCCCGGCGCTTGGCGACTGACGTCTGTAGCGGCCGGCCTCCGTGCCGGCCGTTCACCGAGCAGAACTGACGCGGAAGTCGTCGACCGGTGGCGCGCCCACAGCTCGCGAAAGGGCACTGGAAGTGGCCCGATACGTTGTCCGAACACGCACTTAACCCAGGAGGAGACACTGTGAATCCGTCGTCCCGCATGTTGAGTCTCACTTTTGTCGTACTGATCGCTTCGCCGCCGGCCTTTGCGGCCGTCGAACCGCTGGAGGTCAAGGGCAAGGTCGATGCGGTGACAGTCTACCGCGGTCAGGCCTTGGTCACCCGACTGGTGGACATCGTCGGGCCGGCTGGGCTGCGCGAAGTCGTGGTCACCGACCTGCCCGAGAATGTGCTACCCGGCAGCATCTTCGCCGAGTCGGCCGATGGCGTGGAGGTCCGCTCCGTCCGTTACCGCGCCCGTCCGGTCTCCGAGGACGTCCGTGAGGAGGTGCGCGAGCTCGATGAGCAGATTCGCACCGTGCAGGACAAGCTGGACGCCAACACGCGACAGCTCGCCGTCCTGAACGAACACAATACTTACCTGGGCAAGCTGGAAGGATTCGTGGCCCCGACGGCCACCACCGAATTGTCCAAGGGAGTGCTCAACGCCGAGACCCTCACGCAGCTTAGCAACTACCTGCTGGAGCAGCGGAAGATGGTCTCCGACGAGCGGCTCAGGCTCAGCCTGGAGGCCCGCGAACTCCAGAAGCAGCTCGATCTGCTTCAGCGTCAGAAGCAGCAGCTCACGGCCGGATCATCGCGAACGCTCCGCGAAGCCATCGTGTTTGTGAACCTCCAGAAAGCGGAAGGCAACACGCTTCGCCTGCGTTACCTGGTGAACAACGCGACCTGGACGCCTTCTTACAACGTGCGGGCTGAGGATGCCGGCCAGGACGTAAGGGTCGAGTACTACGCCTCGATCCAGCAGCTCAGCGGCGAGGAGTGGCCGGACGTCAACATGACGCTCTCGACGGCCACGCCGGCACTGGTGGCCAAGGCGCCCGACCTCGTGCCGCTCACCGTGACGCTGGCGGCGCTCGAACAGCAGCCTGCGCAAGCCGGCCAGCAGCGGCTGGATGCGAAGGGCTACGCGGCGGCCCGCGAAGAACTGAACCGCAAGAAGCTGGCTTTGGAGAACACCCGGAACAACAATGGCGACCTCTTTGCCCCGCAGCCGATCGCCCAGCAGGCACTCAGCAACATCGCCGGGGCGATAGAAATCCCGGCCCAGTCGCAGCGGGAGCTCGATCTGGGCCTCAACACCATCGCCCAAGACCTGCAGATGCTCGACCTGGTGGCCCGTGCCCCGGCCAGCCGCTCCGCTCGTCCGGTCGCGCCGGCCACGGATGAAGGCCTGACCGTGACCTACCAGCTTTCCGGTCGTACGTCGCTGCCCAGCCGGGCGGATCAGCAGCTCATCCAGATCGCGGCTCTGCCCATGAAGGCGGAGTTCTACAAGCTGGCCATCCCCGTGCTGACCAGTTACGTGTACAACGAGGCCGCCGTCACCAACAGCAGCGATAGGGTCCTGCTGGCCGGACCGGTGGCGGCCTATCTGGCCGGCCAGTTCGTCGGCCATGGTGCCATCCCCACGGTGGCGGTAGGGGAGAATTTCACCCTTGGGTTCGGCATCGATTCTTCCCTGCGGGCCGGGCGTGAGCTCGTGGAGAAGGCCGAGTCGGTCCAGGGCGGCAACCGCGTGGTGGATTTCACCTACCGGCTGATCGTCGAGAACTTCGGCGCCGCCCCGGCCGACGTCCGCCTGCTCGACCGTCTGCCGACGGCCAAGGACAACGAGGTCAAGATCGAGCTCACCGCCAACGGCACGCACAAGATCAGCGAGGACTCGACCTATCAGCAGACGCAGCGCAAGAAAGGCATCCTCCGCTGGGACGTGCAGGCGCCGGCCCAGGCCGCCGGCCCGCAAGCGCTGGGCGTCGAGTACAAGCTCCGGCTGGAGTATGACAAGCAGATGAGCATTTCAGGCATGCCCGTCGCCAGCCGGTAGTTGAATGGCTTGGTATTCTGTAGCGGCCGGCCTCCGTGCCGGCCGTTGAGACGCAGAACAGCCGACAGGGAGTCACCGCTGCCGGGGACCCAGAACGGCCGACACGGAGGCGTGACGCCGAACGGCCGGTACGGAGACCGGGCAAAAAACGGCCCGCCCAG
>BTUC01000400.1:0-6561 GCA_045863575.1 Phycisphaerae bacterium
GCAGTACCCTGCAACAATGGCTCCAACGAGGCTCCGACCAGCGTGACGTGTTTCTGTACATCCACGGCTTCAACAATGGATTTGAGGCCTCGGTCCAGGTGATTGCCCAGGTGTGGCATTTCCTCGGCCGGCGTGGCGTTCCGCTGGCCTACTCGTGGCCGGCGGGCCGAAGCGGGCTTCGCGGTTACGGGTATGATCGCGAGTCGGGCGAGTTCACCATCTTCCACCTCAAGCACCTCCTGCGGCTCTTGGGCGAGTGCCCGTCCGTCGGGCGCGTCCACATCATCGCCCACAGCCGCGGCACCGATGTGGCCGTCAGCGCCCTGCGCGAACTGCATCTGGCGTTTGATGCGCGGGGTCAGAGCACGCGCGACATGCTCAAGCTGGGCGTCCTGGTGCTGGCTGCTCCTGACATCGATCTGGACGTCAGCCTGCAACGCCTGGCGGCCGAACGGCTCTTCCAGGTTCCAGAGGCCACCGTGATCTACAGTTCACGCGAGGACTGGGCGCTCTGGCTGGCCAATCTACTCTTCCTGGGCATTGCCCGCATCGGCGAACTGGCCCCTGAAGACGTGCCCTCACAAGATCTGGCGGACCTGCGGCGCTTTCCCAATGTTCAGTTGATCGACACGACGGGGGCGACCACGGGCGTGATCGGCCACGACTACTTTCGGACCAGCCCGGCGGTGAGCTCCGATCTCATTCTCGTGCTGCGCGACCGACGTCCAGCAGGAGCCGAACACGGCCGTCCGATGAAACTGCTCAAGAACGGCTTCTGGCAGATCGAAGCCGATTACCCCACGTGCTGCACTGACCCCGATCCTCAACCCCCCTGCCCCTGTGCGGCAGCACCCGACCCCCCTGCTCACTGAGTACCGTTTCGGCGGCCTGAGCACTTGGCGAATCGACCCGCTACTCGAAAGAAAAAAATCGACCTTTTCATAAATCACGAAATACCAGCAGGTTGTGATCTCACTTTCTCGCTTGACAACACCGCGAAACGCACTATCATACTCCTGTCGGTGACAAGACGCCTGGGGAAACACCCGTTCCCATTCCGAACACGGCAGTTAAGCCCAGGCGGCCAATGGTAGTCCTACCGGGCGAGAGTAGGTGATCGCCGACATTTGAACTCATGACCCGCCGGCGATCGCCGGCGGGTTTCTTTTTTACCTCCGCATCACGGAAACGATGAAGGCCCGTAAGTACCCGGACCCGCCGTTGGTTTGACCCGGTCTGATCCCATCGCTAGGCTACTGCACATCCCGCCCGCCGGTGAACCGTGTGTCTGCGGGGACGTAGGAACCCACTACTGCTGCGGTTCGCCCGACACACGGACGGCAGCAGGTGAGATTTTCGGCAGAAACGGAATGGCCCAGCCCGAACAAAGCGCCCCCGGCCGGCCAGCGGCCAGATCCACGGCCGAGCACATCAAGGAAACCCTTGAATCAATTGTAGTTGCGTTCGTCCTGGCCTTCGTTTTCCGGGCGTTTATCGTCGAGGCGTTCGTCATCCCCACCGGTTCCATGGCCGTCACCCTGTATGGCGACCAGGTTACCAACACCTGCTCCACCTGTGGGTTCGAGTACGCGCGGGGCATGGAGGTGGGCGCAGCGGAAGCAGCCCGCGCGGGCCGCATCCATTCCATTCGGTTACGTTGCCCGAATTGTGATACTACCTTTGACGAGTTGAGGCCCGCGCAGATCGCGGCCACGGACAGCGGCGAC
Source organism: Phycisphaerae bacterium (assembly GCA_045863575.1). Taxonomy (GTDB): domain Bacteria; phylum Planctomycetota; class Phycisphaerae; order UBA1845; family PWPN01; genus JAAXZI01. Next base: position 1,728 of record BTUC01000400.1, read on the forward strand.
CGGATTCTGGTTCATAAGTGGCCCTTCGATGTGGGCGGTGAACTCCTTGGCCCCCACCGCTGGGATGTGACCGTCTTCAAGGATCCGCGTGACGGCACGACCAACTTCATCAAGCGGCTGGTCGGGCTTCCCGGCGAAGTCCTGGAGATCATTGACGGCGACATCTACACTGCCCGGTTGGACGATCTGAAGAAGGCCAACTTTCCCGTCGATGAATTCGACCGGTTGCGACTGGAAGTTTACGCACTTCGCGGCCGGAGTGATGGGCAGAACGGGCGGGCCATCGTGGAGCGCTATGCCGCACTCAACCGGCAACTCCTTGCCCACCTCAAGATCCAGCGCAAACTGGACGATGCCCCGCGGGCCCAGGAGTCACTCTGGTTCAACGTGTACAACCATGACTTTCTGCCCGATTACAGCAACTCGGCGGGCGGTGAGCCGGCCGATCGGGTGAGATGGAAGCCGGACGGACCGCTGTCCGCCGCCGCGTGGGATACATCCCGCCGCGAAGTCACCTTCAGATCCACGTCTGAGGAGCCTCTCTTCGTCAAGTTCTCCGGGAAGCCGATCGACGACTTTACGGCCTACAACCACGAGCAAATGAACGGTTCCTCCCGGCGTCTGGTCGGGGACCTGCGGCTGGCTTTCACCTGGCTTCCTGGTTCCAGCACGGGCGGCCTGCTGCTGGAAATGAACCGCGACGAGGATGTCTTTACCGCGGAAATCAACGCGGATGGGACCATTTCGGTAACCGCTCGCCAGCCTGGCATCCCCGCCGGTCAGCGAACCCTCGGCACCGCGAAGCTCGAGCCATTCACCGCCCCCGTGCAGATCGAGTTCATCAACGTCGATTTCCGTGTCCTGCTCAATATCAGTGGACAGACGGTGATCAGGTCGCGTGACGAGTACGCTCCCGACGTGGTCCGCCTGGTGGCGCGCGAAGAGAAGAACCGTGCCCCGAAGCCCTCAGAGGTGCGAATCGGCGCCCGCAAAACTGAGTGCGAACTGCGTCACCTGGTGCTCCAGCGGGACGTCTACTATCGTGACGCTCACCAGTTGGAGACCAGCAACGAGAGGCCCGACATGTCGCCGGCGGAAAGAGCGGCGATCGAGTTGAACCCGTTCCATCAGTGGCCCGGATGGGGTACGACGGGAATGCCCATCCTTCTCCGGACCGAACGGGTGGTGGATGGGCGAAAGCTGCCCGGCGAGTACTTCATGCTTGGGGATAACAGCGCGGCCAGCAAGGTCTCGCGGCTCTGGTGGGAGATCGGCGAGCACCTTAAGGGACTTGGCCCTGAGTATCAGGTCGGCACGGTCACGGGTGATCAATTGCTGGGTGAGGCGTTCTTCGTCTACTGGCCGGCCGGCTACCGCCCCGCCTGGGCTGGGGGGATCGGCCTGGTGCCTAACGTGGGTCGAATGCGATGGATTCGCTGAATCTACCGGAGCGAAATCTGGGGGCTTGCCAAACGGAGACGCTTGAGTTATCCACAATTCCGGCCACCGGAAGGGGGTGCGGGTCCCCGACATCTGGTTTTCGCAACATGGGGCGTTCCCCTACCCCTGCGTCCTGTTTGTAAAGGCACAGTTAAGGCAGTAAGCAGTTAAGGAACAAAGACTTGGGTCAACGAGGACAGGAATTCACAGACGCAGACGCCTGGTCGTCTACTGCTCGGCCGGTTTTCGCCGGGCGTCGGAATTCCGTCCCCGCTCGCCGGGTTTTCAACACCTTGTCCACGCGCCCGGACTCCCCGCGCTGGAGTTGATGAGACCTCTATGCCCACGCCAGCCAAATTGCTCGAAACCATCGACCTCGTCAAGCGTTACGGTACGCGCACGGTCGTCGATCGGGTCAGTTACTGCGTCCATCGGGGCGAAATTGTGGGTCTTCTTGGCCGTAACGGAGCCGGCAAGACGACCAGCTTCCGGATCACCATCGGCATGATTACGCCGAATGCGGGACAGGTTATCTTCAATGGAAATGACATTGCCCCCCTTCCCATGTACAAGCGGGCCCAATGTGGGATTGGCTACCTGTCCCAGGAGCCGAGCGTCTTCCAGCGATTGACCGTGCGTCAGAACCTGATGGCCATCCTCGAGGGGATGCGGCTGCGCCGGCGGGAACGCCGGGCTCGGGCAGACAAGCTGCTGGACGACTTCGGGCTGACGCACCTGTCCGGGCAGCTCGCGCGCAGTCTGTCCGGTGGTGAGCGGCGCCGGCTGGAGATCGCCCGGGCCCTGGTGACCGAGCCGCAATTGATCCTGCTTGACGAGCCGTTCAGCGGCGTCGATCCGATCGCCGTGGAGGGTCTCCAGGACATGATCAAGCGTTTGCGTCAGGAGCACGGAATTGCCATCCTGCTCACCGATCACAACGTGCGCGAGACGTTGTCGGTCACGGACCGAAGTTACATCATTCACGAGGGACAGGTCATTGCGGAGGGTGCCCCGCGTGATCTGATCAACGATCCCAAGGTCCGCCGGATTTACCTGGGCAACACGTTCCGCGGCGATGAGTTTGACGAACCCGCCGCCAGTTGGTCCGCACAAAGCTAGCCCCTCCAGGCCGCGTTCACGGCCAACAGATCGTGCTTCGCAGCCTGGGGATTGCACTTTCGCATGCCCGATGGCATCATAACGATGTCGGCTGGCTCTGAGTTTTCCAGAGGCAGCGACGGGGCGAGCGGGCCGGGCCGCTGAAGGACTCTGATCGGCTCTCGATCAGATCACCTCTCGACATCGCAGACCAGCCTACCTGTGTCCACATCGGGTCATGTTGAACAAGGGAGGCGCGCATGTCCATGCAGACCGAGTTCTCCGCCAACACCAAAGTCAAAGTCGCTCAGACCGGGCCGCCGCCGGACGACGTGAAGTGCGTCAAGGACGTGAGCGTGAACCCGCGCACGCGTAAGCAGCTCATGGAGGGGTTCTGGAAGAACCACCGGGGCATCAGCGGCCGGGTGGCGTTCATACCCAATGACTCAGACCGGGAACGGCTCCGGCGCGAAGGCAAGGTCATGGTGCAGATCAGCGATCTCAGCGCGCAGCACATCACCGTGATCGTGCCGAGAACGATGCTCCTACCCGGCTGAAACTCACAGCAGCACCCACAGGGAGATCAGCACGCCCGGCAGGATGGAGAGGGCCAGCAGGATGGCCCCGGCGCCCAGGAGCATGTCGGGCGGCGGTTGGCCGATGTGCTCACGGGCCCACTTGGGGACCAGCCGGACGTTGAGGATCTGGGTGCTGAGCACGAGAGCGATGACCGAGGCGGCCGCGGCGAGCATGAGTAGAAGGACCGTGCTGCAAGCCCAGTGGAAAACCCACGCCAGCACGATCGCCCCCCAGCCGATCAGGGCAATACGGATACCTCCGCGGGCGTCCTGGTTGGCATGCTTGAGGCGATTGGTCAACGTCCACGTACGCGCGGCACGGCGGCGGACTTCCTTCCAGTTGAAATCGGCGCCACATTCAGGGCAGCGGCTGCCGGGCAACCCGGTGAGAATGTAGTTGCAATACGGGCACGTCGGCGGGATCGGGAGGTTCCAGGCGCGCTGGCCGCGAATCTGTTCGAGCTCGTTCCAGTTCAGGCTCATGCGGTTATACGACCAGGCCATCAAGCCGTTGGCCACACACCTTCACAGGGCGGCAACCTGTGCCCGTAGCCCAGCGGCGGCCTTTTCCGGATCGGTCGACGCGATGACGGCCGAACAGACGCACAAACGGGCGGCACCCACCTGGACGAGTATACCCGCATTGGCGGTGGTGATGCCACCGATGGGAGCGATGGGGATGTTTGTGTGGCCGGTGGCCAGCCTCAACAGATCCGGGCCGGCAACGCGACCCTGCGGCTTGGTGGCCGTGTCGAACATGGGACCGACGGCGATGTAGTCGGGGGCGGCGTCAATGGCCTGCTGGAGTTGCTCGGGCGTGTGGGTGCTCAGGCCGATGAGACGGTCGGGACCCACGATCCGACGGGCGTCAGTGAGCGGCAGGTCCGACTGGCCCAGGTGAACGCCGTCGGCACCAGCCAATACGGCCACGTCGGGCCGGTCGTTGACAATGAACAGGACGCCCTTTTCCCGGCAGAGCGCGCCCAGGCGGCGTGCCCTGGCCAGCAGCTCACCGCCGTCGAGATTCTTCTCGCGAAGCTGGAGGCAATCTGTGCCGCCGTTGATGGCTTGGACGGCCGTCTCCAGCCAATCACCCCGGCAGAGGTCGGCGGTGATGAGCACGTACAGGCGCGTTTTTGCGAAACGCGCCGAACGTTCGCCGCGCAGCAGGAGGCGCTGCTCGAGATCGTAAGCGCGATAGCGAAGCGCCTCGAAAGCCGCGCCCGCCGATGCTTCGAACGTCTTGGCGTACTCCTCGAGCGTACGGAGTGCTTCGGTCAGCCGCTTGGCGGCGGCGACGGCCACGGCCATGGCGTTCGCGCGACGGCCTTCGGCTTCGGTGGATAGGGTCGTGCCCACGTCGCCGGGCGTGTCACGAGCGGCCAGGAGCTCCTGTGCGGGAAGGCGGGCAGCCGCGGCGGCCAGATCGTGGCGAAGACCCTTCAAAGCTTCACAACCCGCCGGATCATCAAGCACAAAGCGGGCGTAGTCCTCCATGACGCGCAGGGCCTCGCGGGAGCGGTTCAGGTTCGCGTCGAGGATACGGGCGATCGAGGGGTTCATGGGTGCGAAGTTATCAGTTTCAGTGGTCGGTTCTCAGTCAAACAGTTGTCGGTTCCGTTCTCAAGGGCAGAGTGTAGCGGGAAAGTGCGAAAGTGGGAAAGTGAAAGAGTAGAACAGTGGAAACGAGGAAGTCTCCTCCTGCAAAGTCCGCGGGC
>BTUC01000401.1:0-546 GCA_045863575.1 Phycisphaerae bacterium
CTCGATGCGAAGCAGCAGCAGGTCGCGCAGGAAGTCGAACAGCTCGGGATCGAGCTCGGGCCGACGCCGTTTCGCCGCCTCCGTCGCCTGGCTGACATGCTGCTCGTCTTCCGAGCTGGGCTGCTGCCGCGGTCGTACATAGCTGCGATACACCGGGAAGCATGCGGCCACCTCCCGCAACGCGGCGGTGAGCTGATCGCGCGTGTAGTCACGGTGTCGCCGATGGCGCCGGCAGATTGTACTCAACAGCCCCAACAGCCGATTGACGTCTCCGCCCAGCACCTCGCGCAATACGAGCAGCTTCTTGGATCGAACAATTTCAGGGAAGTCGACGCTCGCGCCGGTGAGCTCCTGGTAGAAGTCGGTCAGCGCTCGCTCGCCGCGCGGGTCCACGAAAAGCCCGCCCACCTGGTTCATGAAGTCATAGCCGGTCATGCCCTCGACCGGCCAGCTGGGCAGATGCTCGCCCGGCTCGACGATCTTTTCCACGACAATCCAGGCCTCGGGAGCAGCCCTGCGCAGCCTGCGGAGATAGCCCTCCGGGTC
>BTUC01000401.1:556-6530 GCA_045863575.1 Phycisphaerae bacterium
TCGATCCGCAACCCGTGCACCCGGCCCTCGTGAAGCCAGCGCAACACCCGCGCGTGCGACGCCGTGAATGTCTCTTCGTCTTCCACGCGAAGGCCGACGAGCGAAACGATGTCGAAGAAGCGCCGGTAGCCGAGCTGCTCTCTGGCCAGGCGCCAGAAGGCCAAACGGTAGTACTGCCGGCAGAGCAGGGCGTCCAGCTTGCCCGGGTCTGCATTCCAGGCGGCGAGGCTCTCATCGACTGCCCTCGCAGTGGCCGGTTGTTCTGAAAAGAGAGTGGCCAATCCCTGGCGGATGGCGTGCTGCTCCTCGCGGTGATTGATGCATGCGGGCACCTCCTCGACCTTCTGGAGTTCGCCGCATCGTCGCGCCAGCTCCGCCAGAGCCGCCGAACCGCACGCCTCCGCGGCCTGCCCCAGCAGGGAGCCCAGTGATTCGATGGCCGCCGGGAAGCTCCGCTCGAAATACTCGAACGCGAAATGTCCTCCATCGCGGCTCAGTTGAACCTGGCCCGCATCCAGAACCCGGCCGATCTGGTCTCCGAGCGTGGGCAGGAGGATGCGTCCCGGGTTGCCCGCAGCCTGCCAGTCCACGTCGAAGAAATCGGCATACCGGCTGGCCGGCCCGTTCTCGAGCACGTCCTGCCACCAGGGATTGTGCTCGCCGACGGCCATGTGGTTTGGAACCACGTCGAGCAGCAACTTGAGCCCGTGGGCCCGCAACGTCTCGACGAACCGCGCAAAGCCCGCGTCGCCCCCCAGTTCGCTGTTGACGCGCGTCGGGTCGGTGACGTCGTAGCCGTGCGTGCTGCCCGGGGTGGCCTGGAGCACCGGTGAACAATACACGTGCGTCACACCCAGCTCGGCGAGGTATTCCGCAACGCCGGCAGCGTCCTCGAAGGTAAAAGCGCTGCTGAGTTGAAGACGGTAAGTGGCATGGGTCAGATCGGGCATGGCGAATCGACTCTACGGATTCCACCGCATGGGTGTGCCCCCGGCCGGCTGCCGGATGAACACCGCCATCGATCTGGACTCGAGATTGTAGGCGTGTGGGCCGGTCCAGATGACCCTCTCGGCCACGTCCGCGGAGGTATCGAAAGCTCGCTCCCAGGTGGCAGTGTGATCGCACTCGCTGAGCAGGAACTGCACTACCTGGTCCGAGGCATTCATGAGAATCAGCAGCGTGTCATCGACGAGTCTTTCCCCCGCCTCGTCGACCATGCCGAGATGCTCACCGCTGAGTCGCACGGCCAGCACGCGGGCGCCCGACTCCTGCCACTGGGCGTCCTCCATTTCCCGGCCGTCGGGGCGAAGCCACATCACTTCCTTGGTCTCGCTTCCGCGGATCTGGCGGTCCTGGAAAAACTTGCGTCGCCGCAGATTGGGGTGCCGGCGCCGCAGCGAGATCATGCTCCGGGTGAATTCCAGCAGGGCCAGCTTTTGCTCATCCAGGCTCCAATCCAGCCAACTGATCTCGTTGTCCTGACAGTAGGCGTTGTTGTTGCCGTTCTGCGTACGGCCGATCTCATCACCCCCACAGAGCATGGGCACGCCCTGGGATATCATGAGGAAGGCGATGAAGTTCCGCTTCTGGCGCTCGCGAAGCTCGATAATGTCCGGGTTGTCCGTCGGTCCTTCGTGGCCGCAGTTCCAGGAGAGGTTGTCGTCGGATCCATCCCGATTGTTTTCGCCATTGGCCTCGTTGTGCTTTTCGTTGTAAGCGACCAGGTCGTGTAGCGTGAAACCGTCGTGAGCGGTGATGAAATTGATGCTTGCATAGGGACGTCGGCCGTTCGCCTGGTAGAGATCGCTGCTGCCCATCAGGCGCGTGGCCACTTCCGACAGCACACCGCCGTCGCCGCGCCAGAACTGCCGCACGGTATCCCGGTATTTCCCGTTCCACTCCGCCCAGCCGACTGGGAAATTGCCCACCTGGTAGCCGCCCTCGCCCAAGTCCCACGGTTCGGCGATGAGCTTCACCTGCGACAGGATCGGGTCCTGATGGATGATGTCAAAGAACGCCCCCAGCCGATCCACCTCGTGCAGCTCGCGGGCCAGGGCTGACGCGAGGTCGAAGCGAAAGCCGTCCACGTGCATCTCGGTCACCCAGTAACGCAGGCTGTCCATGATCATCTGCAGCACCTTGGGCGTGGTCATGTTCAGCGTATTGCCGCAGCCGGTGTAGTCCATGTAATAGCGGGCGCTCTCTGGCGAGAGCCGATAGTAGGCCGCGTTATCGATGCCGCGGAAGGAGAGTGTCGGGCCAAGGTGATTCCCCTCCGGCGTGTGGTTGTAGACCACGTCGAGGATCACTTCCATGCCGGCCGCATGCAGCGACGCCACCATCCGTTTGAATTCGCGCACGGCATCACGCGGCGAGTCGGCCGATGCGTAGCTGATCTCGGGAGCGAAGTAGCCCAGCGTGTCATAGCCCCAGTAGTTCACCAGCCCCCGGTCCACCAGGAAGCGGGCATCCACGTGGTGCTGAACGGGTAGCAGCTCGATCGCGTTCACGCCGAGGCCCTTCAGGTACTTGATCATCGACTCGGAGGCCAGGCCGGCATAGGTGCCGCGGTGTTCCTCCAGCAGCTCGCGCTTCAGGCAGGTGGAGCCTTTGACGTGGACTTCGTAAATGATTGTGTCGTGCCAGGCGATCTGCGGAGGCCGGTCGTCGCCCCAGGTGAACGCCGGGTCGATGACCATGGCCAGGGGCGCGAACGGCGCGCTGTCACGCTCATCGAAAGAGAGATCCGCGGCCGCGTCGCCTACCCGGTAACCGAACAGCTCATCCGCCCAGCGCAAATGCCGACCAACGGCCTTCGCATGGGGATCGAAAAGCACCTTGTGAGGATTGAAGCGATGCCCGTGCTCGGGATCGTAGGGCCCATACACCCGGTACCCGTAGAGTTGCCCGGGGACAATCCCAGGCAAATACGCGTGCCAGACCATGTCTGTCCGCTCGGGCAGCGTGATGCGCTCCGACTCTTTCGCGTCGTCCGGTGAATCGAACAGGCACAATTCCACGCGCTCAGCGTGCTCACTGAACAAGGCGAAATTCGTGCCTCGCCCGTCGATGGTCGCTCCGAGGGGGTAGGGCTTGCCCGGCAAGACTCTCCGGTTCATAGGCCATCACATTCTGAAAGTTGTATCGAAAGCCCAAGCTGAACGATTCTTCGCAGCCCAGACGCACAGGTCAAGAGGGCGGCCAGGTCAGGTCGGTGCCATCGTATGGAGCGTGGTTCAAGATCAACAGGGTCGTGACGTGTCTCGGCTCCTTTCTATGTTGCTCGTCGGGCCCGGCCCTTCCCAATGGTCAGGAACGCGGTATAACGACCCGTTCGTCGGTTCTCATGTAGTGCGATTGCACAAATAAAGCCGACCTGCTGATTGCGTAAGTGATTGACCATGAAAGACTTGCGGGCATAATTCAGTGGTAGAATGCCAGGCTTCCCAATCTGATCAAACGCTACTTAAGCATCGGCCTCATGCATCATAAGTGCTTTCAGCGCAATATTTCACGCGCTAACGGCGTAATAGCCGGTGGGTCGATTCATCGCCCTAAGTAGGTCCAGATCGACCCGTTAAGTAGACCATGAGCACCAACGAAGCCCTGGCGCGGGGCATCCATCCGCGGACGCTGTACGCCATGCGAGATGCCGGCGAACTGGAGCAACTCGCTCGGGGACTATACCGGCTGGCTGAACTGCCGCCGCTGAGTGAGCCGGATCTGGCCACAGTTGCCAAGCGGATCCCCCAAGGCGTTGTCTGCCTGCTCTCGGCTCTGGCCTACCACGAGCTGACGACGCACGTTCCACACGAGGTCCACCTCGCGCTCCCGCGCACAGCACGCCATCCGCGACTGGAATATCCACCCCTGCACGTGTACCGGTTCTCTCCCGAGACGTTCGAGGCCGGCATCGAAACGCACATCATCGACAAGATACCTGTCCGCATGTATCGGCCGGAGAAGACCCTCGCCGATTGCTTCAAGTACCGCAACAAGGTCGGCCTGGATGTCGCCCTCGAAGCGCTACGATCTTACCACAGTCGACAGGGCGCCCGGCTTCAGGCGGTGCTCGAATACTCCCGTATCTGCCGTGTCGAGCAGGTCGTTCGGCCCTACCTGGAGGCCGTTGTCGGATGACGAAGCGGCAGATCACGAATGTCGCCGAGTCCGTGCATCGGCGTCTACTGAATATCGCCAAGCAGACCGATCGTCGCTTCAACGATCTCGTTCAGTACTACGCCGACGAGCGCTGGCTGTACCGGCTCTCGCAGTCGCAGCACGGTGAACGGTTCGTCCTCAAGGGCGCGTTGATGCTGCTCGTGTGGAAGACACCGGTCATGCGCCCGACTCGAGATATCGATCTGCTGGGCAGAACCAGCAACGACCTGTAAGCTGGTATCTGCCATCGTAGAAAGCCAAGACTTCCAGGCACACTGGCCGCCAGGTGGCCCGTGGGAACCTGGTCATAGCGGGTTCGGTTCCGCAAGACGGGACGCGGTATGCCGCAACAAAGGCGCAAAACGCGCAATGAACCCGCAATAATCGCGCAGAACGCGCATCTCTTTCCCGCCGAATGCGGAGCAGCGAAAGGTTCACGGTCCAGGAGCATCCTCGTGGCGAAGCATAAGTCAAAGCGTGATGACCAACGAGAACACCGCATCGAGATGGAGATCGTGGTCGACGCTCACGATGCCGACGAACGGGCGATGGGCTGGTACTACTACCTCGAAGAGAGGCTCCGATGCCCGTTCACCGCAACCTGCACCACCAAGCGTGCGATCTCTCCGTTGCGCGTTGGCGATGAGGTAGAGGTCATCGGCATGCCGGGCGAGGACGAGTGTTCGCACGAGATGTTCGTCAGCATCCGGTGGGACAGGAAAGAAGGCCTGGCCGTGCCGCTGTCCCAACTGAAGCCCATCGACGATACGGACGAGCGAACCGAAGAGGCCGTCGCCGACTGGCATTACTGGGTCCGCATGGGTTACGAGTTCTGAAGCCGCGCGGCTGCCTCGAAGATGTGCAGCAGCTTCTGACCGATCTGAAGATCCAGCCCGTGATCCGGGACGAGCGATACGTCGGCACGCCCCTCGACGTCACGTTTCACGGCGAATTGCGAGTAGGGCAAGAGGCTGCCGCGGAAGCCATGCTGGCTCACGACACAGGAGTCCTCTCCGCTATTCGATCCTGCTGCCGGCCAGTGCGGTTCCTGGCTGGCCGGCCGATGTTTCGCTGCCGATCGATCCCCAATGGAAACAGGACTACGCGGCCAGCGTACGACCGCTTGTTCGCGACGGAGTGGATGCGCCGTTGGCGAATCTGTTCGTCCACGCCGCGCGGAGTGTCTCTCCGGATGCGGAGGGCGCAAACCGCGCAAGGAGCGCGAGCGAGACGTTCCTCTACCGCCGCCTGGAGATGTTGCCGGAAACAGCCGGTCGGTTTCGGCTGAACGTCGAGTTGCCCATCCCTTTCGACGGCTCGGGGAAGATGGAAGTCGATTTGCTGTGCGCGGACGCAACGGTGGCTGTAGAACTGGACGGCCGGCAGCATCTGGCCGACGCCGTCGCCTACCGTCGCGACCGGCGGAAGGACCTGCTGCTTCAGGAGAACGGCTACTTCGTATTGCGTTTTCTGGTCGAGGATCTGGGTAAGAATCTCGACGAAGTCCTCGATGCCATCCTGAGAACGCTCGCGCACCGCGGGAGAAGGCAAGCACGCTCCAGGTGGCAGATGGCGGCGGCGTGGCGACCATGAAGAGCACCAGCTTTTCGAGCTGGGTGTCGTCGCCGAAGGCCCTTTCAAATGGCCAGGAACGAGGTATAATGACCAGCCGTCGGCTCCTAAGTAGTGCGCTTGCACTACTTAAGCGGGCATGCAGACTTGCGTAAGTGTTTGATTGTAAAAGACTTGCGGGCGTAATTCAGTGGTAGAATGCCAGCTTCCCAAGCTGGCTTTTTTATTGCGCAAGCATTTG